>JACQVH010000301.1 GCA_016209895.1 Candidatus Hydrogenedentota bacterium | reverse complement strand
ACGCGGCGCCAATGCCATCATTGCACTTCGATGCGCCATCCTATCCAACCGCTTCGAGGACTTCTGGGAGCAACGCCTACCGCAGCCCACCTAAAAACCCCAATTCCTGACGCAGGCCCGAAGGCTGAAGTATGAAGCACAAAGGATAAAGGACGTAAAGGACCAAAAGGACCGCAAGGACAACAACGACAGCAAGGACGAAGAACAAGGGGCAAATTAAGACGGCAATCGAATGATTTGCTGACGTCTCAATCCGCAATCCGCAATTGAGTCATCCACGTTCGGGTTTGGCTTCGCGGAGCATGAGTGCGGTCACGGCTTCCCGGGCGTTCGCGCCTTCGAACAGTACGCGGTGCACTTGCTCGGTGATGGGCATCTCGATTCCGTGCCGTTTGGCCAGCGCGTGTGCGGACCGCGTGTTGCGGACGCCCTCGGCGACCATGGGGGACGAGGCTTGGATTTGCTCGAGGGACATGCCCTGGGCGATGCGTTCGCCTACGGAGCGATTGCGGGAGTGGCGGCTGGCGCACGTGACGATCAGGTCGCCGACGCCGCTGAGTCCGGCGAACGTGAGCGGTTCGGCACCCATGGCCACGCCCAAGCGCGCCATTTCGGCCAAACCTCGCGTAATCAGGGCGGCCTTGGCGTTGTCGCCGAGACCGAGGCCGTCCACGACGCCGGCGGCAATGGCGATGATGTTCTTGAGGGCGCCGCCGAGTTCGACGCCGACAATGTCGGGACTGGTATAAACGCGAAAGGTGCGGCCCCGCAGCGCATCCTGGACGACTTGGCAGGCGGCGGGGTCCGGGCCGGCGGCTACTACGGAGGCGGGTAGGTCGCGCGCGACTTCTTCGGCGTGACTGGGGCCGGATAACGCAACGACGGGCGCGTCGCCAGCGGTTTCGCGGACGACCTCACTCATGCGCAGGAGCGTTTCATTCTCGATGCCTTTTGCGACGGAGACGCGGATGGTTTTTGCCGAGAATGGGTGCGCGGCCACGACGCTGCGCATGGCATGAGACGGCACGGCGAGGATGGCCATCTCGACATCGGGGTCGGATTCACCGCCGACGGCGACTGATTCCGGAATGGAAACCCCCGGCAGATACAAGGCGCTCCGGCGAGTCCGGCGGAGGTGTTCTGGCTGGTCCTCCTCGCGCGACCACAAAGCAACACGGTGACCATTCAGCCCCAGCAAGCGGGCCAGGGCTAAGCCCCAACTACCCGCGCCAACGACCTGGATGTACATGAAGCTTTTCTCCGAGAATCGGTCTTCTGACTATCGGCATCTCATGGCTCGGTCGAGAAGCCTACCTTATTTGTCATTCTGAGCGTTAGTGAAGAATCTGGCATGCCGAAGCCTTGGGTGGAAGAGATGCTTTCCCGCGCGGCGCGGGACTCAGCATAACAGGTGGGGCAGGTTCATGGCGCGACCGGCTTGGGGATGGCTTCTTGTCTGGGCGCCGGCAGTGCCGTGCCGGGCGCGCGGCCCGTTTTGGGGAGTCCCATATTATTCCAATCAATCTGACGCGTGATTTGAGTGCCTTGGGGTTGCTTGGCTTGGAAAGCTTCGAAGTTCTGATGTAACAGCTTCTCGAGCAAGTCGCCGGAAAGTGCCAAGCCATTGAGAGTCTCGTCGGGAAGTAGCGGCGTCGTGTAATCCTCCTTGGTCATCAAGTCAATGTAAGCACGGCACCGGTCCATCATCCAGGGGGTGGTCTTGAATCGCGCTTCGGTGACTACGACGTCTGTGCCGAACATGAAGCGGTCCGGATAGTCGGCGATCAGCTTCCGAAACACGGGCGTATCTTTCGAGACGCGGCGCAGGCCGTCGCGCAGATAGTCGTCATGTCCAAAACTGATGTCCGTGTAAAGGTTTGGGAATGTGTCCAGGAACTCGCGCAGTCGGGATTCCTTGATGGACGACAACATGAAATGCGGACAGATTACCTTCAAATCCGGATAAGCGCTGAGCACCGCGACAAACTCTTCGGCGAATCCGGGAGTCTTGGGGCCGGGATTGACGTGGAAGCAAATCGGCACGTTTCGTTCCTGACAGAATGCGTACAGGGGCCGCATCCGCGGGTCGTCCAACGCCATGGTATGGAAGAAATACTCGGGTGCGTTCTTCTTGACGAGGCCGTGGCCGAGATAGAGCTTCAGGCCTGTGGCGCCGCGTTCGACCAGTTGTTCGAACTTCTCCAGTTTTTCCGGGTCGTTCGGATTGACCGTGGGCCACGCCTCGAACCGCCCCGGATAGGCTCGCACGATTTTGAGGAGTTCTTCGTTGTTCTGGTCGTAGCGCGTGAAGCCGACTTTCTGATTCAAGGTGATGGTGAACCACGAACTGCCCACGAGGACCGTCTTGGCGATTCCGACTTGGTCCATAGCGGCGAGCAGTTTGGGCGCTTCGCGCAGGGACTGGATATGCTCGTGTACGTTGATGATCCGCGGGGGCGGGTTATCAGGGATGGAAGTCTTAGGGGGCGCCGAAGGAGCGGGGGTTGGTGGTTGCATACACGCCAACCCCGGCAACATCGCGAGAAGAATCGTGAGTGCGTACAACGTCTTCTTCGGAAACATGGAAGGCGTTGTAGCGTGATTTGGTGGACGAATTCAAACTTACGCCCGTAATTTGGAGTGCGACGGCCGTGACGCCGCATTTACTCGCGGCGTAGCCGCGTCGCCTCTATGCCCGGTGATCGGAAAAGGACGCGATGTGATACGCTAAGAGCGCTCCGCGCCAAGCCAAAGCGGCGTCACGGGCGCCGCACTCCAAAAAATGAGCGCCCGATTTGTTAACCGGGCGCTCGTGTCGTGACAACTTATTACGTTCTTAGATTGGCAAGCCGAGGGCTGCGTTGATGACCTTTTGTACGTCCACGGCGTCGGTACCGGCGGTCTCGTCCAAGTTGGTGGGTACCGGCGTGGCAAGTCCGAGGGCGCCGTTGATCACCGTTTGGATGTCCACGGCATCGGTGTCGTTATCCAGATCCACGTCGGCGGGCACGCCGGTCGGCGGCGGGACGACGTTTCCGTCCGCCGGGTCGCCGCCGTGAGCCGCTTCGACGCCGTCGTAGTACTGGTCGTCGTCGCTGTCCGGGTCATTCGGGTCGGAACCGTACTGATTGATCTCCTCCCGGGCTGTGAGCCCGTCGCCGTCCACGTCGGAAACGGCGTCGGCGCCGTCCGTTGGGTCCAAGCCGTTTGTCACTTCCGCTCCATCCGCGATGCCGTCATCGTCGGAATCGGCGTCGGTTGGGCTGGTACCGTGTGACGCTTCATCGCCATCATTGATGCCATCATCATCCGTGTCGGCATCGCCGGGCGAGGTCCCGTTGGCCACCTCGACACCATCTTCAATTCCGTCGTCATCGGAGTCCGAATCATTGGGATTCGCACCGATTGCGATTTCCTCGCGCGCGCTCAATCCATCGCCATCGGTGTCGGAGTCCGCATCGGTCGGGTCGTTGGGATCGAGACCATTGTTCACTTCGTCGCCGTCGTTGATCTGGTCATCGTCCGAATCTGAATCATTCGGATCGGTGCCGCCAGCGACCTCGGCGCCGTCGTTCAATCCATCGTCATCCGAGTCGGCGTCCGTAGGGCTGGTACCGGCAGTGGCTTCGTCTCCGTCGTTCAGGCCGTCATCATCGGAGTCCGCGTCGGCCGGGTCAGTGCCGTTGGTTACTTCCGTATTGTCGCCGATGCCGTCATCGTCGGTATCCGGGTCATTCGGGTTGGCGTTGTTGGCCACCTCATCGCCGTCCGTGAGTCCGTCATCGTCGGAGTCCGCGTCGTTCGGGTTAGACAGATGCGTGTTGATCTCATCGCGCGCCGAGAGCCCGTCGCCGTCTAGGTCTGAGGTGGCATCGCTGGGATCATTCGGATTCAGCGCATTATCTACTTCGTCGTCATCATTGATTCCATCGTCGTCCGAGTCCGGGTCTAACGGGTTGGTGCCGGCGGTGACTTCTTCGCCGTCGTTGAGGCCATCGTCATCCGAATCTTCGTCCGTTGGACCGGTCCCGTTCGTGACTTCGGTTCCGTCATTCACTCCGTCGTCGTCGGAGTCCGGGTCATTCGGGTTGGACTGGTGCTCGTTTACTTCCTGTAAGGCGGTCAGTCCGTCGCCGTCGGCGTCCGAACCGGCGTCAGCCGGATCGTTGGGACTGAGACCGTACTGGACCTCGTTGCCGTCGTCAATCCCGTCGTCGTCGGTGTCCGGATCGTCAATATGCGTGCCATGGGCGTATTCCTGAGCGTTGGGCAGGCCGTCGCCGTCGGGGTCTGCTGTGCCATCGGCGGGATCGTTCGGGTCCAGGCCGTTGGCCGTTTCCCACGTGTTCGGCATACCGTCGCCGTCCGGATCGCTGGCACCGGCCACGCCGTAGATGGACGTAGTCGCCGTCTCGAAAAGAACCGTCTTCTCGTCGGGCTGGAAGATGTATGGATTGATCGGCGTCCACTGTTGCTGGATTGGGTCGTACTTTACCGGTACCGCGAAGTTGGGTACTACGCCTGCGGCGGCGGCCATCTGGGGACCAAATGGCAATTCCATAAGTGCCTCTGGACTGAAAGGCATCCCGTCCGGCGTGACATCCACCGCGTAAATCACCTTGTCAGGAAGCACCGGGACATGCGGCTTCGCCGTGGCGATGGCATTCGGATTCGGAATGTCCGCGACTTCACTAAGAAGGAAATCCGTTTTTGCCTCAGCCTGGGCACCGACCGGTATTGCGGCGGTAAGCGCGGCGCCGCGAGGGCTTGTAATCTGGATCGTTTCCGGCCCGCCAGTAGGAGCGAACAAATCAACGAACGATATCGAATCGCCAAAAGGTGGGTCCAGGACGAATTCACCCCTATCTTGGCGGTTGGTGCCCTGTTGGAGCCAGAACGCGCAGAAGCATACCCACACGCAGGAATGTGCCTTCAGATGTACGGTCTGGCCATTCCCGGAAAGTCCGATTTGGCCGGTCTCGGTATTGATATCAACGGTGATATCGAAGTCCTTGCCCGTGGGGTTACAAATCTTGATGCAGAAGTAAGTGGCGTCATTATCCACGTAGACGATTTTCGGGAACCACGCGATGTATATGTCTTCCTTTTCGCCTTCGCCCTCGCCTTCGCCCTCGCCTTCCCCTTCGCCCTCGCCTTCCCCTTCGCCGCCGACGCCGAACCAGAAATGGTCTTCGGTTTCGCCGAAGTTGAAGCCCTCGAGCGGTCCGCTGCCGTCCCACCCGGCATCACCGAAGAGTTCAGGCGCGATGGTTTCGGGATCGCGCGTGAGGGTTCCGCGAATCCAGGTTCCCAAATCAAAGGGCGGCAGCGTGCCGACGGCCGGTCCCGGAAAAGGTGTGAAGTCGGCGGCCGCCACGATGGTTGGGGGCGAACCCGGAGGAATATTGATCGGGAAATTCTTCACGACCCATTCGTCAAAGCCTTCGTTGCGCCAGCGGCCGTTGCGATTCAGGTCCATGTCCACGTTGAGGTAGCGTGTAACGTCAGGAGACCCCAGCGGAATGGTCACTTCGTATCGAACCACCGCCCCGAGGCCCGGTGCGAGTCGGAAAAACAGTCCGCGGAAGCCGTCGTCGAACGGGTCAAGGTCCACCACGTTTGCGTCCAGTTCGGAATCAACGCTCTGGCCGAGCATTTCCTCCCCGATGACTAAGTGGTAGGGGCCGGTACGGCCGGGTATGGCGTTGGTCGTGTTACGTAAGGTTGGGTAGTGGCCGGTTAGGGGTCCAAAGTGCTTTAGCACGAGCTCCGGCTCGTCCGGCGCATCCCCGAAATCGGCGACTCGAAGCAACTGGCCGCGGATTTCGCCTCCGGGAAACGTGCTGGAATGCACATTGACATAAAGAGCCCCGGCCAGAAGGTCCTGAACATTCTGGGCAGTGAGGCCGGTCCAAGTTTCGGTGATGGGACTGGTCGGCGGGTCCAGCGTGAAGATCGGAGAATTGTTGACGCCGGGAAGCCCGGGATGAATGTGGGCTGCCGTGGGCTCGGCCACGGTGTGGGTGACCGTGATGGTCAGTTGGGTCTGATCATCGCTCAGCGTAGCGGTGCCCGATCCGGTGGCCGTGCTGTCGTTGGGGGGGACCTCCTGTGAGCTGTCAAGGACGATTCCAAAGTGAATTTCGGCGGCATGCACGTTCGCCCACGACCAGCATACCACCGCAAGGACAAGCTGACAGGACACGCGTTTCATAAGGCACAAACCTCCCCATCGCGACTCGACCACTTATCATGTCACGGCACACGCCGTGAATCCTCGTATCTGAGGTCCCGTCTTCCGCTATGACCGCTGTGCAGTAATTGTAACGTGTGGCCTAGAGATAAAATTACCCTGTAACCTAATCAAGATTCGTATGTATTACGAAGCCTTGTGATATAAAGGATGCCAGAAAAGCTGGGACTTGTCAATTGCTTGCCCTTTAAGTATTTGATATTTGGGAAGTTAGGAACTCACTAGAGGGCGGGCAGGTTGGGCAATCCGAACATCTTCCGGTAGGCCCTGAGCATCGCCAGGTAGTTGTCCGGTCGGACGCTGGCGGTGATGGCGTTACTGCAACAGAAGACATGACCGCCGTTTCCAAGACCAGCTTCGAGGCATTCCCGGGTGTATCTTCGGACCTCTTCGGGCGTGCAGAACGACAGGATGTTTCCACAGTCCATGTTGCCGTAGAAGGTGATATGGTCGCCGTAGGCGGCCTTGAGTCGGTGCAAGTCCATGCCGGCACCCATGTCAATTTCGAGGTAGCCGTCTACTTCGCAGCCGAGCAGGAAATCCTCGATCACGGGCCAGAGGTCGCCGTCACTGGCGTTGATCGCTCGTTTCCCGGCGGAATGAATCCGTCGCGTCAAATTCCTGATTTCGGGCGCCATGAATTCGCGATACATTTCCGGGGAGATCAGGGGCCGATTCCCGGCGAAGTCGCCACCCACGCCGATCTGATCAATGCCGTGTCGTAGGTAGGCTTCGATAAAGCGCAGACCCTTTTGTGTCGCCAGGGCGAAATGTCGGTGGGCCACTTCCGGGGCGGCGAGCATGGTAATCATCAGGTCGGTATTGGTCCAGACGCCGTGGTAGTAGCAGGGAGCGAGTATGGGCAAATCAAGGTCACGACGCGCCATTTCCTCTTTGAGCAAATCGTAGATCAACATTACGTCTTCGGGCGGTTCGTAAACAAGTTGCTCCGCGGCTTCCTCGTTCTCGAAGATGATGCGCTCGACTGGGTCAGTGGGCGCTACTCTTTCTCGCTTTCGGCGAGGATCGCGGGTTTTCGGCGGCAGCGGATTGAACACGACATAGAGCATGTCGTGGCCGAGCCGCGTGGCCAGAGCGACTCGATCCACGGCATACTGCCGGATCGCGTTTTCCCAGCCTTTCTCGCGGACTAACTCGGACCAGTCGCCTTCGCCGGCGTAGTCCACGTAGCGGCGACCTAGAAAGGCTTCGGCCAGCGGCGGCAGCAGTACATACTCAAAGATGGGCGTTCGGTCCGGTTCCTGATGTTTCAGGGCGGCTTCGATGCGTTCCCGCGAAGTCACTTGTCCCCCTAATTTCTTGTCCGGTGGCAGAGATGATAACCTTTCGGCCACGGCAATTGCAGGAATGGACGACAAGGATGCCGGCGCTACCGGTGGAAAGGGAACGTATAGATGTCGGATGTGATCTTACACGAGGACTTTGCGGGGCACTCGATTGATTCCCGGCTGAGTTGGTTTAACTTGCCCCGGCGATGGGAGCTTCGTGATTCTCGGCTGGTGGTTGAGCCCCACGCGAAGTCCGACTTTTGGTATAAGACGCACTATGGCTTCATCGCGCATAACGGGTCTTTGCTGTACGCGGATGTCTCGGGGGATTTTATTCTCACGACGCGGGTTCGCCTTAAGCCTCAGCACCAATACGACCAGGCGGGTCTCATGGTAAGGCTTTCGCCGCGTTCCTGGTTGAAGACTTCGGTGGAATACGAACTCGAAGGGCCGAACAAGCTCGGGGTGGTCGTGACCAACGGCGCCTATTCGGACTGGTCCACACAAGACCTGGATCGGTCCGAACGGGAAATTACATTTCGTGTCCGCCGAGAAAGTGGGGACTATATCGTGGAGTATGCGTTGGCTAAGTCCCGGACCCGGAAGCAGGACGGCCCCGATTGGACGCAACTACGGATGACTCACTTGAGCAGGGATAAGGGAATGATTCCGACGCAATGCGGGTTGTATGCGTGCAGCCCCAAGGGCGAAGGCTTCCGCGCGGAGTTTGAATATTTGAAGATCGAGCGGGGCCGAAAGGAATAGCAATCCCGCCTTGGCCGGATTGATCACGTCATTGGGACGAGCGGATTCTCACGGGATGAGTCCCTTCTCGTGGGAAATAGCGATGCATTTCACGAGTATTTCTTCGTCGCCGAAACCTCCGGCCTTAGTTACGACATGAAGGCCGAAAAAATCGCCACCGATGATGACCGCGCGTGGGATGCCGGGTTCGATCTCGCCTTGCAACCACAGGGCGTTGGCCTCGATGACGGAGGACACGGCCGAGGCCATCTCGCCGCCGGTCAAGACCAGACCGCCTATCGT
>JACQVH010000300.1 GCA_016209895.1 Candidatus Hydrogenedentota bacterium | reverse complement strand
GTTCCACAGGGTCCGTTACGCCATCGATGAGATATGAATACATCACTTTCGACTTCTGCCCACCTAATTGTCGGATCAGCTCTGTCATTAAAATTTTGTAAAGATACATTGGCATTTTCCAAACCTTCAGGAATAGCCGGTTTTGGCATTTTTGTTTTCTCGGCAAAGGGGCAAGGCATGCTGCACCGTGGCTGTCCTACGTTAGGTTGCTGGGTAGAGGAAGACTCGCGACGGCTATCCGTGTTCCCTGCGGTTGTTAGTACTGTCCTGTTTCATCTCACCGCAATCGCCGCCCCGGTTACCTGGACCTTTCCGGTAGACGCGACCGGAATCCGCGATCAGTCGGGCGCCGACCAGATTCCCCGTGCCGCCACAAACGGCAGCGGCACCTGGGTCGCCGTCTGGGCATCGGTAAAATCGCTTGACGGGACCATCGGCACGGACCAAGACATTTTCGTCTCCCGCTCGACCGATGATGCCGCGACGTGGTCTGCGGCCAACACGCGCGCCCTCAACAGCAATGCCGCTATTGATATCGGCATTGATCGGCCGCCGGATATCGCGTGCGATGGTTCACAGGTGTTCGTGGTCGTTTGGGAAACCAACGACGACCTCGTCAATCTCGGGACGGGGCTGGACTTGGGAACCGACCCGGACATTGTCTTCTCCCGGTCCACAGACGGGGGCGTCACCTGGAGCGACATCGCGTCCCTTCATCCCGTTTTTGCGGGAACCAGCGATAACACGGCGGGGGGGTCCATCGAAGACACCGAACCCCGGATTGCCACCGACCGGAGCGGCACGTGGCTGGTTGTCTATCGTTCGACGAATAATCTTGCGGGCGGTTCCGGGGAACGCGAGATTCACTTCTGTCGCTCCACCGATAATGGCGCAACCTGGTCCGCTCCCGCCAAAGTGAATTCTACGCCGGAATTGGGCGATGATCTATTGCCGGCTATCGCTACCGACGGCGCTGGAAACTGGCTGTGCGCATGGCAATCAACGGAAAATCTGGGCGGACTAATCGGCAACGACGAAGATATTCTCTACGCCACGTCGGCGGATAATGGGCTATCCTGGTCACCCGTCGGAATCGTGAATACATCCGCAGCGACCGACGGCTTTACAAACGACTTCCGCCCGAGCGTGGCTTCGGACGGACGCGGTACGTGGGTGGTCACATGGGAATCCGCGCTTGACATTCCCGCGGACGAAGGCGGGCTGACAACCGGAATTGATATGGACATATTCTCTGCTACGTCCACTGACAATGGCCTTTCTTTTGGTGCTCCGGTCGTCGTTAATTCCACGGCATTTGTTGACACCCAGAATGATAGCTTCCCGCATGTCGCATCCGATCAGCGCGGGAACTGGATGGCGGTTTGGGCCTCGGGGTTCGACGGCGGCGGGCAGTTCGAGGGTAATGAGATATTCTACGCAATTTCGAGCGACAAGGGCCTGACTTGGAGCAGCGCGGCCACGATTGACTCCAACCCCGAATTGGGCATTGACATTCAGCCGATTATCACTACCGACGGCAATGACGTTTGGCGCGCATTCTGGGCATCTAACGAAGACCTGAGCGATAGCGACCCGGTTTCCGCACCGGGCGTGGTGACGTCGAAGACCACATTCGTGGGCGGTATTGCCGGAACCGTCACGGTGGACGGTTCGGGTGAGCCAGTTTCCACCGCCGCGATTCGTGCACGCTCCGCCGACGGCCAGGTGGAACGCATCGAGGTTACCGATCTCAACGGGGCATACGCGTTCACGTTTCTGCCCGCTGGCAGTTATTCAATGGACGTTTTCGCGCGCATCGGAAACGAAACACCCGCTCCAGGTAACGTCGCTACCGCGACCGGACACGCCGAGGTCGTCGTTCCGATCGGGTCCGACGTGACGCAAGATTTCGCGTTGACGTTCACCCCCCTGGCGGGTGGCGTAAGCGGAATCGTGAGGGGTGTGCCCCAGGAGGGCCAACCCCCGGATCGTCTTGTCGGTGCGCTGGTGGAAGCGAAGATCGCGGATGTTGTCGTTGCCGTCACCTACAGTAGCGGCAACGGGTCGTATGCCTTGAACGGTCTCGCAAGCCTGAAGGCCGAATTAACCGACGTGACGCTGACTTTCGCCGCCGAAGGGCACGTCGCAGCCGAGCGCAACGTCCAAGTCGCGCCCGATCAAAACGCAGAATCCAATCCGTTCCTCGAAAAGGCTCTGCTGATTCCCGCCTCGCTCGTCGGCGTCGTCACGGACCTCGATAGCGGCGACCCGAGTCCGTTCGCGCGCGTCAACATTACGGGCCGTCTGAACGTAGTAGTTGACGCCAACGACGTGGGTGTATACGCGTTCGCTGCGCTGACCGAAAGCAACTACACGATCCACGCCAGCGCCATCGGGTACAAAAGCACAACGATCACACGGACCGTGCCCCCGGGCGAGATATCCACCGCAAACTTGAGTCTCGAAAAGGAACGCGTCACCACCCCGGCCGATATCAATGGCGACTCAAGCGTCAATGCGGTAGATGTCCAGTTGGTCATCAATGCCGCGCTCGGTATCAATATCGCACCGTTCGACGCGGACATTGACCGGGACAACACCGTCAACGCCGTTGACGTCCAACTCGTCATCAATGCCGCCTTAGGTCTATAAAGGCCCGCTATACCACGCCGCTCAAAGAGGGCGGTCTCAGTCCGTTGGCGGCTCGTTGGGGGATGGTAGGCCGTAATCGGTGGATATCCGAGGCAATTGCCCTCACGTATCAGTTGGTAAAGTCTCTTGCTCCCGCGATCCCGCGTCTTGTGGTAAAATAGCTCCAGTGTTACAGGGAGTTAGACTGGGTTGCTGCGGAGTCATGGAACTTGCGATCAAAGAGGTCGAGTCCGATGAGGAACTGCGGCTGGCGTGCGACCTTTTGTGCCAGGAACGCGGGTCTCCGAATTGTGAGACGGTTGCCCTGTCTCGAGTGGAACCTTGGCCGTTGCCCAGCCCGCCGGGTGAACATATCCGCATTGCGCTGCGGGGGGGCGAACTGGCGGGCGCGCTGCGCATCAACACCGAAACGATACGCATTGGGGAAGCCCGGCTCAAGACCGCGTGCCTGGGTTGGGTAAGCACTTCTCCGCGGTACCGGGGTCGGGGTATCGCTCACCGCTTGATCGAAGATGCGCTTCACAGTCTCCGGCAACAACGCTACCATCTCGCCATGACTTTCGGCCGAACGGACCTCCATCGGCGATTCGGATTCGCCGTCGCGACCGCCGACTATGGCATTTTGGTGGATACGCTGGAGGCGGCCACCTTCGAGTCGTCGTTGCGTCTGCGTGAGGCGAAACCGGGCGATATTCCGGCAATTCAGCGCATGCATTGCGCCAATGACACGGAGACGGCCTGCTCGATTGTGCGCTCTTGTGCGCACCTGACGCGACACTGGCAGAACTGTTCGGGGCTGCAAGTCTTGTGCGACTCTCAAGGCCAGGTGTTGGCATACTTCCTGGCCAGGAACACCGGGAATCATCTCACCGTGTCGGAGGTGGGAGTGGCGTCCTCGAGTGTATGCACGGCGGTCCTCGGCGCCTGTGGACAGACTGCGGCGGTCGAGTCCCTACCCCGGCTGTGCTTCCAAGTACCGCCGCCGCATCCTTTCGCCCACTTCCTCCTGCCGTTCCACTCAATTCATGAAATGCGCGTGAACGAGAAGGGCGGGATGCTTTGCCTGCTCGACATCGGCGAAGCCTTGGAACACATGCTTCCCGAATGGGAAAACCGTCTGGTTTCAAGCGCGTTGCGCGAACAGCGCACCGAGATCACTTTGATCGTGGACAAGCGCCCGTTCCGGATTCGCACCAATCGTGGCGCGCTGGACGCCGCGGGCGTGACGGGCAAGAATAAGCTCAGTCTGCGCTCCACGGAACTGGCGCAATTGCTCAGCGGTTACTTGTATTCGGACGATGCCCTGGGCGGACAACGAACGCTTCTCAGCAGTGATGCCCGAACCTTTCTCGCCACGATCTTCCCCAAACGACATCCTTACGTGTGGGCCTTCGACCGCGTCTGAGCCGGGCGCCGTTTTGAATTCACTATTGCGAGCCGGTATAGTAGCTCTCTCGGTGCCGGAGTGGCGAAATTGGCAGACGCGCCGGACTCAAAATCCGGTCCCCGCAAGGGGGTGGGGGTTCGATTCCCTTCTCCGGCACCATACCGTTTAGCCGGTCGTCCCTTCTGGTTTTTTCCCGTTACTCACCCCAGTCTTGCCATTGTAAGTGGCCCTGACGTATCCTAAACTTGGCGTTTTTTGTTTGGTCGGGAGAAATCTATGCAAGGCATGAAATTACATTCTGGTGTGGCCTTGATCGAGGTGGCGGAACCGTGGCTCCTTACTGAGATTGAGAACGACGCCGAGTTGGAACCGTTCCTGGGGCTGCGGCTTTCGGACCGGTGTATCGCCATACAGGCCCAAGCGATTCCGGACGTGACGAGGCGGCTGCAAGCGCTCGGCCATATGCCAAAGGTGCTGGATTGATTCCATCGTATTCCATCAAAGAGTGCCTGCAAGGGTACACTAACGAAACGCTGGGCGCCTTGTGTAATCAATGGCGGGTAGCGGTCTCGAGTAAGGCGCACCGGATTCGAGCACTCGAAAAGCTACTGCGTGACCCCCTTCATGTCCGCACTGCCCTCAGCAAACTCGACGCGGGAGAACTCCGGCTGCTCCACGTGCTCGCGGAGCACGGTCCTGCTACCGCCCGTGACCTGTTGTCGGTGCCCGGTTTGCACGCGCTCGCCGACTCCCCGCGCGCCTTGCAGCAGTTGGTCGCATTCGGGCTTGTGGTGGCTGGACCGCAGGGCCGCTCCGGGGCTTTCTCGATGTTGCAGTTGCTTCGCCGGATGGACATTCGCGACGAGGCGGTGTGGTTGTTTGTTTCGGATATCGTTCAAAAGCTGATGCCGGCGCGGCCTCCGTTGCGAATCCAGTTTTCTCCGGTCCGCGACGAGGGAACTCCCCAGGCGTCGCCAGTTCGTGAGACGGCCACGAGCGCGTTCTTGGAGATGCTGCGCGCGGTCGGGGCCGTGTCGCCCCGCTTGACTTCCACTGGAGAGTTGCACCGCGCTGACGCCGCGCGGGCTCAGGAAATGTTTGTCGAAGCGGGTCTGACCCGCGAGGGGTTTCTTATATATCTCATGATGGGGCGGGAGCTGGGTTACATTGCGACCGTATCCGGCCGGCTGACCGTAGACCGGAAAGCGGAAGCGTGGGTTGAATTCGGGACCGCAGAACGGGTCCGCATGTTATTCGAGGCCTTCTTGACTGCACAGGATTTGCCGGACCTCGAAACATTCTTCCCCGACCTCTATCCACCAATGGCAGAGCATCTTCCCGTGGGTTCGATACGCCGCACTTATCACCGCACCCTAACGGTCGCGCTCCTACGCGAACAGGCGGCGGATATCTGGTTTCCCGTTGACAGCCTGGCCGGAACCATTTACCAAGTGGACCGAAATGTTCTTTTTCTCGAAGAGCGGTGGCGCGCCCTAGCGGGGAACGTCCACAATCCATCCGATACCTGGAAAGAACGGGCGTGGGCGGCGCGCGAAACTCGACTGTTTCGTTGGATGTTGCACACGGTGTTCTTCGCGTTTGGCGTAATCGAATTGGGAAGAGAGGGCGAGGTATTTCGCATCACGCCGCTCGGGCGCTACGTCCTCGGAGTGGGCGAGTCCCCGGAACCGGAGGATGCGGAGCCGGTCCCGGCGCTGACCGTACAACCGGATTTCGAGGTCATCGCCTATCTGGACCGCTGCCCGGCGTATGTTCGTCGCCGACTGGACCTCTTTTGCGAACGTATCCGGAGCGGGCCAGTCAGCGTGTACCGCATGACGCACGATAGCGTCTTGCGCGGCGTCAATAGTGGAGTTTCTATCGAGTCCTTTTCGCGACTGCTCACTACCTGCGGAATACGTCCCGTTCCAGACAATGTGACACGACAAATCGTCACGTGGTCGCAAAAGATGGAAGCGGTAACGGTACGCCGCGGTTGTCGTGTGATCGAATGCCTGACCCCTGAATTGGCGCTCAAATTTCAGGCGCTGAACCCAGACGCTCGGCGAATCGGGGATCGTTTCCTTCTCCTTGCCCGCGAGATGCCCGATTCTGGCGAAGATTCTCCGCAAATGATCGAGTATGGGTCAAGTCCGCACCCGTGTCTCGAGCAGATGCCCGGCTTGCGGATGCGGTTGCCGTGGGAGCGGCGCGATCTCTTCATTGAAAGGCGCTTGCAGGACGTGGGCGTGCTCGAGCCGACCGAGTCCGGAGATGTCATCTTGACGCTATCGGAAAGCAAGCTCGGCGAGAAAGAAGACTGGTCCCTGGTCGCCGCCGAGCTTGAAGCACTCGCAGTGGGAGACCTGCATCCGCGATATCGGATGGCGTTACGCGCCTGGGCCAGAGAACTGTCTCCCGCCAGGACCGCGAGCGCGACTTTGATCCGTTTCGAGGATTGGGACACCTGCGCGGCGCTGCTCGATACCCCGGAACTCCATAACTTCATCGAAGGTCGCTTGGGTTTGCATGCATTGGTCATTCGATCCGGGAAACTGAACGCCTTCAAGCAGGCTGCGAAGGGGTATGGGCTTCTATTCGAGCGCGCAGAATCCATCGCCGATCCGGAACCGCCGGAACATTGGGCCGCCCGATGGGTGGAGGAATATCAGGCGCGGATACAACAGCGGGAAGCGGTACCGGAGCCGCCCGAAGAGACGGTGGAAGACGAGCCGGACGGCGTGTTGCTGCCCTCGTATTCGCCGCGAATCACGCGCGAAATTCTCGAAGACGCCATCGCACGCCGCAGGCCGGTGCTGATCGCGTACCAGTCTACGTTCAATGCTCGCGCCAGAATCCGGCGCGTAGACCCCGTGACGCTGGACCTGAGCGGTGCTTCTCCGGCCCTCAACGCGTACTGCCACACCAGTAAGAGTCCGCGGACCTTCCAGTTGGCGCGAATTACGGCAATCCGAATTCTCGAAGACGAAACCTATTAGCAACGAGCAATGAGCAATGAGCAATGAGTACCGAGTGCCGGGTACCGAGTGCCGAGTTCCGAGCCACCCGTAACCAGGAACCGGAAACTGGAAACCAATTACTGACCACTGGTCACCGATCACTAACAAGGAGCCGTGTAATGTCCATTCGCTTGGGGATTGCGGGTGTGCGGCGGGGGCGTTCATTCCTTGGCGCGCTGCGCGCGGCTGAACTTGAGGCGGTAGCGGCGATGGACCCGGACCGCGTGGTGTTAGACCAGTTTGGGGAACTGGCTGGCATCCCGCCCGGGGGACGCTACACAAATTATGAACGTCTCATCGCGCACGGGATAGACGCGGTGATTCTCGGTTCGCCGATGCCGAATCACGCGCCGCAAGCAATCATGGCTCTACAAAATAACATTCACGTCCTTTCGGAGGTGACAGCAGCGGTCACCTTCGATCAGTGCCGACGATTACGCGATGCGGCGCGAGTGTCACGAGCTGCTTATATGATGGCCGAAAATTACACGTATCAGAAATTCTGTCAGATCGTGAAGGCGATGGCGCACGCGGGCCTTTTCGGCGAATTGTACTATGCGGAGGGCCAATACCTACACGATGTGCGGGACTTGGCGCACCGGCCTGACGGAACGTTTACGTGGCGGAAGCGATGGCAACTTGACCGGCGAGGGATCACGTATCCGACCCATTCCATCGGCCCCGTCTTGCAGTGGATGCAGGACCGAATAGTCTCGTTGTCCGCCCGTGGCTCGGGGAATCACACCGACGAAAATTACACCGGGGATGATACGGCAGTCATGCTTTGCCACACCACAAAGGGCGGTCTTGTCGAAATACGCACCGACTTGCACTCACGGCGTCCCCATAATATGAACTATCATCTTTTGCAGGGCACGCAAGGGTGCTACGAGTCCCCGCGTGGATTTGGCGATGACCATAAAATTTACCTCGCAGGAAGGCACGGCGAATTGAAATGGTATTCGCTCTGGGATTTTGAGTCAGAGTTCCTGCCGCAGGATTGGCGCACCCACGGCGAAACCGCCCGCGAGGCCGGGCACGGCGGCGGGGACTTCCTCGAGATGCTCGACTTCGCGCGGGCATGCCATGGTGAGCCTCCGGCGATCGATGTCTACACCGCCCTGGACTGGACCTTGACCGGACTGGTCTCGGAACTCAGCGTCGAGAAAGGAGGCACGCCATTGCCCGTGCCCGACCCGCGAACTGAGGAGCTTGACCGCGTGGCCGAGGTAGAAATCGCGTCCGGCCGCTTCGCCTGGCTTGTGGAGAGCGTCGACTAGCCCGGATATTCACTCTCCTTGTTCCGGTACCGTCATCGCGAACTGGCTTCAGCCCCGGAAGGGGGGCGAATGTGAGTAGTCGCGCCACGGCGTGATGACCGATGGGAACCCCGGTGCTCATTGCCAACCCTTTCGGTGGCCCCGAAGGCGCGAAAAGATCCTGAGAAAGGGGGCAGAATAGAAAAGTCTGTCCCACTTGGACGGACAGTCTGCCTCACCTCGCCCCAGGGTTTGTTAATCGTGGGCCAAGTTTCCCAGTCTATCGCTTCTGGAAACGAACTAGTACGCCGATGAAGTACGGAACGAAGTGCACGTGACCGCGCCACCCATGGCCGTTCTAATCTCGACCGTGTGGCTGTTTTAGTGGCGTCCCATGTGGGATCAAGTACACTTTCTTTATGTAATACCCCGCGCTCAGCGGATACCAAAACTCTACATGCTTACCGAAAAACTCTCTACGCCGGGTTCCGTGTGGATAAACGACCAGTACCGTGTAAGTTCGGCCGGCAGTTACATTCGTGAACGTGTATTCACCGCCTGAAGCGGAAGTCGCGCTACTTCCGTTAAGCTTCACGACGAGATTAGGTATTGATATTGGCCGAGTGCTAGGAGTAGTATTTGTTGGGCCTCCTCCGGCGTGCCTCTTGCTACCATCCAATACTTTCACTAAGAGTGTAGGCATATGCCATCTCCTTTATTAATTAGATTATGTAATTTTGATAGGAACAACGCAGTACTGCGATCATGCGTAGAGCGTCTCTGTAGCCGTCTCTCCATCGGGCACCCACGTTGTAGTTGCGTCGTGTTGTTGGAATTCAGCCTCGATATCGTACCAGCGATTGCCTACCAATTGTGCCGTGCTTGTCCACTCGCCGCTCGAATTGGTTTGGCCCTCGTCTTCGAGGTTCGAGTTGTAGATGACCTGTACCCACGCGCCATTACGGGGGTTGCTCGTGCCCGGCTCGAAAACATACACGCGCACGGTTCCGTATAGCGGTGGCACACGGCCTTTCTTTCGCATTGCGGTAGTGCCAGTTTCTTTGTTAGCGGTTCTTCTCGTCATCGCCTATCTCCTTTCACTTCGCTTCTGTAAATTGAGTTAATGTCCTACGACAAGTTTACCTTGCACCCAGCGGATATAAGGCTTACCTTGGGGGCGCCAGCCATTCGCTTACTCAACTACTCCCGTCCGTCATTTTGATCCCGCTCTTGGCGGGGGAAGAATCTCGCAAACCAAAGAATCGGGTAAAAGAGATGCGTCAACTTCGCCCAGCATCACAGATGGGATCATCCTTCGTCCATTGTCCTTTCTGATTTCAGTCATTACCCTCCCTGGTGCGCTGCGGTCGGCGGGGACACTGACCCTCCTGAGTGGGCTGCGGCCAGGTCTTCCTGAGTCGGATTCGCACCCCATAGTTTGACCGTTCCGTCGCGGGCGGCGGACAGGATATATCTCCCCTCGGGGCTGAATACGGCCTGGGTGATTTCACGGCCATGACCCTCGATGGTGACAAGGTTCGCGCCGGTCTGAGCGTCCCACACGCGGACGGTGCGGTCACCGGAGGCGGTGACGATCCGCGTACTGTCGGGGCTGAAGCCGACGTCCCAGACTTCCCGGTCGCAAGGCAGCGTCGAGAGGCGCTCGTAGGTCGCCGCGTCCCACAAATACGCATAGAAGTCGCCGGAACTGGTCGCGATGTGTCGTCCGTTCGGACTGAACAGCGCCCTGCTGACTGCATCGTCATGCGGCAATAAGGCCAACTCCTGGCCTGAGGCCGTGTCCCAGACCTTGGCGGTGTGATCAAAAGAGGCGGTCACCACGCGCCTGCCGTCGGGACTGAACGCGGCGTTTCGAACATCTCCGGAGTGCCCGATCAGGGTTGCCAGCGGCTGGCCAGTGGACCCGTCCCATATCCGGGCGGTACGGTCTGCAGACGTGGTAACGATGCGGGCACCGTCCGGGCTGAAGGTCGCAAAGAATACGATGCCAGTGTGGCCGTGCAATGTCGCCAGTTCGCGGCCGGTCGCGGCATCCCAAAGTTTGGCCGTCTTGTCGTGTGAAGCGGTCACGATCCGGGTACCATCGCGGTTATAGGCACACGTGTTGAGAATATCGCTATGCGTCGCTAAGGTGTGAAGTTCTTTGGCTGATGTGACTTCCCATATCCTTGCCTTGCTGTCGTGAGCGGCAGTGGTCAAAAGCTGTCTGCCATCGGGGCTGAACGCCAGACTAGAGATGTTGTTCGTGTTGGTTGCCAGAGTCTCGAGTTCGGCGCCAGTCGCGGTATCCCACAGTGTCACGGCCCAGGCATGTGGCGTGGTCTTCTCCGAAACAGTCGCAATCTGCCGTCCGTCCGGGCTGAAGACGGCGCACAATGTGGGCCGAGTATTGCCGGTAAACGTGTGGAGCGCCGGTCTCGGCAGTCGCCCGGCATCCCAAACCTTGGCAGTCGTATCGGCGGACGCGGTAATGATGCGTAATCCATCCGGCGAGAATCTGCCACGAATGAGCTCCCGGTGATGGCCCATCAAGGTAGCCCATTGTTTTCCAGATTCGACATCCCATACTTTCGCGGTGTTGTCGTTCGATACGGTCAAGACACGCATTCCGTCAGCGCTGAACGCCGCTCCTGTAACCGCCTCCGTGTGATCGCGGAGTGTGTGCAGCAGTTTTCCGGAAGGTACCTCCCACAGATTCGCAATGCCATCTTGGCCTGCTGTAACGATTTGTTGACCCGTGGGACTGAAAATAAAGTCAAGGACGCTATCCGTGTGACCGCGCAGTTCCGCGACTGGGGCGTAGGTACGGGCATCGTACACACGAACATATTCTTCGCGAGCGCCGTAGCCGCCCGAGCACTCGACAGCGATCCAGCGGTCGTCGGGACTGAACCGCGCGTTGCCTGCCGAAGCGATTGTCCCTTCCAGGTTGGCCAACGGACTGCCGCTTGCAGATTCCAAAACTTTGGCCACGTCGCCTCGACCGGTTGTAATAATTCTATCACCATCAGTGCTGAACGCGGCACACAACACACTTTTCTCGTAACACTTGAGCCTTCGAACGTCGTGCCCGGTGGCGGCATCCACCACTCGAACCGTGCCTTGCGTCGGGTCGAGGATAAGGATTAGTCTGCCATCCACGCTCCAGCCCCACGGAAAAAGGTTGTCAAACCGCTGCGAAGCTGCTTGGATGGACACGATTTCTTTGCCGGTCTCCGCATCCCAAAACTGCAGGCTGATATCCGCGCCGCCTTCGGACACAGTAGCGAGTCGTTTGCCATCGCGCGAGAACGCTACCGCCCCAACATGGCTGCCATTCCCTTTGAGTGTTTGAATCTCGCGGTTGGTGGCTAAGTCCCAGAGTTTGCACGTGCCGTCCATCGAGGCGGTGGCGAGTCGGGTACCGTTGGGGTCCAGCGCAATGTCGTTGATGCGTTTCGTGTGGCCTTTCAGTGTGACTAGGTCGAGGTGGCAGAGGCGTTTCAGGTAACGCCATTCCCAGCCACGGAGTGGCTCCGGGGCTTTTGTTAGGGCCGCTTCGACGAGATCATAGCGATTGTCTCGCACTTTGGATTCAGCGAGCATGACGCTCATGGTGTACAACTGCCTTTCCGCGCGCTTGCGGAGCGATTCTTCTTTAACCCGGGCTACGACGGCCTCGTCTCGAGCGTGCACGACCTGGACGTAGGACACGATGCCGAGGACCATGACGGCGGCGGCGGCGGCGGCGGTCGTGGTGACGGCAGCCCGGTGGCGTTTGACGAACCGGCGCAGGTGTTCTCCGAAGCCGTAGCTGTAAGCCTGTACCATCGCGCCGGTGAGGAAGCGATCTATTTCGGACGCGAGTTCCTTGGCGCTTTGGTAGCGTTCGGCTTGGTTCCGCTGCATGGCCCGTTCACAGATGGCGACCAGTTCGGCGGGCGCGTTCGGTTCAAGCGCGGTGATCGGCGTGGGACTCTGCGAGATAACTTGGTCGAGAATGGCTAGGACCGTGCCCGCGTTGTAAGGCGGCTTGCCGGTCAGCAACTCGTAAAGCGCCGCGCCCAACGCGTAGACGTCAGAGCGCTCGTCCACCTGTTCGAGTTGGCCGAGGGCCTGTTCCGGCGGCATGTAGTTGGGCGTGCCGAGCGCGTGGCCATACGTGGTCTTCGTCAATTGGGTCTCTTCGCCCAGGCGCAGACCGTGGATGGTCTTTTGGAGATCGTCCGAGATTAGATCCTCGCGTCCCTTGACCTTCGCCAGACCCCAGTCAATTACGACCGTTTCGCCAAATTCGCCGACCATGACGTTGGCCGGCTTGATGTCGCGGTGGACCACGGCGCGGTCATGGGCATACGCGATCGCGTGGCACAGTCCCAAAAAATGCCCGACGTATTTCAGGCGGTTCTCGAGGGTTCCCGCTTGGGCGAGGGTCTTGGACAGGGTCTGGCCGCGGACCAGTTTCATCGTGTAGTACAACGTGCCGTCGCGGCGGTGGCCGAGTTCGTAGACGGGCACGATCGAGGGATGTTCGAGTTGGCCGGTGATGCGCGCCTCTTGCAGGAACCGCGCCACGTATGGGGCGGACAATCGAACCGGGCTGGGGATTTCGGTTGCTGCATCCGGCGAAGTCGAAGCGGGGAGCAACTCTTTCAAAGCCACGTTGCGGCCGAAGTGCTGGTCATGTACCAACAGCACGCGGCCCATGCCGCCACGTGCGTATTCACTGACGTGGGTATAGCGGCCCGGCGTTTCCTCGACCGCCGGTACGTCGAGTTGGTCGAGTGCGATATGGGCCGGTTGAGGTCCCGGACGCGTCACCAGAGCGCCGGACTCGGTAAGTTCGAGGGCGCCGAGGAAGCTGCGTTGTAGAATCTCGTTTCCGCCGAACGACCTCAGCGTGTCGGCGGCGCTACCGCCGTGGGCCCGGACGGCTTCGCTTACCAGGCCGCCGATCATCTGTTCATCCTTTGCGGAAATCAGGCCCGCTTCGACCAGACGCCGACCCAGGTCGCGCGAGGGGTCAATGGCCCAGGTGGCCGCGACCTCGATCAGTTTCAAGGGACTGACCTTGTTGAGCTGGACGGCGAACACCCCAAACAGTAGATTCCGATCTCGCTCCATACTCGTTCCTCACTTGTAAGACCTGCGGGCAGGTCTCAGTTCAGGAAGCCTGTTTCCACTACTACAGGGCCAAGGCAGACTGAAAATCTACCCCACGAGCTCATTGTGGAGTCCAAACTTCCGCCGTTCCCCATTACGGAAACAATCTATTACATGCCAATTCGAAACTCCCCAAAAGTACGAAAAATTTCGCGTGCAACTGCGGCAACACTCCGAAACTTCCGCGTAATGCGTTGGCCTGTTTGGTCTTCTCACCGCTTCGTTGCCGATCTGTCCGACGGGTCAAATCTATCCGAATCGCCTGCGTTTCGCCTTCATTCCGGGATACGATGGACGCAACAACCACCGGTCAAAATCCTCAAAAATGTGTTGCGGCACGCATTGGATCACATAATTTGTCTCGATAATGCAACTTGCGTTCCAAACGATAGGTATAGCAATGGTGCGTCATAAGTCATTGTAGTACAATTTCGACTCCCGTATTCTTCGCAATCAAGTTCCTCGGTTGTTTCCACCATAAGAAAGCTTGCTCAAAAAGATGACAAGCAACTTGTCATAAGTTTGAGCAGGAGTGCGAATCTGATAGTCCGCCACGGGTGCCTGCGAGACGAACAATGCTCGATTACGAGGGGATTAGGGAGAGATATCGGGCTTATAGCAATTCGAAGGCGCGAATGACCTCTTCGCGGCGGGTTTCGTCGAGGCCGGTAATGAGGAGGATATACATGCCTCTGCGTCCGACGGACGTGGGCACGGCCGTCTGTCGGCCGAAGTTGAGGGCGCCGGCGAGGCTCATCAAGCGGAGTGCTTGCTCACCGGTTCCGCCTTTGTCTCGGGGCAGGTATTTGATGATCTTCCCTTCGTTATTATAGCGATACAGGTACGCCCACGCACCGTTGATGGTCAGGGCCGTCTCTTCGATGGCCTCGAATCGCGGCTTTCTCATCTTCTGCACGTTGCCGACCGTGAAGCCCTTTCGTTCGAGCGCCTCCTGAACACGCTTGACCGTAATTGGCTTCGGCCACAGCGCGATGATCGCGGGGATCATGAGAAAGGCGAGAATCGTCCCGATCACGACTTTGGTATTCAATGTCGATCCTCAACTATTGGAAACTACGGACGAGCGACCCGATCAATAGATACCACCCGTCCGCCAACACAAACATGATAATCTTAAATGGTAGGGAAACAAAAACGGGTGGCAACATCATCATGCCCATCGCCATCAAGGTGCTTGCCACCATCATATCTATGATGAGGAACGGTATGTAGATAATGAAGCCGATTTGAAACGCGATACGCAGTTCGCTGATGACGAACGCGGGGACCAACACGTGGGTGGGGACGTCGTCAGGCGTATTAGGTCGTCCAAGTTTGGCGATCGTAATGAACAGGGCCAGATCCTTCGGGTTGGTTTGCCGGAACATAAACGATCGGACTGGGGCCAGTCCCCGAACGAGCGCGTCCGCTTGGCCGATCTCGCCGCGGATATAGGGCTGCAACGCGTCGTTATTGACGCGTTGATACGTGGGGGCCATGATGAATGCGGTCAGGAACAGGGCCAAGCCAACCAAGACCTGATTTGGGGGGCTCTGTTGTGTCGCCATTGCCTGCCGGAGGAAGCCTAAGACAACGATGATTCGCAGAAACGAGGTGGTCATGACGAGAATGGCCGGCGCGAGGGAGAGCGCTGTCAGCAAGATGAAAACCAGGAGCGTGGTCGAGACTTCCTGTGGGGCGGTTACGCCTTGAACGATATCCGAAAGCCTAAACGCTTCGGGCTCGGTTTCCTGGGCAAGGCTCGAAAAAGAAGAAAGCAGACAAACCGGCAGCAGCCAAAGACCGGTCTTGCTTTTTCCGCTCATGCGCCACCCTCGCGTTGCCCTCCGGATAAGCCGTTGGATGTCGGCCGCGTTCATCCTTTCCCGCTCTCGCCGGAGGATTCCTGCAAGTATTTCTGGAGCCGCTCGATATCGCCCCGTAATGACGCTATTTCCTGATCCTCCACATTTTCCGAAGCGCCCGGCGCGAACTTTGCCCGACTGGTCTGCAACTGTGCGAGGAACGACGAAGCATCGGGTTTGATCGCCGGACTGTCCCCGGTCTTCTCATCGAGTCGCACGGCATCGGCATCCATTTCCGCAACGGCGGAAACATGGTTCGGCGTCACACCGACGACCAGCACCTTGTCCCCGATGCGAAGGAGATGCAGAGAAGCGCGCGGGTTGAGGTGCACTTTCCCGAGCACTTTGACGAGGCCGGCGCCCGCGAACAACGGGCTGCGCTTTCCCAGCTTTCGTACCGCAACGCCAAGGACCAGAACAATCGCAAGAACTAGAAACAGCGCGGCGTAACCACGCAGATACGGCCACCAGCCGGACTGCGGTCGGGTCGCGGGTTGCGGGGCCTCGGTAGAAAGTCCTTCGAGTTTGTCCAATTCACCCTCGATGCCGGTCTTGACGTCTTTCCAGTAGTCCGGTACCAGGCTCGGCGCCGGCTCCTGGGCGTGGGAAACCGGCGGCGTATCGGCCGCGGCGGTTTCTTGAGGCGAAGCCGGCGAGTTCGCATCCGTTGAAGTGCCTGCGTCAAAAGACGGCTCGGCGCCGAATACTTGTAATTGCGGCCACGCCCCCAGAATTAGAAGGAAAAGGCAGATTCGGAGACTATTTTTCAACGGCCGCGGCTCCCGGCAATTCCCCAGCGCCGATGATCTCGCTGACACGTATATGCAATCCGTCACCGATAACCGCAATTTCGCCTTTCCCGAGCAGCACGTCGTTGACTATCAGGTTTACCATCTCCCCGGCCACTTTATCCAATTGCACCACCGAACCGCGCTCCAGATTAAGGATGTCTCCGACGCGCATCGTACACCTTCCCAGTTCGGCGGTCAGGGAGAGTTTTACCTCGCGCAAATCTTCCAGTTCGAGGTGCTGCGCCGGGGTGCCTTTGGGGGAAGGCACCTCCTTAAACTCGTGGTCGCGCGCGCTATGTTCGTCCGAACTCGACATTATTGGTCCTGAACGGCAAAACGGTCGTGGAACACCGCGGTGATGCGTATTTTCGGGTCAACGTTCCCCTGACCCTCTTGAATCTTCTTCAGGGTGTCGTTCGACTTCTGGAGGATTTGCTTCTGAATGCTTTCCTTGACTGACGGATCGTTCAATTCCTGGCGAGTCCGAAAACTGTGCACCTGCGTGATCATATCGTTAAATCGCGTCTTGAACACTGTCACGATGGCCGCCGTTTCCGGGTTCGAGCATTCGAAGGAAACCTTGAAGACCAGGAGTGAGGCGAGCATGTTGGTGTCCGGCATGATGACATTGGCGAACGACTCATCAAAATCCACCGTGGCAGCGGTAGGTGAAATGGCGTTCGGATCAACTTCCTGAGGAGCGGCAGGCTTCTCTTCCGTCTTTAGCATCGGCGCCAGTGCGAATTGATACGTTGCGCCGGCGGCGACAATCGCTACCACCGCGGTGCCGCCCCAGATCAGAAGTTTTGTAACGATTCCAGTTCCGCCGGCGGCAAGCGCCGCCGCCTTGGGTTCATCCGCCATTCGATCCTGTTCCTTCCGTTACGGCGCTGCCGGACGGCGCTCCTTCCGAGGTCGAGCCGACTCCGGTAATCGTGCCCATCTGTGTGCGCATCGCCTCGGTCTCTTCCTCCGACAGTTCTCCGCGCACGTAAATCTCGACGCGCCGATTCGCTTGTCGGCCCTCTTCGGTGCCATTGGTAGCCACCGGCTGCGACGGACCACAGGCGATTACCTCGAACTGCGCCAAATCCACGCGGCCGACGTCAGTGAAGTGTCGGGTAACCGACATGGCCCGCGCAAACGATAATTCATGATTATCCCGGTAGAGCCGCGTGCTAATCAATGGCCGGCTGTCGGTGTGACCGCGGACCTCGAAGAAAGCGCTCGGCACGGCGCCCAACACGGTCGCGACGTCATTCAGTACGGGTAAGGCCGCCGGGCGCAACTCCGCACTCGCCGAGTCGAAGAGCACTTGGCTGGGCAGGACGATCTTGAGTCCGCCTTGCTCATCCAATTCAACTTGGATGTCTTCTTCTTTCCCCGCGACTTGCAGGCGGCGGCGCAGTTCCCGTGCCGCGTTCTCCATCTGCTCGGACGTTTGCTTCTTGCCGGGCTTGGGCACGGGACCGGCCCGCACCACGGAGAGTTGCCGAGGCAGCACGCCGAAGGCGCCCCGCAGCGAACCGGCGGCGTCTTTGAAATCTTCCTCGTTAATCGTGGAAAAAGAAATTAACAGGATGAAAAACGTAAGCAATAGACTCATCATGTCGCCGTACGTTACGACCCACGCTGGGGCCCCAGCGGATTCCTCGGCTTTCTTGCGTCGTTCCGCCATCGCATTACCGCCCCGACTTTACCTGCTTGCGGATCGTGGGACTCACAAAGGCCTTCAGCTTTTGCTCCACAACCCGTGGATTGTCACCCGACTGAATAGAGAGGATACCTTCGATAATAATTTCTTTTGTCAACATCTCGTTACTCGTCCGGACTTTCAACTTCCCGGCCGCAGGAATGCAAAACATGTTGGCGATGAGGGCCCCGTAAAGCGTGGTAAGTATTGCTACCGACATCCCCGCGCCAATTTTGGATGGATCCTCCATCGTCGTCAGCATCTGGACCAACCCGATCAGCGTTCCAATCATCCCGTACGCGGGCGCCATGGTGCCGATCGTGGCTAGGACCGCTTGACCAAGCGAATGTCGGTCTTCCATGAAGGCGAGTTCGGTGGTGAGAATATCTTTAATCAGCTCCGGCGCCGTGCCGTCTATGGCCAGTTGCACGCTCCGTTCGAGGAATTCGTCCCCGGCCTGCGACGCGTGACTTTCGAGCGCAAGAATCCCCTCGCGCCGCGCCACGGTCGCGAACGACACGAGTTTCTCAATGAGCGATTCCGGCGAAGTGCTCTTATGAATGAAGGCCTTTCGCACCGTGCCCATCACGCTGAGCACGTCTTTCAGCGGATAATTGATCAGCGTCGAGGCGATGGTGCCCCCGATGACCAGGATAAGCGAAGGGGGGTTCCAGAAAATCCCGGCCGGACCGCCCATCATGATCGAAATAATGGTCAAACCAATGGCCGAAATCAGACCAATTACAGTTGCAATATCCATGCGCCCTCAGCCCCGGTGCTCCTCCATGCGTATCTCGTCCACTCTCACCGCGAGATTCTAGCATCCCACGCCCTGCGCCACAACCGACCGCCCCTCCGGCCAGCGATTCCGTCATTTGGTGTGGCGGTGGGCATTTTCGTTGGTGTAGGGGCATGTGGAACGTAGTGGGGAGATTCGCAAGGGGTACTTGTGCGTTTTTTTGACCTTCCGGCGAGGGGCAGGAAG
>JACQVH010000299.1 GCA_016209895.1 Candidatus Hydrogenedentota bacterium | reverse complement strand
GCCCGCCGCTTCCAGCACGGTTACCGCCGCCTTGCCGACTTGTGGTTCGTGGTAGCGCACGAAGGTGTCATCCCAAAGAATGATGCGTCCGCGGGTGCCGGTGCGAGACGTGGGGCGGCGGTTGAACCAGTGGTCAAATCGTTCGGAGGCATAGGGGGGAAGAGGGCGCTTGTCGGTCAGACCGAGCGCACGGTCCATCCACGTACGGACCCACCGCGCGCGGAATAGGCGATTCGTCAATCGCGGAGTTAAACACCCGATTTCGCCGAGGAAGTCCACATTGGCGATCAAACGGTCCCGGAGCGGCAGTCCCTCGCGCGCATGTCGAGCGTGAAGCAGTTCCGCCTTCAGCAAAGCCATATTCACGTTGGAAGGACACTCGGTGGTGCAGGCCTTGCAAGAAATACAGTTGCTGAGCGCCGCGTCCAACGCTGCGGAGCTTAGCGGGTCGCCGCCGCCGCGCAAACGTTGGTCGAGCACGGCGCGAATGACGTTGGCGCGGCCGCGGGTGGACATGATCTCGTCGCCGGTGGCGACGAAGGTCGGGCACATGGTCGGGGCGTCTTTCCGGCAGCCGCCGCAGCCGTTGCATTGTTCGAGATTGCCGACAAAGGACTCGTCCTTGCTGCAGAACGCCAGCACGGGTTGGAAGGGCGGATCAATGTGGTAACCGTCGCCCCACCGCAGGTCCCGGTCAAAGCGATAACGACCATCCGAAATGATTTTGCCCGGATTCATCAGATTGTTCGGGTCAAACAGGGCCTTGATTTCGCGAAGCGCTTCGGTCAGTTCAGGTCCCAGATGGTCCGGTAGGAACTCGGTGCGGGCGATGCCCACGCCGTGTTCGGCGGCAATCGATCCCTGGAACTGTTTGAGGAAAACGGAGACTTCTTCCGCCATTTTCCGGTATCGCCGGATGTCGTCCGCGCGATGCAGGTCCACGACGGGGCGGATGTGCAGCAGACCCGCGGCGGCATGACCATAGAACGAGCCGTGCAATCCGAGGTCGGCCATGATCTTTCGAACGCCGTTGACATATTCGGGGAGTTGTTCAGGACGCACGGCCGTATCTTCGATGCCCGGGGTAGGTTTGGCGGGTCCCTTGCAGCCGGTGAGCAACGACAGGCCGGCCTTGCGCAACGCCCAAATCAAGTTCATTTCGGCGGTGTCCGTCGTCAGGTAATGACGAAGTCCGAGATTCCGGGCGGTGGTCGCATTCAGGCGGTCGGTAACTTCGTCGTAGAATTCGACGATGAGAATGGATTCGCACGGTTCGGCATCGAGCCGGAGTAAATCGCGCACGGGTCTGAACGCGAGTTGTCCCCGGGTCTGGTCGAACAGCGCGCGGTCAATGTGTTCGATCGCGGCCGGCTTTAGGTCGAGCAGCGACACCGTAGCCTGCATCGCGTCCGGCACGGACCCGAAGAACAGGACTGCCACTCCTTTTTGTGCCGGCAAGGGCGCGAGCTTCAGTTCGGCCGAGACAATCGCGGCCAGCGTACCCTCACTACCCGCGAGAATCTGAACTAAGTCCGGACCTTGGCGCAGCCAGCGGTCCAAGGCGTAACCGGGACGGCGCTTCAGGAGTCCTGAGGGCATCCGTTGCTCGATTTCGGCTTTTCGAACTGCGATGATGTCCTCGATCGCCTTTTTGAGGGGGCCGAGTGAGTCGGAGTTACGCGTTACGGTCTCGACGCGGCCGTCGGGCAGCACGATATCAAGGGAGTGCACGTGGTCCACGGTGGTGCCGTAGACGGGTACGCGGGCGCCCGAAGAGTTGTTGCTGATCATTCCGCCCAGCGTGGCGCGCGAACTGGTGGCGACGTCTGGGCCGAAGCAGAGGCCGTGCGGGTGCAGGTAATCATTGAGCTGATCGAGGACGACGCCGGGGTCTACGCGCACGGTGCCGCGTTCGAGGTCGAGATTCGATATCCGCCGGTTGTATCGGGCCAGTTCGACCACCATCCCTTCGCCGACGCAGCCGCCCGCCAGGCCGGTGCCGGCCCCGCGGGGAATGATCGCCGTGCTTGTTTCGGAAGCGGCCTGGAATAAGGATTGCACTTGGTGCGGTGAACGCGGGAAGGCGACCGCGGCCGGCTCGACCTGATAGACAGAGGCATCCGTCGCGTACAATTGCCGGGTCAGCGCGTCGAACCGGAGTTCACAGTCCGCCCGCGCCAACCGCTCACGCTGTCGAGCATTCATGGGGAGAGGATTTTCGATTTTGGACTTGTCCGCCTCGGGCGGACCAGTCGCGAATTGGCGATCCGAATGTCAGCATTAGCCGACGGTGGCCGGCGTTTTATAGCGGCGCTTCATCTCCTCGAGCGTCATGGGCCGATAGTCCTTGGCGTGTCCGGCGCTGCCAAAGGCCTGCATCCGCGCCTTCACTACTTCCTTCATGGCGTCGCGGGCCGGCCCGAGGTAATCGCGCGGGTCGAACTTGGACGGATGCTCGGCCAGGAATTTGCGTACGGCGCCCGTCATGGCGAGCCGGCTGTCCGTGTCTACATTGATCTTGCGCACCCCATGGCGGATGCCGTCCTGGATTTGATCGAGCGGGATGCCGTATGTGGCCTTCATCTCGCCGCCGTATTCGTTGACCACCTGCACCAATTCGGGCGGAACGCTCGATGATCCGTGCATCACCATGTGGCAATGCGGCAAACGCTTATGGATTTCATGGATACGGTCCATGGCCAACGCCGGGGGGAGCACCGCCCCGGTCTTGGGGTCTTTCCGCAGCGACTTGAACGCGCCGTGGCTAGTCCCAATCGCGACCGCCAGCGCGTCCAGACCGGTTTCCGCCACAAATTCCTCGGCCAGAGCGGGGTCGGTCAGGTGCTCGACATTGTCGGCGGCGAGACCCGCGCCGTGGCCGTCCTCGATGCCGCCCAGCGCGCCCAACTCGCCTTCCACAGTCACACCCAACGCATGGGCCATCTCGACGACCTCGCGCGTTACCTTGACGTTGTACTCGTAGGTGGCAATCTGTTTGCCGTCCGGCATGAGCGAGCCGTCCATCATCACGGACGTAAAGCCAAGCTCGATGGCTTTCTTGCAGGTCTCGGGGCTGTTGCCGTGGTCGAGATGCATGGCCAACGGGATGTCCGGATGCAGTTCGATGGCCGCCAGCATGAGATGGCGCAGGTAGTTCAACTGCGAGTACTTGAGCGCGCCGCGGCTGGCTTGGATAATGACCGGGCTCTGGAGTTCCTCGGCCGCGGCCATGATGGCCTGGATTTGCTCCATGTTGTTTACGTTGAATGCGCCGACGCCATAGCCGCCTTTCGCGGCCTCGTCGAGAATCTGTCGCATGGGAACGAGTGGCATAATTCTATCTCCTAGTGGTTCTCTCTCCTGGCTTTTGGGTCACCCAAAACCTTGATGAAACAGGCGGGTAGAAAGACGAGTCCATTTTACCATGGTGCGGGGGCCGGTGCAAAAATCTGAAGAAGGGGGTCAGGAGACAGGAGCGTGCTGTTTTCGAATTGAATTCTCATTGTCTCTTCTGTCTCCTGACTTCTGACTCCTCCTGTCGTTCCGATTAGGCGCGGACTCAGGCGATGGCGGCGGGGAGCCGGAAGTGGACGTTTTCGGGGACGATGCTGGATTCTTCCACTTCGACCGGGCCCCGGCAGCGTAGATACTCGATCACGCCTTGCACCAGAATCTCCGGGGCGGATGCGCCGGAGGTGAGCAAGACCGTTTCCACCCCCTCGAGCCATTCCTCGCGGATCATTGCGGCACAACTGATAAGATAACTGGGGATGCCCTTGTTCTCGCAGATTTCCGCCAGCCGGGTCGAGTTGGCGCTTTCCGAATCGCCCACGACGAGGACCAAGTCCACCTCCGGCGCGAGCGCGTTTACGGCGGCTTGGCGGTTCTGGGTGGCGTAGCAGATGTCGTCGGACGGCGGTCCCTGGATGTTTGGGAAGCGGCGTTTGAGCGCTTCGATGACCTTCTCGCTGTCGTCCACGCTCAGCGTGGTCTGGGTCAGATAAGAAACTTTCGACCCGTCGGGGACGTCCAGGGCCTCGACTTCGGCCTCCGAAAACACGACCTTGATGTGATCGGGCGCCCAGCCCGTGGTTCCGATAACCTCATCGTGGCCCATTTCTCCAATCAGGACGATCGTCAAGTCCTTGGAAGCAAACCGGCGGGCCTCGTTGTGGACCTTTTCGACCAGCGGGCACGTGGCGTCAATGACGTGGAGTTGGAGTTCCTTGGCTTGCTCCCAGCGGTCCGGGCTAACGCCGTGCGCGCTGAACAGGAGATGGGCGCCGGGCGGGACATCCTGGAAATTCTTCACGAAGATCGCGCCTTTCCGCCGCAGGTCATCTACGACGTAGGCGTTGTGGACGATGTCGTTTAGCACGTAGACGGGCGGGCCGAAGCGTTCGAGCGCCTGTTCCACGCACTTGATGGCCCGTTCCACCCCCGCGCAAAAACCACGGGGCCGGGCGAGAAGGATTCTCATGATAGCTCCTTGAACTTCGTAAGGAAGGTACGCGCCTTTTTTTGCAACACGATAGCGGCGAATCGCTATTCCGAAGCCTATGGGACCTATAGGATGAATAGGACCGATAAGAACGGGACGTATTATACAGCACCGCGACTCGCGAGTCACTTTACACTTTGCGCTTCCTTTGATTTGCTCCCGAACCCCTGCTATCATCGCGTGGTCTTGCCACGCTGTGGGGTAGGCATTCATTCGTCCTTATGTTACGAAGGAGTTGCATCATGGCGAAGAAAATTCGCGTGGGTTTTATTGGCGCAGGCGGCATTTCGCACGGGCACTATATTCGGCTTCTCGAAACGAAGAAAGCCGAGGTCGTGGCCCTCAACGAACCGAACCCGGAGATGGTGAAACGGTTCCACGCGCGTTTCCCGGATTCGGTGAAGCTTCCGGTATTTGATGACTATCGCGACATGCTGAAAAACAACGCGCTGGACGCGGTGGTCGTGCAGAGCCCGCATACCGTCCATTACGAACAGATTCTGACGTGCTTGAACCAGGGGCTGCACGTCTTGGCGGAAAAGCCCATGACGTGCACCATCAAACACGCGAAGGCGCTGATCCAGAAGGCGAAAGCGGCCAAACGCGTGCTGATGATTTCGTATCAGCGCCATTTCGAGCCGAGCTTTCGCTACATGCGCGAACGAATCGCCAAGGGCGCGCTGGGCGAAGTGCAATACGTCCAGGCGATCCAGTCGCAGGAGTGGCTGCGCGCCACCCGGGGGACGTGGCGGCAGCGATTGGCGCTGTCGGGCGGCGGGCAACTGAACGATTCCGGCAGCCATTTGGTGGACATCGTGATGTGGGTGACCGGAATGAAGGTGAAGGAAGTTTTCGCGAAGCAGGACAATTTCGGGACCGAGGTGGACATCAATAGCACGCTGGCGATGAAATTCGAGAACGGCGCGCTGGGCAGCATGTCGGTGATTGGCAACGCCCCCCGCTGGTACGAAGACCATTCGATTGTGGGCAGCAAAGGCGCGTTGTATTTGCGTCAGGGGATCGGCCTGATCCATCAGGATGAAAAAGGCCAACCCGTAAACATCAAGCTGCCGAAGTATACGAAGAACCCCGATTCGAATTTCGTGGAGTGCATCCTGGGCAAAGACGTGCCACAGACGCCGCCGGAGTGCGGTCTGCGCACCATCGAGGTCACGGAGGCGGCGTGGAAATCGGCGGCATCGGGGAAACCCGTGCGGGTACCGTAGGCGCTTCGCGCATATTTTGCACGGGGAGCGCAGTGTGCATGCCTGGAGAGCGTGTGGGGGCCGCCAACGACAGCAAGGACACCACACCAAGGACTACCACCTTCCCCGATTGTGGAAACGTGTAGCGCCCTCTGCGGCGGGCGTCTTCTTGACACCGCGCCACGCGCTTGCCAAAATTACACGGCGTTTCGGGTAATTAGCGGGAGTTGGTAAGCGCTTGGGTTTCATTGCCGTTCTAGTCGGAACACTGGCAGTTGCCCTGCCTGGCGAAGAGCCGTATCTCGCCGGATATCAGGCGGAGCGCGGCGCCAAATTTCGCGAAGCGCTCGAGGCCTACCAGGCCTGTTCAGACCTCGAGGGGCCGCTTCAACCCTACGCCAAAGTTCGCATGGCCTCCTGTCGCCGCGCCGCCGGGTATGTCGAGGCAGCCAGGGTTGAGTTGCAAAAGATTGTAGCCGAGTCGGCTTCGGGACCGTGGGTGCGTCTGGCGGCCGCCGAACTGGCGGAATGGTTGATGAAGGAAAAGCGGCTCGGCGAAGCCGTACCGTTCTACGACGCGGTGCTCGAGGTTCCCCTTCACCCGCCCTGGCTCGAAAAATACGAATGGCAAGCCGCCGATGCGTGGCTTCAGCTTCCCGGTCGCGAAGTCCAGGCGTTTGACTATTTCCGTCGAGTGCTGGAAACGAGCCGATACCGTGCGCGTCGGCTCGAGGCGGCGAACCGGTTGACCGCCGCGCCCGGCTTGGCGGAGCGGTTTGCGGCGGCGACGGTCCGTGTCCGCTACGGGGAATATCGTGACGCCGAATTGATGCTGCTTTCATTGATGCCGGCCTTGTCCGGACAGCCTGAATATTTGGCGACTTGGAAGAGTCTGCAAGGGCAACTGTTGATCGGTACCGGACATCGCGCCGAGGGTCGGGCGCTTTTGACCGAAGTGGCCGACAACAACGCGGGTACGGCGTGGGCGGCGAAGGCGTTGGGCGTGCTGGCGCGCGACCATTTTGCGGCGAAAGAATTCGAGGCCGCGACAGCGACGTTCGAGCGTCTGGCTCGCGAGTGTCCCAATCGTGACGAGACCGGCGATGCCCTTTGGTGGCGCACGGAACGGCTGGTCGAGCAGGATCAGCGCCGCGAGGCGGCGGTCGAGCGCGTGCGGCTCGCGGAGGTTTGTCCGGACTATTACCGCGCCGATGATGCGCTCCTTTCGGCCGCGCAAACGTTTACGAGATTGGGCGAGACCGAAGACGCGTTGAAAGCGTACGCGCGCCTAATCGAGGGCCATCCGCGCAGCCCCTACTTTGCTCAGGCGTGCTTCCGAAGCGGGCGCCTTTTCGAGGGCATGGCCCGGCTGCCCCGCGCGCGGGAAGCCTACCGGCGGGCGCTCGAGGCGGGTCTGGGCGATTACTTCGCGCACCGCGCCAGGGCGCGGCTCACCGAACTTGACCCGGACGGGTTTCCGCCCCTCGGTAACCTCCGGATCAACGGCCACGATTCTTTTTTGCAGTTGTTTGAAGTCTCGACCCCGGAACCCGACCCGGTCCCACTCGAGTGGCAAGACGACGCGCGGTTCCAGCGCTTGGCCTTCTTCGGCACCCACGGGCTCGAAGAAGGGGAATGGGAAGCGCTCGACCTGAGCGTCACGTTCCAAAACGCCGCGGTCGCCGCCAAGCTGTATCAAACTCTAGCCGCCACGGGTTTCGTGCATACCGCGCTTGCCTTCGCGGAACAGTCCGGCTGGGGGATTCAAGATGGACGCGACACGCCGGAGCGCCTCCGTCTGCGGTATCCGCAAGCGTATTGGACCGAGGTGCAGGCCGCGGCCACGGAAGCGGGTGGGATAGACCCTTTGTTGTTATTGGCCGTGGGTTTGCAGGAGAGCACGTTCCGTGCGCGGGTGGTGTCGCACGCCGGCGCGGTAGGGGTCATGCAAGTTATGCCGGGGACGGCGAAGTACTTGGAGAAGATTGAACCGGCGATTACCGCCGACCAGGTAAATAATCTGGAGAGTCCCCGGAATTCGCTTCGGCTGGGCGCGTACTATTTGATGCGGATGATCGAACGCATGGACGGGAATCTCATTCTGGCCGTGGCGGCCTATAACGCCGGTCCGGGAAACGTGGCCAAATGGCGGAACGGCCTGGAAGTCACGGACCCGGATACCTTCATTGACAAGATTCCACTTTCCGAAACCTGCGACTTTGTGAAACGCGTCCTCGGGAACTATGCGGCGTATCATTCCATTTACGGGGGGCGCGGATGAAGCCCTTGGCCGGAAATATACGAACGGCGCGTGTGCAACTGAACGTCCATCCATTTGCGGTCGGCGAGGTGCCGACCCTTCCGGCCAGAATTAGACTACCGGCTGCCCAAAGCCGGCCTGTCGGAAGTGATTATCAAACGCCAGGGCCTGTCGGATGCCATTTGACTCCATGACCTTGAATGAAATGCAGTCCACAAAGCTCCATTCCTTATCGAGGTAGGCCTTGTACATTGCGAAGGCCTCTTCGAATAATCGGGGCGTGACGCGCACCATCTCTACTTCCGGCGCACTTAGGAAGTGCTCGATGATCTCCACGGCCTTCCCTTTGAAGCCGCGCGCGAGGGCGTTGCCAATCTCCAAAAGGACCGCATCGGTAACGATCAACGGAACGCCTGCCAATTCCACCGCCCATTGCTTCGCCTCGGCGTGATGTTGGTCCCGAAGGTTTATCAGGGCGATAACGAAACTGGTGTCTACGAAGAGCGGCGCGGCCACATCAACTGCCTGCGATATGCCGGTCGTGATTTACAGAGAAATCCTGGTCGGCCTCGATGACAATGTTTCCCAGTCTCGAGAGAAGCGGCGCCGGATTTGCGCCTTGGTGTCTTCGCAGGAATCCCTGAATGATGGTATAGAGTGCGTCCAAATCTTCACTTGGCATATTCTCTATCTCAGCATGGATGCGTTCCCTTGTGGTCATACTTTATGGCCTCCTCTGGTGCCCGATTATACCCTCATGAAGAACGATTTAACAGTTATCCCTCGCGTCATTCGTCGCGGGTGCCCTCGGCAGTTGGGCCGTGTATCACTCCAACCAAGACCGGTAGGGATGAGTGTGAGTCGCAGGTCGCATGCGATCACACTCGGCGAGGACGCCGACCCGCCCGCGTGATTATCATTGCTCATTGCTCGGTTATCTCTTGACAGTTTCGGTTAACGGGGTAGCGGCGCTAATTTGCGCATAGGTACGTAACTTCAAGTGGTTACGGTAGTTGCGACTTAAATCTTTGTTGACACAAATTGCATTTCGTGCTATAAGTGGATTGTAATGTGCGCGGGAATTCAGCTCCTTCGCGGGGGCATCGTCTCGTCGCCTAAGTTCGAGTTCGGTGGGTCTGGACGCGGGAGAAGTTTATCACCGTGGCGGTATGGTATTGTGG
>JACQVH010000303.1 GCA_016209895.1 Candidatus Hydrogenedentota bacterium | reverse complement strand
GAGGTCGCCTGGCCGTAGCTATCATACGCGTACTGAACCCCATTGCTCCCACTCCACGGGGTCACGGTCTTGGTCAGGCGGTTGTAGCTGTCGTAACTGTACGTGGTATCCAGTCCGGCGCGGTCGGTCATCTTGGTCGGATAGATACCACCAGAAGCATACGCCCACGTGGTGTCCCCGTCGCTGCCGGTATGCCCCGTGGAAAGCCGGCCTTTACTCGTGTAACTCAAGACGGTGTGATCAATCGTCCCTGGACGCTGAACCTTGGTCAAGTCCCGGTTGCTCGCATAGTTGTACGTCCATCGGTCGTAATTGGTCGTGTCGCGGTACACGTCGGCGTAGCGGACATGCCATTCCGTGGCCGACAGCGGCGTGTACTTTACCCTACCGACGTTCGTGCCGCTGACCTTATTGGTGATCGTGTTTGCGCTGGTGCTCAGGCTCCGGTCATAGGTCGTATCCAGACTGGCGGCATCGGTCAGGGTGATGTAATCCGCTTCCCAGATGTCGGTGTCCACCTCGTCAAAAATCCAGCTTAGATTCGTGTCAATGCCCTTTTTGTCCGTCACCTTCGTAATGAATCGGGAACGGGTGGCGTAGTCATCCGTGCCATAGGCGTACTGCACGGTCTTGCTGTCGTTGTCCGTGACTTTGGTCAAGCGGCCCGTGCCCACGGCCCCGTTGTATTCGAGGCTGATCTGACCACCGGTCGCGTCCTTGATGTATTCCAACCGGCAATACTCGTTGCTGTCTGCCGTGGGGGCACTGAAACCATATTGGGCACCACCTTGGACGTCCAGATACAACTTGCTGGTGCTCGTGTCCTGCCGGAGGGTCGTGGCCAAGTGCTCGGTAATGGCGGTGGAAGTCCGAGCATAGTTGTAGTACCCGCCGGAGGTGTCCACGTAAGAGTAATAGAGCGATGCCCCCCGCTCGTCACTGAAGACCGCGTAGGTGGGGGCGGACCATTCTGCGTCGTACGGATAAACATGTTGTAGTTGTGCGTCCAGCCGCTGCCGATGTTGTTGCCCCAGACTTTGTTGGTGTCGGTGAATTCATCCCGATGAAAGCCGAGCCGATTCACGTAGTCCCATTCCGAAATATAAACGGTGACTGTCCCTATTTACCTTTACCCCAGTTTCAGTTTCGGGTCCAGGCGCTTGTGGTCGCGCATCATTTCTTTCCAGGTCACAGTGCGACCTTTGTAGGCGGCCATGCGGCCGAGGATGCTGGTCAAGGTGCTGTTCGCGCTTTCCTCGATGTTGTTCAGGAACTGTCCTTTACGGATGCCGGCGCAGAAGTCCTTGATATTATTCACTGCGCCCTCGCGGTATATCTGGTCCGTCGTGCCGCCCGGCCATTTCTCCGACTTGGCGTTGATGGACACGGGGCCGCCGTAGTGCGCGTCCACGGTGCCTTTCTCGCCGTAAATTCGGGTGCACAAGTCATTGAAGCCCGGCACGAACTGATTCGAGCTAAAATCGAGCAGCACGTCGTTCGGATAATGATAGGTGACCACGAAATGGTCCCAGCAATCGCCGACGTCCGTGCGCGCCTTGCGTCCACCGTAACCATGGGCCTTTACGGGATGGCCGCCGAGGAACCAGTTGGCTACGTCGAGCACGTGGATGTTCTGTTCGACGATGATATCGCCGGAGAGGGCCTTATCGAAGACCCAATTGCGGAGGCGGGCCTCTTCCGTGCCCGGCGGCGCCTGAACGTTGAGCCGACCCGTATGGTAATACGCCTGGCCGCAGACCGGGGCGCCGATCATACCCGCCTGAATCCGCCGCGCCGCTTCCCGAAACAGTTCGTTATTGCGCGTCTGGAAATCCACCAACAGACTCAACCTTCCGCCGGCCCGTTGCGAGGCTTTCAGGATATCGAGGCACCCCGCGACATCCACGGCAATCGGCTTCGCAAGGTACACGTGTTTCCCCGCCTCGAGCGCCGCCACACTTTGCTGTGGGTGAAAGTACGGCGGACTCTCTACCGCCACGGCATCTACCTCGCCGGACAACAGTTCGTGGTAGCCGTCCAATCCCGTGTACCAGCGCGACGCATCCACCTCAAGGCGTTTGCCGGCCGATTCCGCGCGGTCCCGGAAATAGTCGTGCAAGGCCACGACCTTGGTCTCGCTGTTTTCCTGGAAGAGTTGGCCGATCCAGGTGCCGCGTCCCCCGCAACCGATCAGTCCCAGGTGCAATTTATCATTGGCGGCATACGTCCGCGCCGCACTGGGAGCGAGAATGGTAAAAGCGGCGGTTCCGACTGTGGCTCGTTCAAGAAATTGGCGCCGACTCAGGCTGCGGCGTTCATACGTTTCCATACCCAAGCCCTCCTTCGATGCTCGACGACTCAGCCTAGCAAGAACGACTTCGTAAAATCATCCCACTCACGCCAAGAATAGGGAAAGGTCTTCATCCCTAAGTGCCTCGTTTCATAAGTTCGCTAACGGATCGAATCGTCTGTAGCGCCCGGTCTCTGCGCCGGGCGTAACGCAGGCTAAAAGCTAAGACCGCTCGCCCGCCGCAGAGGGCGGGCGCTACCTCTAATACGTCATCGAATTTACGAAAGTTAGGACTAAGGCCGGCGCGATTTGTCTGCGACGTGGCATGCCAGGTATACTCTTTCCACGTGGTCGCAAGCGGTGTCGCAGATGCGCATCGAGAGGACGCTGTCGTTTTTGAAACCATCCAGACATTGGGCCGCCAAAGGAACCGAGCGAACCCGAATCGCCCCTGTTTCGGGGGCCATCACGATTGCCTATCGCCGAAGCGCGGGCAATTGGCTGTGTACCGCGCTTCAGTTTGACATCGTGGGAGTCGGACCGACACGCGCCGCGGCGTTTCGAGAGATGTGCGAATTACTTACGGACTACTTCGACGAAATTCTCTCTTCGACCGGACCCGTGCGCTTCTTTAATCCTTCGGAGGCGAAGGAATGGAACGTTCGTGATCAGGAGCAATACACATTGGCGTTTCTCTTGTCGCGGAAGCAGGCGCCGGCCGTCTCGCGACTCCGCCTCACCAATCTTCGTGAATTACGCAAAGTCCATCACGCGATACAGGAAATTGACCTGATCCCTGCGGGAGCGTGAAGGTGGGCCGGCCGCTACGCTTCCAGGAATTTGAGCGAATTCTGAAGCGTTACCGAATCAGCATCGAACAGGGCTCCAAGGCCACCCACTATAAACTTGCCAAGATTATCCGGGGCGAAAAGCGTGTTTACACGATTGCCGTACACCGTCAGGAGGTGCTGGACTGTTACATCCGGAAAGTTCGGCGTATCTTTGAACTTCTTCCCGAACACGGTGTATCGGACGGCAAATTCTTTGGATAGACCGCGCCGTTTCCGATTCATGCGTCGGTTTCTGCTCCCGTTCGCGATACTTTCGCTCGCAAGTTGTATGGCCAAAGACCGTGAGGTGCTTTCCGCTCCGGTTGCCACAAAGGAATCATCTCCTATGTACAATAAGATAGTTAAGTCGGATTCCGAATGGAAGGCGCAACTTACACCGGAGCAATACTCTGTGACCCGCAAGAAGGGCACCGAGCGTGCGTTCACCGGTGAATACCACAACTTCAAAGGCAAAGGTGTGTACACGTGCGTGGGTTGCGGACAGGAACTCTTCAGTTCCGACGCTAAGTTCAATTCCGGCACGGGCTGGCCGAGTTTCTGGCAGCCGATTGCCGAAGGGAACATCGGCGAAGAATCGGACCGAAGTCTTTTCACGGAACGCACCGAAGTACATTGCAACCGCTGCGATGCGCACCTCGGCCACGTCTTTCCGGACGGACCCAAACCCACCGGTTTGCGCTACTGCATCAATTCCGCCGCCCTAAACTTCGTGGAGAAGACGCCCTAACCCTGCGGTGCAGGCGCCGGCGGCGCGGTCTCAGCCGGAGGAGTCGGAGCCGGCTCGGGTGTCGGGGCCGGCGCAGGAGGTTCGGTCTCACCCGTGGGTGCTGGAACCGGCACCGGCGTAGCTTCCGGGGCGGGCGACGGCGTCGGTTCCTCCGGCGTGGCGGGGACGTCTTCGGGTTGCGGCGCTTGTTTGGCCGTTTCAAGGACATCGCCCGCAGGGAGGACGATGCTCATGATGCCCTCACTGCCGCGGCCAAATCGGCCGCTGCTTCCTTCGGTGCGGATGGCACGCAGCACGGCGATCCCGAGTACCTTTCCATCGAGGCTGAAGAGCGGGGCGCCGAGCGTCTGTCGTCCCAGTCCCTGGTTCGGTATATAGAAGGTGCGCGGCTTCGCGACGATTCCTTCGATACGCCCGACGCCGGCCGCGTTCACCCGGCTGGCAACGCGCCCCAACCGATTTAGAACAAGCACTTCATCCAATATCTGGGGAGAAGCGGCCTGCGCGAGGTCCACCGCCGCGGTCGGCGCGTCCAGCTTTTTCAACGGACGAATGAAAGCCAGGTCCCAGTCCTTATCACGGAGCACGACTTTCGCCGGCAACTCGGTGCCGTCGCTCAGTGTGATCTTTACGTCGCTCAAGTCACTCTGCATCCGGTCCGCTTCTTCGCCCGCGTCACCCATGGTGACACGGTAGATGCTGAACGGGTCGGTAGTGGATAGCGACACCACCGTCAGCCCCGACGGATCGATTACCGTACCGGTGATTTCAGCTTTGGATTCGTCCTCCTGTGAGGGGCCGCCCGGCATGGCGAGTTTCATCTTAATGACCAGCTTCACCGTGACGACCGCATCCTTGTATTGCTCGATGACGGCGCGCCCGGCCGTCGCCGTGTCATCGCCAAAACTCGAAATGGCGATCACCATCGCCGACAAAATCACGACCCCGAACTTGCCGCTGGTTCTGCACATAATCTTCATCCTCTTCATGATAGTTACTGGTTGCTGGCTACCAGTGCCTAGTGACCAGTGGTCAGTGGCTAGTTACGAGTTTCTGGTCCCTGGTTTCTGGTTTTCCGTTTCCAGTTTTCGGTTACTTGGTACTCGGAACTCGGAACTTATTTCTATACAACGTTTTCCCATTTAGGCTCGAATTCGAGGAAGAGCGTATGAATTCCGCGGCGCACCTGAAAGACCGCCGCCTCGGGCCGTGCGTTGGCAATCGCCTTCATCTTCTTCTCTAGTCGCTCGGCATCTTGAATCGCTTCGCCGTCAATCTCGAGGATGAGATCGCCCACATCCAGTTTTCCGAGTGTCGCCCAGCCGCCCGGCTTGACCTCTTCCACCAGGACCCCGCTCTGGTCCAGCGGCCACTTTTCTCTTACCTTGTCCTTGTACGTGATATCGCGCGCAGTGAACTCGAAGTTCTCGTCGCGGTATTTCTTCATCTCCTTGCTCTCTTTCGGCGCACCCAAAAGTTCCACCGGAATGGACTGGTTCTGGTCGCCTCGAATTACGGTCAATTGGGCTACCGTACCAATCTTGTATTGCCGGATTCTCTGACCCAGAATCTCGTAGTGCTCGGGGGCTGACGCTTCCAAGGGTTCGCCGTCCAAGGCCGTAATCAAATCGCCGACTTGTAGTCCGGCTTTCTGTGCGGCGCTGTCCGGGTAAATCTCGGTGATGCGGAAGCCCATGAGGTCGGGCTTGCCCAACTGTCGCGCGATGTCCCGCGTGATGACTTGGGATTCTACCGGCAACCACGCCTTTTGCACTTCTACGCCGGGGTCCTCTAACTCTTTAATACCGACCTTGGCCACCGTGATAATGCGCCCGCCCTTCTGTTCGAAAGCGACCAGCGTGGGTACGGGCTCCGTCTTCCCCTGGGTGATCTCTTCGGTCACGGCTTTCAACGCGTCCAAATTCTTGATGGGCTTCCCATTGACCTCCGCGATGACCGTCTCTTCCGCAAGCGGCGGCTTGGCATCGCCCGCGGGGCCGCCCGGCCGAATCGAGGTCACGAGGACTCCATCGGTACTATCCAGTTTCATCTCTTTGGCGATGACGAACGACAGGTTGCGGGCCGTAATGCCCCACTGCTTCAACTCCTGCTGTTGGGGATAGGCCTCTTCGCGCTCGATGGGCGTTATCGCGAGCCGCTTTTCTTCGTTGTTCCGCAGGACCAACAGTTCCATTTCCTTCCCGATGGGCTGCTCGGCCACCAAACGATTGAACGCCGGAAGTTCTTCCTCGAAGCGCACGTCCACGTCCTGGCCGGCCAACCGCACCACGACGTCGCCGGGCATGAGGCCCGCTTGGTCGGCCGGAGAGCCTTTGAGCGCTCCGCTGACTAGGATGCCGCGTTCGATCGGTGAATGTTTCAGGCGCGGTTGCACGATGACGCCCAGCCAACTTCGCTTCACCCTGCTTTGGCTGATGATCTGGTCCGCGACGGCCTTGGCAAGGTTACCCGGAATGGCCCCGCTGAGGCCCGCCCAAATCTCGTTGATACCAATAATTTCTCCATTGATATTGACCAGTGGGCCGCCCGAATTGCCCGGATAAATCGGCGCATCGTGGCCGATCCACCGCACGAACGATCCCACGTCCTCTCCGTCCTCGGTCACGCGGCTCCAGGGGCCCATGAAACTGGGCATAATCATTTCCGTGTTGCTGACAATCCCGAGCGTCACGGATTGTGACAGCGCCATCGGGCTGCCCATCGCGAGCACCCCATCGCCGACGTTCATTTGGTCGGAGTCGCCGAAGGCGGCGACCGGAAACTCGCGGGCCGGTCGTGGATTGAGTTTAATCACCGCGATATCCGTCAGCGGGTCCTTGCCCACCAACTCGGCTTCGATTTCTTCTTTGGTGGCCATGGTGCAGAAGAGGCGCGTCGCGTGGCCGGCCACATGATGGTTGGTGACGACGTGCCCTTCCTTGGTAATGATCACGCCGCTGCCGGTCGCTTCATACTTGATCTCGCGACCCTCGTCGTACTCTGCAAACACGACCCGGATGCGCACCAGCGCCGGCTTTACCTTGGCAACGACCTCTTCGATCTTCGCCTCAGAAACCGTTTGGGCGCCGACTTCATAAGACAGCCCGAATATCGGGATCCATATCGCTAAATAAAATATTAAGCAGGGACTGAGCCGTAATGACATGTGAACCTTTCTATCGTAAACGTGCTTGGAGGAATGCTGGCGCGCGTCACTGTCGCCCGAGCGAGCGAGTATCATGCCGGATTACGAGAAAAAATACAATTTTCTTGTGGACGGGGCTTGAGTGCTACCCGCCTTGGATTCTTCCCACCAAGCTCACCGAATTGTTGATCGAACCTAACCCCTCGCTACTTCTGCTCCGTTCCCGGTCGTGCGGCCTGGATGAGGAGGATAGGCAAGGTGGTACGGTGGCGGACATTGGTGGCCACGCTACCCAGGATGAGGTCGCTGAGGAACCGGTGACCATGCGTGGACATCGCGATGAGGTCGCAACCCTCGCGTTCGGCGGCCGCAATGATTTCGGTGGTCGGGTCGCCGCAGGCCAGAATGGCGCCCACCGCGAAGCCCTCGTCCGACAATTCTTCCTGGCGACGTCGCAGATAGGAACGGTCATCCTGCATCTCCGGCGATTCCTCGAACCGTTCCTGGTTGCGGGCCATGAAGCCGTCGGCCACATGAATCAGGGTCAGGCGCGCCTCGGTCAAGCGAGCGAGTGAGCGAATGTGGTTCAGGATCGTCTCGTCGGTGGGCGAGTTCTCCAATGGAATTAGAATGTGCCGATACATGGTCTATTCTCCGACCTCGGCGGCTAGGCGCCCAGCCAGCCCAGGAGTGTCTGTCCCAACAAATACAAATTCAGTGAAACAATGATAAACGTGACGAACCAAGCCGTAATCGCCAGGCCCCGGGTATTGACGAAGCGCCCCATTTTCATTCGGTCGCACGTGAACAATACCAGCGGGACGACCGCGAAACTGAGTTGAAGCGACAGGATAACCTGGCTCAAGATGAGCAACTTGCCGACGCCGCTCTCACCATACATCCCGGCCACGACTACCGCCGGACCAATGGCCACTATACGCGTCAACAGCCGTCGAATCCAGGGTCGAAGGCGGATATTGAGAAAGCCTTCCATGACGATTTGGCCGGCCATGGTGCCGGTGAGGGTGGAGTTTTGCCCGGAAGCCAGCAGCGCGATGGCGAACAAGATGCTTGCCAGCGGGTCCCCTAGAGTCGGCGACAGCAATTTGTAGGCGTCGGCGATGTCCGCCACGTCCTGATGCTGGGTCCCGTGGAACGTGGCGGCGCTGAGCACGAGGATGGCCGCATTGATGAAAAATGCGAACAGCAGCGACACCGTCGAGTCAATCGTGGCGAATTTGATGGCCATGGCCCGGCCGGACTCCGTGCGTTCGAACGCCCGCGTCTGGACGATGCTCGAATGCAGATACAGGTTGTGCGGCATGACCGTGGCGCCCAGTATCCCCACCGCGATGTACAGCATTCCGGGATGCACCACCACTTGGGGACTCGGAAGGAGTCCGCCCAACATCCCCGCGATGGACGGGTTGGAGACCACCAGTTCGTAGGCGAAGCAGCCGCCGATCACCGCGATCAGGCCGGAGACCAAACACTCGACGTAGCGGAATCCTTTGGATTGCAGAAAAAGCACGACCAGCACGTCGAGCGCCGTTACCACGACTCCAACCACCAGGGGAATGCCGAACAGCAGATTCAATGCAATGGCCGAACCGATCACTTCGGCCAAGTCGCAGGCCGCGATGGCGATCTCGCATAGCACCCAGAGAAATATGGTCACGGGCCAGGAATAGTGGTCGCGACAGGCTTGGGCCAAGTCGCGCCCCGCGACCACGCCCAACTTCAGGGCCAGGTGCTGGAGCAGGATGGCCATAAAGTTTGAAATCAGCACGACGGTGAGTAGGGTATAGCCGAATTGCGCGCCGCCGGCCAGGTCCGTGGCCCAGTTACCCGGATCCATGTAGCCTACCGCAACCATCAATCCGGGACCCGCGAAGGCCAGCAATTTGCGCCCAAAGGAGGCCGTCACCGGCACTGGAACCGTGGAGTACACCTCCGGCAAGGAGGGCATCCGCACCGCGGTACGCCAGCCTTCCTGCGGGTGCGGTACCGGTGCGGCTTCGGTGGGCACGATCGTTTCGGCGGTCGCGGCCACGCTCGACCCCCCGCCGTCGGGGGAATGCGAGGTCGGCGTCATTGCTTTACTCCTTCCTTACCTCTACCATTGGGAATAGTAGCCAACCAGCCTTTAATGTCAGGCTTTTCGGAATCCAGAAACGCCAGAAAAGCGAGCATCCGCGCGACCACCACGTCATCCACCGTATGCTCGATCCGGCACGCGTTTTCGTCCGCCACAATCGAATTAATTCCCAGGACCCGACGCAGAAATTCGGCTAGAACCCGGTGGCGCTTGACCACGCCCCGCGCCACGCGTTCCCCGGCCTGCGTGAGCGTCACGTAACTGTACGGATCATAATTCACGAGACCACCCGCCGTCAGTTGGCGCAGCGCCCCCGTGACCGAGGCCTTGCTCACTTTCAACCGCGCCGCGATGTCTTTGGACCGCGCGACCTTATGGTCCCGCACCAGCCAGAAAATGGCCTCCAGATAATCTTCCAAACTCGCGCTCAATTTCGTCGCCGGCATTACAGAATATACTCCACCTTTCTCCACGGTTGATGATTTCTGACTTTCTTAAACACACTCAATATTGTACGTTATTCCTAACAATTGTGAACGAGTGGTCCCTGGTTTCCGGTTTCCAGTTGCTCCTTCCGCATTCCGCACCCCGCATTCGGAATCACTCGGTACTCGTCACTCGGAACTCGGTACTATCTTTTACTTGCCAACTCCGACTCGCCGTGATATCCTATCCTCTTAGTAAAGGGGGCGGATGTACGATGCGGTCGGGCACAACAACGCGCGGATGGGAAGCCATTATTGACCGGCTCTTGCAAGCCATCTACGGTGTTTTTTGCTACTTTCTTCTTCTGAATTCTTCGGTCTACAGCCTACGGCCTACGGCCTACAGCCTGCTCACTTCATCCTTCATCCTTCTCACTTCATCATTTACTGCCGCTTCGGCATCCGTCTGGTACGTGGACCAAGATAACCTCTCCGGCATCGAAGACGGCACGACCTGGACCACCGCCTTCACCACGGTCCAGGCCGGGATAAATGCCGCGAGTGCCGCCAGCGGCGGGGAGGTCTGGGTCGCGGAAGGGAGGTACATGGAGGCTATTGTTCTCTCCAGTAATGTATCCGTATTCGGAGGTTTTGCTGGAGTCGAATCCATTTTTGACGAACGTAACATACGGACGAATCAGACCGTGATTGACGCGAGTATCGCCGACAACGGTAGTCCTGCACTGCACTGCGTCCAAATGGCTAGCGTCAGGAATTGCCAGATAAACGGTTTGACGATCACTGGCGGACGCGCCGTCAGACGCGACCAGATCGAGACCGGGATAGGCGGTGGAATCTACTATAGGTATGCTAGCTTAAGCACTATAAGCGACTGCGTAATTACACGAAATCACGCGGATGGCATCGGCGGTGGTGGCATATTCAGCTATAACGCATCGTTGAAGCTTGAGCGTTGCCTGTTGACGGAGAACACCACTCGGGGCGAAGGGGGAGGACTCCTACTCGCTGACGCGTCCGCCGTGTTGACGAACTGTGTATTTTGGGGAAATTCGGCAGATGGGGGCGGGGGCGGGG
>JACQVH010000025.1 GCA_016209895.1 Candidatus Hydrogenedentota bacterium | reverse complement strand
GCAGGTTCAGGAGGGTCGCGGCGATATTACTGAGTCCGCGTTGCGTCAGGTCGCGCATGGCAATGCGATTCGCACCGGAAAAGTCCTTGACGATGAAGGGCACCGGATTCAACGTGTGTGCCACCATCGGTTCCCGCTTCCCCTTCGTGACCGTGAACATACAGTCGGCGTTGCCGTGGTCGGCAGTGAGAACCGCGATTCCACCAGCTTTCTCGACTACCGGCAACAAGCGCGCCAGGCACAGGTCTACCGTCTCGACGGCGATACGGACCGCAGCGGGCACACCAGTGTGACCGACCATGTCGCCATTAGCGTAATTAAGCCGTAGGAATCGGTAGTTTCGGCCTTGCACGGCTTCGATGATGGCGTCGGTGATTTCTGCCGCTTTCATCCAGGGCCGTTGGTCAAACGTCACTCGGTCGGACGGAATCTCGACGTATTTCTCGAGCTTTTCGTCGATGTATCCGGAGTTGTTGCCGTTCCAAAAATATGTGACGTGGCCGAACTTCTGTGTTTCCGAGATTGCGTACGATTCGACGCCGTTGGCGCACAGGTATTGTCCGATGGTGCGGTCAATGGCGGGCGGCTCGACCAGGAAGTTCGCGGGTATATGGGCATCTCCGTCGTATTCCATCATTCCGGCGTAGAAAACCGTGGGGCGGCGCCGGCGGTCAAAATGGGGGAGACCGTCTTCCTCGAACGCGCGCGAGATTTCGATGGCGCGGTCGCCGCGGAAGTTAAAGTTGATCACCACGTCACCGTCATTGATCGTGCCGACGGGTTTGCGGTGCTCGGCGATGACGAAGCTGTCGAGGTACTGATCGGTGATCTGCTTGTTCTCATCATAATAGGTCTGCACCGCCTCCGAGGCGGAGGCGAACGCGCGTCCTTCGCCCAATACATGCGCTTTCCAGCCGCGCTCGACGATGCGCCAGTCCGCGTTGTAGCGGTCCATAGTCGTGACCATGCGCCCGCCGCCGGACGCGACGCGGTAGTCCCGGTCCGATCCGCTAAGCGCGGCCAGTTTCGCTTCGAGCGGCTTCAGGTAGTTCAGCGCGCTTTTCTCGCCCACGTCGCGCCCGTCCATCAAGGGATGCACGCGAACTCGTCGCACGCCCGCCGCTGCGCAGCCGTCCAGCATTGCGAACAGATGGTCAATGTGGCTGTGCACGTTGCCGTCCGACAGCAGCCCAATGAAATGGACCGTTCCGCCCGCTTGCGCCCGCTCCATGGCGGTCTTCCAGGCCGTGCCGTTGAATAGCGCTTCCGAGGCGATGGCCGCGTTCACGAGTTTGGCCCCCTGTGAAAAGACTCTACCCGCGCCGAGGGCGTTATGGCCCACCTCCGAATTGCCCATGTCCGCGTCGCTGGGCATGCCGACCGCGGTGCCGTGCGCTGTAAGTTGTGTATAGAGTGTCTCCTGGAGCAGGGCATCGAGGACCGGCGTGTTGGCGAGATATACGCCGTCGGATTCGTCCCGCTTTCCAATGCCCACGCCGTCCATAATGACAAAGACCACAGGACCGGGAAACGGTTTGTAGTTTTTCAACTTATTCAGAGCGAGATTAGACATGAAGCGCGCCACTCCTGAAAACTACGCTGCGACTTGGGTAGACAATCTTCCCCTCAATGCGTTAATCCGCAATCCGAATTCCACGATCCGCAATCAATTCAGCTTGTTTCCTGAACGAAACGGTGGCCGAGTTCGGCTACGACGGGGGTTGCGGGGAAGACGTTCGGATAGCGCAGATACTCGACGTGGCCGTCGGCGTACAGGACCTCGATGCCAAGGTTATGAGCGCTCATTTCCGCGGGCACGGAGGACAGGAATTCCCACAGGACCGGGACTGCGCCGTAGCGGCTCGCGGCGTCCCAGATATCGTGCAACGGTGGCAGCCGGAATTCGTTGTCGTCCTCGTCCGTGGCGATAAGATTCCCCGCCGCGTCAATGTCGAGCGGCCCCGACGCCGAAGGGTTTAGGACCGTGTTCCAATACGCCTTGAATTCGGCGTCATTGCGAACGACGAAGGCCAGCTCGGTCACAATCGCCGGCTCGCGCGAGGTCTCGACGGTCCTTCGATACGCTTGGCGGCACTGCTCCCGCGTCGGAGCAGGGGGAGCGGTGGGGTGGGCGATATTGGCGTTGTCGGCGAAGCGGCCGAGTTGTTCCTGACGGAAACCTTCCTTGACGGCAATCTGCTCCGCCTTGCGCATCACCTTGCTTAGAATGGGCAGGTACATGGCCATGAGAATACTGATGATGGCCAGCACCACCATCAGCTCAATCAGGCTGAATCCGCGCATCGTGCATCGCTTCAACATTCGATACCGTCTCAGGTTATCATTCTCTCCCCTGCGTCTCACAGTGTAACACAAAACGCCGCAAGCGACTACTACTGCGGAAAAAGATGTCGCGGGGCTGAAAATCCAGACCGGATTCGGCTATGATTCGGTCTCTAGTGCGCATAATCCAAGGTAGTAGGAAAATTCGAACACATAGCGCGTGGGAACGCGCGGCCTCCCGACGCGCGTAACGTGGGATAGGATGAGAGTTCAGAAATGGCAAGTGATCATGAGGTGATTCTTTCCGGTATGCGGCCGACCGGACGCGTCCATTATGGCAATTATTTTGGCGCCATCCGGAATTGGCTCAAGCTTCAGGAAGCGGGACATAACTGTTATTACTTCATCGCGGACTATCACGCCCTGACGACGTTGGCCGAGCGCGAGGATTTTTTTCGGCAGACAATCCTGATGCTGCGCACCTATGTGGCCTGCGGGCTCGATCCGAAACGGTCGCTGATCTACCGCCAGAGCGACCTGCCCTGCACCGCCGAGTTCGCGCTGCTGTTGGGAATGATCACGAACATCGGATTCCTGGAGCGCGGCACCACCTATAAGGACAAGCTGTCCAAGTTGCCGGGCGGCCCGGAAGGCCCGGAAGGCAATCCGCTCTCGTTCGGACTACTCGGCTATCCGGTATTGATGGCGGCGGACATCCTCATCGTGAAAGCGGACAAAGTGCCCGTCGGCGACGATCAGCGCCAGCACGTCGAAATGGCCATAGACCTTGCCCAGAAGTTCAATTACCGCTTCGGGGAAATCCTCAAGGTGCCTTCGGCAGTGGCGGCGAGCGCGTTGCGCCTTCCCGGTCTGGACGGCTCGGCGAAGATGGGCAAGAGCGACAACAACACACTCGATCTGCTGGACGAGCCATCCACCGTTCTCAAGAAGATAAAGGCCGTTCAGACCACGACCGACCCGCTGCCGCTGGATACTTCGAGCGATGATCCGGACGTAGTTATTCCGAAAATGCCCCCGAGCTTAGGTGCGCTGTATTTCCTCCTTAATCTGTTGGCCCCGAACGCGGTGTATCTCGATTTTGTCGGCAAGTACCGGCGGAAAGAGAAATTTTACGGAGTGCTCAAGTCTGCCTTGGCCGAGTACGTCTCGCAGTTTAACGCGCCGATCATCGAACGGTTCCATGCGCCGGACAACAATGATGATTCCGTGATCGAGTTCCTGCGGGAAAACGCCAAGCGTGTGACCCCCATCGCCTTGGAAACGGTCGAGGCCGCGCGCGACGCCATGGGCCTGGGCCACAGCCTGCACCGAGGCTGAAGCGGCAGGTAGCGCCGGAGCGGTGAAAGACTAATTCAAGCACGCGCTCCCCGGCTGGTAACCGCCGGTAACGGTGTCCTCGTGCGACGAGCCCGCTTAACCGGCCTTCTCTACCCCTATCAGAGTGGGGATTCAGGTCGCATTTGCTCCTTCCCGAATCCAGGCCAAGTTAAAGGCGTAGTGCTGAAAACTGCTGATGATGTGGATGACGCCGTTGAAACCTTGGCAGCCGGCGAGGTAACCGCGTGGCTCGGCGGACGTGTCGCTGAGGGTGAACGGCTGATTGTCCATGGTGCCGGTCTGGCGCGGCGCGCCGCCCGGCGTGACCAGACGCATCACCGGCCACGTCTCGGCCTCATCAAAGCTGAGCGCGACGAACATGCCGGAACAGGCGTTCTTCTTGCCGGAACCGTCAATCATCGGCACGTCCTGGGCAAACGAGACCAGCATGATCGGGCCCTCATCCAATCGCAGCAGGACGAGGCGTTGCCCGCCGCTGATTGGCTGAAACGGGCTGGGGGCGTAAGACCAGGTCCAGCCTTGGTCGCTCGAGTAGCTGGCCGGCATATGATCATCGAGGTTGTTGCCTCGGCCCAGGCCGAAAAGGCGTCCGTCTCGCAACTCGACGACCCCGCCATGAATGCCGCGCATTGTGCCGATCGAGTCCGCCCAGGTCTCGCCGTTGTCGCGACTGATCAGGAACGACGTGCCGGAGACGCCGGTGGCGTCGCAGGCGACCAAGAGCGCCCCGTCGCGAGTGCGGATCACCGGCTCGCTCATCTGGTGTCGAAGACCGTGCTCCGGCGCGATGAGCCGGGCCTTCGACCAGCTCGCGCCGCTGTCCCTTGACGTGCGCATCACGGCCGCCAAGTTTCCCCAGGTGGCGGCGGCGGAAAGTCCCACGAAGTGATAGAGCAATCCGCTTTCCTTATCCAGCCAGAGGGACGGTGAATGCAAATTGCGGTCCGGCGCCAGCCAGAACAGCGAGGCCGGTTCCCACTCTTCCGCGCCGTAGCGCAAGCGGCTCGCAGCGAGGCACAATTCGCGGCCTTTCTCGCGGCTCGTCGTATACCAGATCGTGAGCAAATCGCCGTTGGGACACGGCGCTAGGCCCGGATCGTGATTGTGATCAATGAACAGCGGACCATGCGCCTCCGGACTGATTCGAACGAACGGTTGCGGTCCCTTGAAATACGGCTTATTCCGGTCCGGACCTTGGTTCCGGTCGGGAGGGACCTCCGTGCGCACGTTCTTCTGATAATCATACGGCGTGGCCGGCGACAGCGGTTTGGAATTGGGCATGGGGCCGATCACCACGCGGAAACCAATCAGCCAGGAACTATCTTCCGGTAGCGTGCCCATTCGATTAGCGGAACGTAAGAAGTACAATTCGGTCGAGTGGCTGCCGCCCCGCGTGACCCGGAATTCGCCCTCCGCGCGTCCAACCGGGTCGGCCTGCGGGCCCGAAACGTACGGTCCGTACCAGTCCAGGCACCATTCCTCGACGTTGCCATGCATGTCGTAGAGTCCCCACGGATTTGGCGGCGTGCGCCCCACCGTGAGCAACACGATATTGTCCTTGAATTGGCGTTCGGGATAGCGGAACTTCTCAGTGATCCGCGTGGGGGTTGGATCGGGATGCCAAGACTCGAAAACATTTTTCTGAAATTCGACGGGCAGTGCGTCGCCCATCGAGAACGGCGTCGTCGTGCCGGCGCGGCAAGCATACTCCCATTCCGCTTCCGTCGGGAGGCGGTAAGGCAGCCCTTCCTTCTCGCTCAACCATTCGCAGAACGCTACGGCGTCGTGCCACATGACAAATATCACCGCCTCGTCGTCCATGCACGAGAAACCTTGCTGGCCGCGGAACCGCCCGTGATTGAAATCGTACTGCTCGTACTGCGCATTCGTGACCTCCATCGCAGCCATGAAGAACGGTTCCGTGATTCGGACCTCGTGCACTGGGTGCTCATCGAAATCACCGTGCCGGCGGTGCGGCATCGGCCCCGTCTTTTCCTTGACCAAGTCCGTGGTCAGAGCGTCCGGAAGTACATCTTCCTCGGGCGTTCCCATCAAGAACGTGCCGGGCTTGATATGGACGAACTTCATGCCGATGGAATTGGTGAATTCCTCTTCCGTCAATTCGGCCCAACTCGCCGCCGCTCCGATCACACACCACAACATCACGCCCACGCCGATCGTCGCTGAACACGCGCCTCTACTCATGACCGCATCCCCTTTCGATTCCCCCTGAAGTTTACCCCCTTTCGCTGGTCTTATCCAAACCTCTCATCCGCGCCGTCCGCGTAATCCGTGGTCTACTCTTAAGTCCGACAAGACTATCCCGTATTCTTTCGGTCCTTTCCGTCTTTGGGGTCCCTGTAGTCCTTGTGGTCGTTCTTGAAGCGTGGCACCATACATTCCCCACCCTTCGCGATGCGTGGGCCAATTGATTTTCCATGGCTCGTTGGGTGATCCTTGTGGGTACGTGAGGATAGAGCTGACGGGGGCTTGCGAGGATACGGGATGACCGCTGAGGATTTCCTAGCTGAAAAGGGCGAAAAGACCGAGTGTGCTATGCTCGGCTATTTTTCCGCGTGGAACGGCGCGCCCCGCACCTTGCGCGATGCGATGCGCTACAGTCTGTTCGCGGGGGGAAAGCGGCTGCGGCCCGCGCTGGTCTTGGGAACGGCGGAAGCAATTTGCGGCGACGATACCGTAGCCTTGCCGGCGGCCTGCGCCATCGAGATGGTCCACACCTATTCACTCATCCACGACGACCTGCCCTCCATGGACAACGACGACCTGCGGCGCGGAAAACCGACCTCGCACAAGGTCTACGGCGAAGCCATGGCGATCCTGGCGGGCGATGCGCTCCTGACCATGGCCTTCGATATCGCCGCGCAAACCGGCCATGCCAGCATCGTCCGCGAAATCGCGCAGGCCGCCGGTGCCGAAGGGATGGCGGGCGGTCAAGTGCTTGATCTCGAAAGTGAGGACAAGCGGCTCACCCTCGAAGAACTCCAGCGCCTGCACGCTTGCAAGACCGGCGCGCTGATCCGGGTCGCCGTGCGTTGCGGCGCGATTCTCGCCGGAGCCGATGCGGGGGAACTCGAGGTGCTCACGCGTTACGGGGAGCACATTGGTCTCGCCTTTCAAATTGCGGACGATATCCTCAACGTGACCGGCAGCGAGGAAGTC
>JACQVH010000298.1 GCA_016209895.1 Candidatus Hydrogenedentota bacterium | reverse complement strand
CTTCATGTAATGCTTGTGGAACTTGTCGTCGCCGGTTATATAATGCGCGACCTGTAAGAACGACAGGATATGCAAGGCGTTGAGGCCGATTTCATCGTAGTCATCCGGGTTTTCGTTCAGCGCCTCCGGATTCCAGAAGCCCCACCGCGTCCGTTTACCGTTCCAATCAATAAGTTGATAATTGTGGTCCACGAGATAATTCGTCACGTCGCGTACTTGCTTGATACACAGTTCCTTCTCTTGCGAATCATGTTGCCCGATGTGTTCGTAGTAGGCGTAGAAAGCGAGGTAATGCCCGTCAATTTCGTCGCTCGAAGTGTCGCTTTTCCAGTAGAAACGGCCGTCGGCCGAAGGACGCCACTGTTCACTCTTGGTTTTCCCTTCTTCAAAAGGTACCACGCTGCGCGCCACCAGACCGGGTGTTCCGGACGCGTTCTGGAGGGTGTATAGGGCGTGCATACCCTCCTGCGCGGATTTCTTAGCGGCCTCGTCGTGAGTCGCGCCATAACAAAGTGACATCGCGGCGATGTGGTAGGCGGTCCAGAGTCCGTCATTGTCGTTATCGCCGATGGTGTGCGCGGTCGGATTCGCAGCATTATTGAGGGAACATTCGGACACGAGCCCCAAACGCCGGTGTCGTTCATTCACCAGCTTTTCGATGGTCTGGGCCTTTTCCAGCAGCGTCGTCTGCCTAAACTCGATTTTGCCGACACCGTCCTGGGTAGCGAAGAGCACCGATTTATCGTCCGGCGAGACCGCTATTCCGCGAACGTTATCATTTGGGAGATAGCGTTTGCCCGCGCGATAGAACCACTTCCGGCCTTCCGCGTCAGGCCTATACAAGATGGCGCCGCTTGAAGTACCGATCCAAATGCTGTTATCGGAGCCGATGGCAAGAGCTGTAACGTCTTCAATGGGCAGACCTTCCTTGCCGCGTAGATGGGTCCAAGAGCCGTCGGCGGCGCGAACGCTGATACCGAGCGGCGTACCGACCCAGAGACGGCCTTTGGAATCCCCGGCCAACGCTCGCACGCGGGTCGCGAGAGGACCGTTGACTCCGTATTCACCATGATGTTGGGCCACGCCGCCCTTGGCGGGCACTTGGTACAGGCCTGTTTCCGAACCGATCCAGAGGGTGTCCTGTAGTCTTGCGAGAGCGTTGATCTTGCCTACGGAAACGCCCGGGTCGAATTCGATCTTCGGATTCTCGGGGTCGAAATCCGGGTTCAGCGCTCGGAACATATGCACTGCCGGGTTATTCCATACCGCCTCGCCGCTTGCCAACGGCGAAAAGGTCTGCAGGGACCGCCACTGATCGCCGGAACCACGACGCTGTATTTCGCTCTTGGTAGCCACGAGGAGTTGTCCATGACTTTCAAAAGCGATGCCTTCGATTTCCCCTTGCGGCGCGCCGGCGACATTGGCGCGCACGTGCTCAATGAACGGACCGACTCGGATCGGCAGGCTCTTGAGGGTGCCGAGGTGCACCAAGGGCGGAACCACATTGGCCAGCTTGAACTTGGCCGTGGGCACGGCGGCTTCCCCCTGTGAGGGAGCGGACTTTGCCGGTGGTTTGCAGGAGAAGGTAAGAAGAATGACAGAACACAAGGCGAGAACGGCAATTGCTCGGTACATAATGATAACCTTTCGCACACATGGGGACGAGTCCCCTGTCTAGGACTTAGAGGCGTAACGCCGACATCCTTGTACACTGGTACCGCGTGGAAGGCGGCGCCACCTGATCCATGCCACAAAACCCCGAACTAATCCACGTGTCGTGGGGCTATGCCCCGTCGTATCGTCAAAGCTGATAGCGGCTTACTGTGGCGCCGAACTTACTCCCGCCGCGCCTTCCTTGCCGCTCTGCGACGCCGGTGTGGCCCCTTCGGCCGTTGCGTCGGTTTCCGGCGAGGGCGCGATCTCTTCCGGCGCCGAAACCGGTGCCGTTGGCGTCTGCGTGGCTGCTCCTTCCAGGCTCTTCAACACGTCGCCGGTTGGAAGTTCGGATTGCGCAGGTTCCGGGAACAGGTCTGGATGATCCTTCCGCAGGCGATCGAGCGCGGCTTGGGCGTCCTGCGCCAGGTGAGAGCCGGGAAACGCGTCTACCTGTTGGCGGTACGACTCGACGGCCTCCGGTAATCGGCCCAGGTGTTCCTGACAACGCGCTGAATTCATAGACTGACGCCGGGCCGTGAACGAAGCCGGCCATTTCTCTTGAATACCCTTGTACAAGGCGAGGGCGTCTTCATACTTCTCCTGGTTTTCCGCGATGTAACCAAGACCTTCCATCGCGTCGGGGGCATACGGGGAGTCGGGGTACTCATTTCGCGCGCGTTCGAAGGCCGCTTTGGCTTTCTCGTAGTCCCCTTCCTGATAGGCGGCCTCGCCGGTCATGTATAGGACCTCGGCCGCGAGTTTGCCCTTCGATGCGGGAACTTGCTCCAGCGCGGTGGTGCGGAGTTTTGGGTCTTCGCTCTTCAACGCGCGCGCATACTCCGTCAGGGCCGTCCGCTCTTTCGTGGCCGCGCTTACGCGGTAGAGAAGGCCGGCCAAGGCGGCGAGGAGCACGAACAAGGTTGAAGTCGCATACAGCACGGGGTTTTCGCGGACGTGTTGTAGCAGGGCGATGACGTCGTTCTTCTGTTTCGGAGAATGTTCCAGAATCTCCTGAATTCGCTTCTTGGATTTCTTTGTAGCCATCGAAGTACTCTTACTTCCTTTCCATTACTGTACGTTGCCCCATTCGACAATCTGCCAGGCGCCGCCCGCCTTTTCGAAATAGACCGCGACCTGGCCCTGAAGGTGGATCGGGGGATCCACGGTCGCGTCTTCAGGTTGCGCATTGGTGCCGAAAGTCTCGACCGCGCGCGCGCGGTTTCCTTGCACCGCGACGGTGGGCGGAACCCGCTCGATCTTAATGCTGCGATACTTCTTGAAAATCGAGCTCAGATAGGCCTGCACCGCGGCGAAGTCCCGCCCGTCGGCGTCGTGATAATTCCGGGAGACGTACGCGATCACCTTATAAATCCGGCGGGTTTGCATTCCCCGTTGGACATCGTCCAGGACCGCCGCGATCTGTTCCTCGTCGCTTTTCTCCGAACTCGAAATCCCCGGCAACGTGACGGGGAGGTCTCGAATACAACCGACCACGGTCAGAACCGCCAACCCGGCGATACAGGTCGCAACGCGCCTCATGGACCGCTGTCCGGTGTCAGGTTGAGAATCAATTCACGACCGCGTGTCATGCCCTGGTCTCGGACGGTGACATGGAGGCGTTTCCCGGACTTCTTGAACGTCAGGTCCGCGCCTTCGGCCTGAATCACGTTGTCGAGTTTCCAGTCGGTGGCGGGACATTCGCGGATGTAAAACTGGGCCAGTTCGTTCACGCTGGCTTTGGTACTGTAGACCATGCGACCAATCTGCAAGGTCGCCGATTCGAACACGTAACTCCGGGCCAAATCCTCTTTCACGCCCACGGGCAGGGGCACGTCACTGAACCGCTGTTCCGAGGCGAGCGGTAATCCCGGTTCGGGGACCGGCGGCGCTTGGGTACCGGCGCTCATATCCACGGTTTCCATCTCCGCTACCGGCTCCGTTGAAGCCTTCTTTCGAGGCCATGGAAATGTCTCGCAAGCCGTCAAAAGGATCGCCATCAATGTCAACCCGATCATTGAACGTGCCATTGAACGTGCCATTGTTCTGCCCTTTCCGATGCTGACCTTTGAGTAATTTAACCGGACTTTCCAAACGTGGAGGCGCTGGTCCTAAGGCTATTCGAACCGTGGCAGGCACCCCCGCACGCATTGGGTTAGATCGTAGCACAAAACCGGGGGAATAAGCCACTTTGTGGAGTGCGGGAGCTTGCTCCCGCTTTCCTGAGGGGAGCTTGCTCCCCGTCCCCAATCCCAGAACTTTCCCTGATTCCAAGCGCTATCGCAGAAATCGCGAGCAAGCTCGCTTAGGCAAAGCCGGAGCAAGCTACCGCACTCCAGAGCGATTTCGCGGGTGGTTCGGATTAGGCCGGGTATAGTGCCGCGACGTGTCCCATCGCGCCATCGAGTTCTTCGGTACTCTCAAAACCGATTGTGAAGGCATCCACGCAATCCAAACCAAGGACAAACTGGAGGGACGGCACAATGCGGTCACGCAAGTCTCCGTTTCCGACGATCTTCATTCCGAGGACGCCTTGGCCGGTATCGTGAATCTGTCGTAGAACCGACACGATCTCGTCTACCGATCCGTCCATGTGCAGACCGAAAGGATTAATCCGTGCCAATACGACATCCGCCCAAGGCGTTTCCGGAACGCGCTTGAGCGCTCCGAGGTCATGACAGGATACGCCGTGAGCTTTCAATTGGCCCTTGCCTTTTGCCTCTTCGAGCACGTCCATGCAGGGCCTCATCTTTTCGGGCCAACCGCGGTCGGTTTGGCAATGCAGTAAGACGATATCCAGATAATCGGTATCGAGTTCCTTTCGGAACCGTTCGAGGTCGGCCCGCATCACTTTCGGGTCCCGCGCCACAGTTTTCGTCAGCAGCATGACTTTGTCCCGTTGGATGGTGTTCTTGAGCGCGGCTTTGACATAATCATGCGAACCGTACATATCGGCCATGTCAATGTACGTTAGACCCTGAGCGTGGCCGTGTTCGAGCAACGAAACGAAGGTAGTCCGTCCTTTTCGCGTCTGATTGGAACTGCCACCCCAGCCATTGGTCCCGGTACCCATGCCCAGCAGGGAACAGGACAGGCCCGTATTACCAAGGGTGCGGACAGTCGTGGCGGTGAGCTTTGCGGACTGCGCTGTGCCCAGCGAAGGTATGGCCATCGTAGCAGCCACGGCCCCCGCTGTCCGCTTCATGAATTCTCTCCGGTTCAAGCCTTTCATCGCGCCGCCTCCCGCTTCATTGATCCTCATCCCAAAACGCTCCTGCATGGCCCGGCTTACGCCTAACATCGAATTATACACCGGCTCTGCTGAGACTTCAGCAGAAAGGGCGACCACACGGGGCCGCCCCTACCACAAACAACGTCTCGTGGGGGCGGCCCCATATGGCCGCCCTTCCGATTACGTTACGCTAGTTGCGGGACTTCGAATTCCTTCCGATAGTTTCGTTTCAGCATCTGGTTGGCTTCGTCATCGCCGACGAACATCTCTTTTTCCGGGTCGAACTGGAGCGAGCGTCCTAGACGATATGAGGTGTTGCCGAGATGGCAATGCGCGGCGGCGAGATGACCGGCCAAGGCGGGCGCGGGGATGTCTTCCGGTTTGCGTGACCGGACCGCTTTGAGGAAGTTGCCGTAAGCGCCATCCGTGGCCGGCATCTCCGTCGTCGTATCGGGAATCTCCTTGCCTTCGAGGTCATAAAACTTCAACTTTCCATCGGCCTCGGAGAAATATCCCTTGGAGCCGTAGAACAGATTGCCGACCTTGGTTCCGGCTTCGTCATTGGTGCCACGGCCGCGCACTTCAAACACGGTTACGGTGCCGTCGGCGTAGGTGTAGGTGCAGACCTGCGTGTTGGCGGTCTCGCCTTCGTCTTTGTAGCCGTAACGCCCGCCCGTACTATATACCTTGACGGGCAATCCTTTGTTCATTCCCCACACCACGCAGTCCATTTGGTGGACGCCCTGGTTTCCGAGATCGCCGTTGCCCCATTCCCAGAACCAGTGCCAGTTGTAGTGAACGTAGATCGGGCGAAACTCGCGTTCCTGGGCCGGCCCTTGCCAGAGATTCCAATTAAACCGTTTGGGTTTCGGCGGCTCGATAGGTTCAATCGCGTCGCGTCGCTTGTAACAGAGCGCCCGCGCCATGAAGATGTCGCCGATGACTCCTTCACGCATGCGTTGAATGGCCCGCATCCACTTCGCATTGGACCGGTTCTGCGTGCCGTGTTGCACAACACGCCCGTACTTTTGCGCCGCGGCGACTACCTGGCGTCCTTCCCAGATGTTATGGGAGATCGGCTTTTCGACGTATACGTCTTTCCCGGCCTGGCACGCCAGGATGGTCACCAACGAGTGCCAGTGATTCGGCGTGGCGGTGCTTACGACGTCTATGCCGTCATTTTCCACGAGGTCGCGCACGTCCGTGTAAAGCTTCGGCTTCTTACCGGTGTCCGCTTTTACCTTCGCGGCGCGGGATTCGAGCACCGTCCGGTCCACGTCGCATAGCGCGACCACTTCCGCGCCCGCCTTAATAAACTGCTCGATGTGCGTCTTGCCTTGGCCGTGAATTCCGACGCACGCGACGCGGATTTTGTCGTTGGCGCCGAACACCTTGCCGCGCGTGATACCGCCGGCAGCAATCACCGCGGCGGCGGAACTTCCCAAGAACTGTCTGCGTGTAACGTCCATGTGGTGTCTCCCCTCGCGAAATGTGACATGACTAATTGCCTACCTGCCCAAGCTCGGCCATTCTGGCGGATTCGCCCTCAAAACGCAACCTGACCTTGATCTCAGAGTTCCATTCTCCGCTTGAATCCTAATCTTTTCTTCACCACACCTTGCCTTGTTCGCGCCTCTCCGCTACGCTTGTCGTCTCCATGCGGGAAAAACGACTTCAACCTCATGCCTGGGTGGCCCTGTCCCTAACGGGTCTGTTCAACGCGGCAGACACGTTGTGCTCGATTTTCGTGAGTGTTTATCTCTGGCGCAACAGTCAGGATTTTCAGGTTGTCTGCCGGCATTACATGGCACTCTATGTCGTCACACCAGTTTTCTTCCTTGCCGCCGGTTGGTATTCGCAGGCTCGCGACCGGCTCCATATGTACCGGCTCGGATTGGTCCTGCACGCGGCCTACTACGCGTTGCTGCTCACGTTGCGCGAGCGATCTCCAGAATACGCGACCGAACTTGGCGCTCTCCTGGGCGTCACTTGGGGCGTGTTCTACGCCGGGGCAAATACTATCAATTTTGACGCGACCATCGGCGGGAGGCCGGAGTATTTCATGGGTCTACTCCAGTCGATCGGAGGAGCGCTGCAAATCCTTGCGCCGCTTATCGGGGGCCTGATAATTGATCGGGCGCCCTCCAATCTGACCGGGTATCACTGGGTCTTTGGGCTCGTGATCGTGCTCTACCTGGTCTCGTTCGTGGTCAGTTTCCGGACGCCCCGTGACAACGGCCGCCGGCCATTCCGTATCTGGCGGGCGCTGTTTCCGGGTAAGGACCAGCGCGACTGGCGTCTGGCGATGCTTGCTTCCGCTTCGATGGCCGGCACGTTCAGCATCTTCGCTTTTCTGCTGGGATTGCTGATGTATATGAAGACTCAGAATGAGTTCGTGGTCGGCGCTTACGCCAGTTACCAGGCCCTATCCGGCGTGATCGTCTCGTACTTCGCGGGACGCGCCATGAGCCCGCGCACCTGGCGGCGTTATATGCGTTGGGGACTCATCTTTCTTCTGGCGGCCGGCGCTATAATCGCGTTCAATCTTTCAGTCCTGACGTTGGTCGTATTCGGATTTCTGCGTACCGTGTCCGGGGCGCTCTTTGGGATTGCGCATTTCAGTCTCCGCATTCACATCATCCAGAAATCCGCCCAGGACCCCGCCCAGCGCATCGAATACTTGAGTGCCTGGGAAGTTCCGCTGGCCATCGGACGCGTGATCATGATGACCATGATGATCGGGCTCTACGAGTGGTTGAGCGCAAACGAGCTGGGATTGCGCATGACCCTCTTCGTTCTTTGCGCAGTCCGCATCATCACGTACATCTGTCTTACCCGCACTTCGACCTTGCGCGAGAATGAATAATCCGTCATTCTGAGTCCGCCCTGGCGGACTCAGAATGACAGAAAGTTCAGTTCGGAATGAGGGAAAGAAGAGCGCGCAAGGAAGGGAAGGTCACGTCATGTCAGCCCGAGTGACCCGTTGACGACGAGTTGCACGTCTACGGCGTCCACCGTGGCATCATCATTAACATCGGCTTGGCCGGCGTGAGGGAGGCCGAGAGCGGCGTTAATGATCTGCTGCACGTCCACGGCGTTAACGGCGCCGTCACCATTCAGGTCGAGCCGACTCAGCACGGCAATCGTGATTTCTTCTGCGTCTGTCTCGGCCGAGTCGTTCGCGGTGAAGCGTACGCCTGGATACTCGCCGCGGTCGTTGAGGTCGGTTGTCCAACGGAAAAACCCGGAGCCGTCACCCCGGTCGCCGAAGGTGGCATCGTCCGGCAGATTCGCGGCGGTTAGTGTCGGTGTGGTCAATGTGCTCTCGGCGCGGATTTCGAATTCCAGCGTTTGTCCCTCGACCACCGTACGGTCGCCGATCGGAAGCAGTCGGACGCTGAACGCGGGGTAGGCCGAGAGGTCGCTCTCGAGAAAGTCTTCCGGCGTGCCGGCCCCGGCTGAAATCCCTACAAGGTTCGCATTTGGGCTCAAGGTCTGCCACGTCAGTTCCAGGTGTCCATCAAAATACATTCGGACCTGGAACGTGTTCCGATTCTCGGGTTGATTGAAGACCGGCACGTCCTGCCAGGTCACCGCGAGGTGGTCCGCGGTCTGTTTCCAGGTAACCTGTCCACCGCTGGCCGAAGACGGGTCGAGGTCCTCAAATAAGGCGCTGATGCGCGGAAAGTCGAAGTGACGCGTGATTGACGTACCGGGCGTGCGGTCCGACGCGCCGAACGTCAGATAGCCGTTGCTTCCTGCAAAGAGGCTGGTATAGGCGACCCCGTACAGGAGCACTTGCCGGACATCTTCAAGAATGATCTCTTCGAAGTCGTCGTCTTCGAGCGTCAAAGGATGCCCGCCTTGCGGGTCCGTAAAGTCTTCCACGTCGCCGGCCTTGAAAAATGCGGAGTAATGGGACACCGACCCATCGGGTCGCAGGACCAGCGTGCTGCCGGCGATGTCAATGTCTGTGCCGTCAAAGACTTCGGTAAAATAATCCGCGCGAACGCCGGTCGTGAACGTGAAGCAGTTGCCGTTGTTGTTCGCTGTCGCGGTGTTTGTAGCGCTGTCGGTCGCGGTAATCGTGAAAAAGTACCGCGATTCCGGAGTGAGTCCGGTCAGCCGCAGCGCATGTTCTGTGAGGTAGCGTGATTCTCGAACGTTTTGGCCAAAACTGTCGCACTGCGTGCCGAATATGACAGAACTACGGCAGGGTTCATCCGCGCTAAAAGAAACTCGCGCGCTTACGGCACTTGCGGCTGACGAGACATTCATAATCTGCGGCGCCGTGCAGTCAACCGGGATTTCATCTCGCACCAAGCCGGGCTGTCCCGTGCCGTCATCATTGTCCGCATACTCGACCGATAACGTATCGCCGTCGCCCACTTGAACAGAACCGGCCTGAATACTTGTGTCCAATGCGATCGTTCCGGTAAATACCGCAGTGGCGTCGCCGGCCTCCTGAAGCGATACGGCTTCGCCTTCCGGATCACTGCTCGAGAAGACCCGCACACTCGCCGTGTCAGGCGCACTGGGGTTCAGATCGAGCTGACAGTCCACGAGCAGTACGGAGGCGACGGCCTGGCAAGAGTAACGGGGCGCGACGAATACCACGCTGCCTTGATTGGAACAACGCCGCAGATTCGGAGAGGCTGCCAGCGAGAACGCCTGTGGCCCTAATGGTACGCTGTGACCGACGACCCGAATCTGCCAGACGCCCGTTTCGGGGTCGGCCACGAGCACTTGTTCCACGTTGTTAATGCGATCGGCGGTGTCCTGTCGTGCCGGGTCTTCCGGAACCGATGGGTCCAGTGTCCAAGGGAAATGGGTAGCGCCGGAAGGCGAAATGGCGAGCAAATCCAGGTCATTCACCAGAGCGGGGGAGACGTTCGGGGTACCCGGCGCGTCATCCCAAGCCATGGTGGTCCTGAGCACCGCTGTGCCGCCAGGCACTTCCACGGTGTATGTTCTTAGACTCGAGTCTTCGACCTCGTCTTCCAGGAAATTTCCGGATCGCATGAACAGAATCGCATCTTCCGCGCGTACTGAACCGTAACCGAACTGGTAATCCGGACCATCGTTGCCGCGGTCTACCGCCGTGTGTGCGAGTAACACCTTGAGAGTCGAGTTTTTCGGATTCGCTTCGCCACCATTGAGCTTAGGAAACTGGGCGCGATAATCCTGCAGCAACAACGCGCAGATGCCGCTGACCACGGGCGCCGCCATGGATGTACCGCGCAACACCGTATAGCCGCCGGACGTGTCCGTCGAGGTTACGCCGAAATCGTCGTCGCTCTCCGAGCCGGGGGCGCAAATGTCCGGTTTCAACCGACCGTCATCGGTCGGTCCCCAGCCGCTGAATCCGGTCATCGAATCGTCGTTGGCCTGCACTGCGCCGACGCAGATGTGATTCTTCGCTCCGGCGGGCGGGCCGATGGTGCCAAAGCCGGCGCTGCACCGGAATAGACCCCGTTCATTGCCGGCCGCCCAAACCACGCGAAAGGAACCGGCGATGCTTCCCGCCACAATCGTGTCAATCAGCGCGTCCGTAACGCCATAGTCTCCCAACAAATCGCAACTATATTCGTTAAGAAAGATGTTGATGCCCAGAGAATTGTTGGCAAGGTCTACGCCGAAATTTGCAATTCCATCCCGATAATTGTCTTCCAAGTCGCCGGGATTGGTATAGAGAATGATACCGCTTGAATCCGAATCGTAGGAGTACGAATCAATCAGTGCGCCGGGTGCCATCCCGCGCCACTGAAACGGCATGCCGCCGTGAGATTCGCTGGCTTCGCCGTTGCCTCCCAACGTTCCCGCTACGTGCGTTGAGTGAATTGCCGGCGGGGTCTCATCATGTTGCGTGAGCCGTTCACCGAAATCCGGATGGCTGCCGTCCGCCGTCGCCGAGTCGTATACGAGGACGTGAATTCCGGAACCGTCCAGGTTGTAAGGCGCCGCCTGCACTACATTGACTTGCGTCAGTTCGCGATCAGTGTCATTCGTCGGCGATAAGCGGGGCAACGCCGGCTCGATCCATTGCACCGCATCCTCGGCCGCGAGCCCTTTTAAGGCGGCGACCGGAATCTCTATGACCAGGGCGTTTACCAGGTGAACTTCGTCTCTGACTAGTCCCCCATGGCCTGCCACTACACTTCGACCCGCAGTTGCTCCTGGAACATCCTTATGGAAACAGACGTATGCCGCGCACCATGTTTCGAGCGGTGTCGCTTTCGCAGCACCGGACTCGTGGGGGGAGGGAATTATCGCGTGGGGCGGTATCTCGCTTCGGAGCAATTCCGGAGCCAGTTTCCACTCGAGCTGAATGGGCGACAGTCCCACGATGGCCGGCCCTGCCGTATCCAGCTTCGCGCCAGTCGTCTGGGCAAACCATGCCCGCGCTCCAAGATAGGCGAGAAGATGAAGGCCTTGTTCTTCCAAATCCCGACGTTCGGCAGGCGTTGGGTGCCGTTCGAATTGCACCACGACGTGGCCGGGACCCGGCGCATCTTTAGCTACCGGGAGTTGGACCGGGCCTGAACGGAAGGGAACGGACACAACTTCGCTTCGCGCAGTTCCCCCTACTACGGCAAACAGGCCGAGAAGGATGCCGCACCGGAGCAAATACACCAAAGGTCTCGTCGAATCCACAGATGGCGTGCCGGTGGATGACCACCGGTACACTGCTTAATTTGTACCTGACAATCGCCCCGCAGTCAAGGGCTGGTCTACCGCCACAGGAACCAAATGAGGAGGTACGCCGGAACCACGGCGGCGATGGTGAAGGGAACGGCGATCTTCCCGAACCGGGTGAAGGTGACGGTGTGGCCTTCTTTCTTCAGCATCCCGCAAGCTACGATATTTGCTGACGCGCCGATCGGCGTGATATTGCCGCCCAAGCTCGACCCGATTAGCAATCCGAAGAGGAAGAGCGCCGGGTTGACGGAAAGCTTGTCGGATAGTTCCATCGCTACCGGGAGCATGGCCGCCAGGAACGGGACATTGTCCACGAATCCCGACACCACCATGGCCACGAAGACGAGTACGGTGTAACCGAGGAAGATGTTCTCTCCGATCACGTGCGAGAGCGCGTCGGAAGTCCACGATATCCAACCGGAGACCGTAAGGCTTTCGACGACGATGAAGATACCCATCAAGAAAAAGGTCGTGTCCCAGTCCAATCGGCGCATGGATTCCCAGATGCGGCCGCCATGGACCAGTTTCTCCCAGGCCAGCATCAGCACGCCGAAGACCATGCAGATGGTGCCCGCCAGGTAGCTGAACCCTTTGTCAAAGAAGGACGACGCGGCGAGGGCGATGACGAGGATCACGAGCATGAGCGTCGGCATCCAGGAGCGCACCACCTCGACCGGCACGACGCTGGTCTTCTCGCGATGGCAGCGGAAGACGAAGTACAGCACCACCAACGAGGTAAGCGCGCCCAACTCGACCGCAAAGAAGATGCTGGGCTTGCCGTGGTAGAAGAAGAAATCCAGAAACGTCATCTTGGCGTACCCGCCCAACAACATGCTCGGCGGATCGCCGATGAGGGTCGCGGCGCCCTGCAAGTTGCTGCAGATGGCAATACCGATCAACATGTTGACGGGATTGATGTCCAGTTTCTTGGCGAGGGCCAAGGCCACCGGCGCGATAATCAGAACCGTGGCGACATTTTCCACGAAGATCGAAAGGCCGCTGGTCAGCGCGCAGATAAAGAGCATGGCCCAGGCGGTGCTCCGCGCACGGTTGACAATCAGTTCCGCAAGATAAGCCGGACACCGGCTCTCGATGAAAACGTCCGCGGCAATCAGCATCCCCACGAAGATGCCCATGACGTTCCAATTGATACCTTCGACAGCTTCGTGAAGAGTGACGGTCTGCGTCAGCACCAATACGGCCGCTGCGCCCACCGCCACGAGGCTCCGCCGATTCGGCAGGAACACAAACAGGATGTACGCCCCAACGAAAACCAGAATTGAAACGGTCGCCTTGTCCATTCAGCAAAGTACTTTCATTAGAAGACGAAGAAACATCCCACCAAACGTCAGTAAGAAGAAGATGCCGATTTCACGTGAGCCAGCGCGCCGCGTCCTTGGCCCAGTACGTCAGGATTAGTTTGGCGCCGGCCCGCCGAATCGCCGTCAGGACTTCGAGCACGATTCGCTTCTCATCTAGCCAACCCCGCGCCGCCGCCGCCTTGATCATCGCGTACTCCCCCGACACGTTGTAGGCCGCGACGGGCGCATCGAAACGTTCGGACGCTTGGCGGATCACATCCAGATACGCAATTGCGGGTTTCACCATGACGATGTCCGCGCCTTCTTCGAGGTCGAGTTCAATCTCGCGCATCGCCTCGCGTACATTCGGATGATCCATCTGGTACGAACTGCGGTCGCCGAATTGCGGCGGCGATTCCGCCGCGTCGCGAAACGGTCCGTAAAAGCCGGACGCGAACTTCGCGCTATAGGCCATAATCGCCACGTCCGGCAGGCCGGTGGCGTCGAGAGCCTTGCGGATCGCCCCCACGCGGCCATCCATCATATCCGATGGCGCCACGACATCGGCCCCGGCGCGGGCATGCGCCAGAGCTTCTTTGACCAAAACCTCCACCGTGGAGTCGTTGTCCACGTCCGGATTCCCGTCGCGGTTTGGCTTGATGATGCCGCAATGGCCGTGGTCCGTGTATTCGCACAAGCACACGTCGGTGACGACACAGAGCGCGGGACACGCCTTCTTCACAGCCTCCACGGCACGACACACGACCGCGTCGGACGCATAGGCCTGCGACCCGACCGCGTCCTTCTCGTCCGGGATGCCGAACAGAATAATGGCCGGCACGCCGGCGGCCTCGACCGACTTAGCCTCCTCGACCAACGTATCGCAGGAAAACTGGTACTGTCCCGGCATAGACGGGATTTCCTTGCGAACGCGCGAACCGCCGCGCACAAACAGCGGCATGATGAGGTCGTCCGCGCGCAAATACGTCTCGCGCACCATCCGCCGCAGCGTCGGGTTGCGGCGCAATCGTCGAAGTCTGGTAGTTGGGGATCCCATGACGTGACTTTCTTCCTCCGGGCCATTCTACTCAAAGTAACGACGGAGACCAAGCCGCCGCGGAAACGTCAGACGTCACAAATGGTAATTCCCTGGCGGAGGGAGGTCATGGGGTCGCGTTTGGGTATGAATTCCTGGGCGATGTAGCCTTTGAAGCCGGTTTCCATAATCGCCTCTGCGATCCGGCGGTAGTTCAGTTCCTGCGTGTCGTCAATCTCGTTGCGGCCGGGGACGCCGCCGGTGTGAAAGTGGTGGAGGTATTGGATGTTCTCGCGGATGGTCGCGATGACGTCGCCTTCCATGATCTGCATGTGATAGATGTCGTAAAGGAGTTTGAAGCGATCCGAGCCGATTTTCTTGGCGAGTTCGACGCCCCACGGCGTGCGGTCGCATTGATAATCCTTGTGGTCGCGCTTACTGTTGAGCAATTCCATGCACATTGTAATACCGAGTTTCTCAGCCGTCGGGGTGATGCGCGAAAGACCGCGCGCGCAGTTATCCAAGCCTTGCGCGTCCGAAATGCCGCGCCGGTTCCCGGAGAAGACAATCATGTTGGGAAAGCCGTTCTCGGCGATGAGCGGCAACAGCCGTTCCGATTCTTTCACGAGTCTGTCGTGGTCCTCGAGACGGTTCCAGCCGTCCGCAATGCCGCTCGGTCCCATCGGCATCGCGCAAGTCAGCCCGTACTTCTTGACCGCGGGCCACTCGTCTTCCTTAAGCAATTCCACGGATTCGAGACCCATGGCCGCCGCCTCGCGACATAGGTCGTCCAGCGGCATTTTCGAATAGCACCAACGACACACGGAGTGATGAACACGCCCGTTGAGTCTTAGCTTGCCCTGCGTGCTGTCAGGCATAGTAGGTCCCTCCTTCTCGGCGCCCGACGCGACAAGCGCCCCTGCACTCGCGGCCATGATTGCCAATGCGGAACGGCGAGTCAGGCTTCTATCTTCAACCATCAATACCTCCAAGTATAGTGCGACTTCATTGTGCCAAATCTCGATTGTGATATCACGTAAGGCACAACTGCCGGCATCAGTATCGGAGAGCGAACGCCTTGCGGCGTTACTACAGGCTGCGGCCATCGGCGCATGCGACGGTTTTGACGCGTGGGTCAGCTTCTCCTAGGCGAACATGATAGAGAACCAGACGAAAATCCACACGACGTTGAAGGTGATGCCCACGGCAAAGAAGATCAGGAAATCGAGGAAACCGAAATCGTAGACTTTATAGAGCATGTAAAGTCCCAGGAAGAAGCCGATGCATGGAATGCAGTTCAGCAAGATGAGATTAAGCGTAGTAACGGCGACATTGCCAATGTTTTGGCCGAAAGTGTCGCCCGGGAGTTTCCCGCTTAGAAGAAGCGTCAAGTAAATCGGAATCATCTCGAATGGCAGCGCAAATGCGAAAAGCAAGATACGCCTTGCGAGTCCCGTTGGCCCGATCACGCGCTGAAGGGCGCTGCCGGCGTGTTCGTCCTCCTTAAATTCATCGTCCCAATGCAGCTCTTCCCATGCTTGCGTTCCGGGGGCGGGTCCCTCGGCCGCTTCTGTGCCCGGAGCCTCGGCGGTTGTTTGCATGGCCACCTGTGTGCCGGCCGACTTGCCGCTCTCGCCGCCACGCGTCAGATAGAACCCGGCAACGCCAATGACGGCCACTACGGCTATCACGCCCGCCACCAGCAACAGTGTGCTCACAAGGGAGGACTTCTCTTCAACCCGCAGTGGGGGCGGAAGGGTCGAGTCGGTCGGTCCCAGAAGGTCCTGCTGCACACTCGAAAGGGTGGACTCGGTCGGTCCCAGAAGGTCCGGCTGCGCGGTCGAAGTGAAATCCGCCATGGACTCGGGGACGCCGCTGATGCCCATGGATTTAAGCGCGTTATAGTCCGGCTGATCGCCGGCCGCCGAAATCGGTCCAACTTGTATGACGGGCGTGGCTTCCGGCGGTTCTAGTTCCTCGAGGAGTTGCTTCGCCCGGGGATCGTTAAACAGTTTGACCAGCCGCTCGGCAATGGCCTTGGCTTTCTCCGGCTGGCCGAGGTGGCGCAGACACAGCGCCCGCGGGTACATCACATTCTTGGTGTTCGGAAACTCGTCTTCCAATTCATCGAGGATGGCAAGCGCATCGGCGTACTTGCCCTCTTTGTAGAATCTGTCTGCGTCACGAAACTTCTGGGTGGCCTCTTTGTTTCTCATTTCGCGCGCCCTCGGTTGCGACCCGCTGAGGAACTCCAGTTCGCGGCGTCCCGGAAAGCTTGAGACTCACGTTACTGCGCCAACAGGACTAGATTAGGTGAAATCAAGATACACCGACGCCCGATTTTGAGCAAGCGGGTCTTGTTCCAGCATAGGACCTATAGGACCTATAAGACCAATGGGGCGCATTGGCGTCAAAAAAAGAGGAAGGCCGCAACGGGTGGTCCGAATGCTCCGGGCGAAGGCATTCGGCAGAGGGAGCCATACCACCCGGTGCGGCCTAAACACGAGGGGGGTTACCGCAAGAGGAGAAAAGGAGCTGTCACCGTGTTTTGACCTGCACTAAAATCCTTATCACATCGGCCAAGAGTGTTACGCCCATTACAAATGGGCGCTACATTTTGACCTGCACGAAAATTACAATCATAACTACCCGTACCGTTGAGACACGCCGGCATATGCGTAAAGGACTCGCGCCATCATGGGGTTCCAATCGGCGACGGCCCTCAACTTGTGCAAGTTCGCGAGCACGCACTTGACCGCGTCGTGTTCATAATGACTTGCGTCGGCGTCTGCGATAGTGTTCATCCTGACGGTCATGCCCTCCGCGGCGGCATCCATTCCGGCTTCTCCCTGATGAAATACTCTGCTTTGATCTCGCCTGAACTGTTGACACAATGGCAATTTCTGTGCCGTAAGGCTCGCAAATCACGGCTACATATATTAACTTATTATGCAGTAACGACTTACGCACTAGACCGGCGGGAATCAGTGACGTATGAGGGGGAGACACAAGTTACGAAATTGTACGCGGAGTAGAGTTCCGCATACGAAAATGTTCGGTCCGAAGCCCGCTCTCGGGTGGCAGGCCGGCTTAGATTTGTGCTTCCTTTGAATCTATTTTCCCGGCTTGATCGTTACCGGGATCCCGCTCACCGTAAAGATTACCTTGTCCGCGCGGGCTGCCACTCGTTGATTTACGTTTCCCGCCAGATCCCGGTAGTGGCGTGTCATCGCGTCCGCGGGCACGATCCCCATACCGACCTCGTTGGTAACCAGAATCACGTCACACGGGGGCGATGCCAGCGCCTCCAGAAGGTGGGAGATTTCCTCGTAGTCAGGACGGTCTGCGCCCCGGTAGTGAATCACGTTCGCCAGCCACACCGTCAAACAGTCCACGACGGCTACGTCAGCGCGGCCGGCGAGTCCGCGGAGCGCTCCGGCCAAGTCCAACGGTTCCTCGATAGTCAGGAAACCCGGACCGCGGTCCTTGCGATGCCGCGCGATCCGGTCGCGCATCTCCTCGTCACACGCCTCGGCGGTCGCGATGAACGCCTTTCGCGCATACGGCTCCGTGAGACGTAGCGCGTGCATACTCTTGCCACTTCGCGCGCCGCCGGTGATCAATGTGACGTTGGACATAGTCTCATACCCAGGTTTGCTTACGGCGATCGGTCGGAGCGCGAAGGATTCACAACGGCACAACCAATGCCGCGAGCAGAATACCGGTCTCAACCAACTCGCAAACGGCGCCTAGTGTGTCGCCTGTGATTCCACCGATCTTGCGACGCGCATATCCGTTGAATACCGCCGTGGCTATGACGCACAACGCCGCCAAAACGATACCACGCCAGCCCCAAAGGGTGGCGCTCGCAACGATAAGCAGTGATACGGCCCAGAGCGCATGCCAGGGTTTTCGATATTCCAGGAACACGGTCGCCAATCCGCCTTCTGGACGCGCGTAGGGCGCGCGAGTCATTGCCGCGACCAGCATACTGCGGCCCGCGGTCGGCGCCAGCAGTATTGCGCGCCAGCGCTGCGGGTCCGGCAGATACGCCAGCGCAGCAGCCTTCAATCCCAGCACGGCCAGCAGTGCCAGCACACCCATGGAGCCGATGCGGCTATCGCGCATGATTTCCAAAATGCGGGCCTTGGGCTGCGAACTGAAGAAGCCGTCGGCGGTATCGGCGACGCCGTCCAGGTGCAGCCCGCCCGATGCTGAGGCCAACGCAATAACCGCCATCATCGCGGACACGGCCGGAGGGAAATACGCACTGAACACAAAATAGTCCAGAACGGCAATGACCCCGCCGATAAGCGCGCCGGCGATCGGAAAAAACGCCACGGAACGCCCGATTTCCGCCGCCTCGAACGAGTTCCTGATGGGCAAGACCGTCAGGAACTGCAAGGCCGCCCCCAATGATTTCATCATGGTCCGGGACTCTTCATTTGTCCGCCTTCGACACCGCCGCTTCTTCGAACGTAGCCACTTTCGTAAGTATACGCGCTGCCCCCTCAACCAAGTGCATCGCCAATGCTGCCCCGGTCCCTTCGCCGAGCCGCAGACCGAGATTCAGCAGCGGCTGCTTGTTCAAATGCTCCAAGGCCGCGTGGTGTCCCTGTTCTGCGCTGCGATGCGCCGCGATCATGTACTCGCACGATACCGGCGCCAAAGAACGCGCGATCAGCGCCGCCGCGGTCGAGATGAAACCATCTACAATCACCGGCTTTCTCAGGGCCGCCGCGCCGAGTATCAGTCCGGCGATCCCGCCGATCTCGAACCCTCCCACTTTGGCCAAGACGTCCAGGCCGTCCGCGATGTTCGGCCTATTGATGGCCAGTGCCTTCTTGATCACCGATATTTTGTGGCGCCGCTGTTCTTCGTCAATCCCCGTGCCTTGTCCTGTGACTTCCTCGACGGGCGTCCGGCACAACGCGGCAATAATTGCGCTGCTGGGCGTCGTGTTGGCGATACCCATATCCCCCGTCCCAAACACATCCGTACTCGCCGCGAGCGCCTGCGCCACTTCGATCCCGGCTTCAACCGCGCGAACGGCTTGCTCGCGCGTCATCGCCGGCCCGCGCGCCATGGATGACGTTCCGGGCGCGATATGCTTGCACAGGATCGTCCCGGAGTCAACGAGGTCCTTCAAATTTCCCGCCACACCCATGTCTACCACCACCACCTTTGCGCCCGCCGCGCCCGCCAGCGCGTTGATGCCCGCTCCTCCCGCGGCGAAGTTGCGCACCATTTGCAGGGTCACCTCTTGTGGATACTTGCTCACGCCCTCTTGCGCCACGCCATGATCAGCGGCCATCACCACCACGGCCCGTCGCGCTACCGGAGGCTGCAAGGACCAAGTCATTCCCGCCAGGTCCACCGCCAGATCCATCAGCCTGCCCAGCGCCCAATGCGGCATGGTAAGTTGTTCAAGCCGGCGGGTGGCGCGATCCCGCCAAGCGGCGTCCTGTGGAGTAATCCGGGCTATCGTCGGTTCTAGTATTTCCATGGATTCACTCGCTTTCGTCAGAAGACTACCATTCAATCTCTTCGGCGGACTTGCCGAAAAGCAGCCATACGAAAAACGGCCCACCCAACAGCGCCGTGATGACGCCCACCGGTATCTCGGCGGGTAGCGCGACCGTACGCGCTATCGTGTCGCTGAGGACCAGGAATGCGCCACCCGCCAGAAATGACGCGGGCAGTAAATAGCGGTGATCGGTCCCCAGCGCGAGCCGGCACATGTGTGGAACCATCATCCCGACAAAACCAATGGGACCGCACACCGCCACCACGCTGCCTTCCATGAGTGCGGTGGTAAAGAATAGCGTGTAACGCGTGCGTTCCACGTTGACGCCCCGACTCAACGCCAGTTCCTCCCCTGTCGCAAGCAGATTCAACTCGTGCCCGAGGAACCCGAGCGCGATCGCCCCGCCTACCGTAAAGGGGGCCAGATTGCATGCCGCGCGGTAGTCGGTCATGGCCAGCCCGCCCATCAGCCAGCGGAGTATCCGAAAACTGTCCAAGACGTCCGAGGTGTAATGTACAAACATAATCAGACTGGAAAAGAAGAAACTCACGGCCACGCCGGCCAGCAACAAGCGCGAGGTCGAGAATGAACCCGTCGCCCGCATCAGACCATACACGAGGGTGACACAGAAGACGGCGCCCAGAAAGGCGGCCGCTACGGTGCTGGGCACTCCGGCCAGCGAAAACGTCCACCCCAGATGCAAGCACAACACCGCGCCAAACGACGCGCCGCTCGATATGCCGAGCGTGAATGGAGTCGCCAATGGATTGCGGAACAGGGCTTGAAACGCCAAACCGCTCACGGCCAGGCTCGCACCCGCGAGAAACCCCGTTACCGCGCGCGGCACGCGCATTTTCCAGAATATCGCCGACGCCCAATCATCTGCGCCCGGATGAAGTACCGCGTCCACGGATACCCGCTGCGACCCCACGAACGGCGCGGACAGCACCGCCACCACAGACCCCGCCAACAGCCCCATAAGGATGACTCGTCTCCTCACGGCCGCCTCCGAAGGGGAATGACGATAGAACGCCCCGTACCGCCGTGCTCGACGATGTCGAACGGTGTCTGGTATATGGAACGCAAAACGTCGGGCGAGCTCAGCCCATCCGGCGGGCCGCAGAACACCAGTTTGCCGCAGTGCAGCGCGACCACGCGATCACATTCGAGTGCGCCCTGGTTGAGGTCGTGGGTTACGGAAATCACCGTTAGCCCCGACTCTTTGTTTAGCCGCTGGACCAACGCCGCCAACTCCGCTTCGTGACTGTAATCCAAAAACGCAGCCGGCTCGTCAAGCAACAGGATGGGCGATCCTTGCGCAAGCGCGGCGGCAATGAACACCTTCTGGCGTTCGCCGCCGCTCAGCGTGTTGAGCCGGCGATTCCGGAACTCCACCGTCCCCGTGGTCTTCATTGCTTCGAGCGCTGCCGATTTGTTCGCTTCGGCGATTGCGAGGGGCGTTTTGAAGTGCGCATATCGCGCCATCACGACGAAGTCGTACGCTGTGCACGTCAGCACGATTCCGGCGCTCTGGGGAACGTAAGCCATGAGCCGCGCGCGTTCCCTCGGCGGACAGTCCGACACGAGCCTTCCCTCCACGTGGACGCTTCCCGCAGTTGCCCGCGTAAGTCCGCCGATACATTTCAACAGGGTCGTTTTGCCCGCCCCGTTTCGTCCGATGATGGTGGCGCTTTCGCCTCGTTCGATCCGAAACGAGCAGCCCTCGAGAATCGTCTTTCCCTTAACGCACACGGAAAGCTTGTCGGCTACCACCGTTGGGGCACGATCGTTCATAGCTTCGCCTCCGGGTGCAACTTGCGCGCAATGTCAGTCAGAGCGCGGACCACGCGCGGGCCGGGTATCGCCATATAGTCGCCGTCGAGCACGAAGACTCGTCCGCTCTTGACGGCAGCGACCTCGGGCAGGGACGTCCACGCGGCCAAGAGGGAGCCGGAATCAAGGCCGTGCGTGGCGCGTTCGGGAACCATTTCCAAGATCACCTCCGGATTCAACAACATGATCCCTTCGCCGGAAACCGCCGGATACGGAAAGCCCCCTTCCGCAAATGCGTTTTCCCCTCCGGCCATCCTCACTAACTCGCTGTAGAAACTGTCTTTCCCCGCGACATACACCTGGTCCATTGCACGGGAAGTGTAGTCCCGCCCCACCGCAACCAGTGTCCGTGGCCGCGGCTGTCCTGCGACGGCAGACTCGATACGGCGAAACTGTTCCTGGATTCCTGCCGACAATTCCCGGGCTTCCACTTCCGCCCCGCACGCCGCGCCTATGTCCCTAATTGAAGTCAGAATGTCGCCGATGGAATCTTGTTTGACGACCAAGCAACGCATTCCCAGACGCGTCAGATGGTCCGCCACCGCGGACTCCATCGAGGAAATGACCACCAAGTCCGGTGTGAGGGCGATCACGGACTCCGCGTTGGTCGCGAGCCAGTTTCCCACTTGTTTGATGCCGGCCGCTTCGGGCGGATAGACGCAGTGCGAAGTGATCCCCACGATTCGATCGCCGAGCCCCAGTGCGAACAGAATCTCGGTGATGCCGGGAGAAAGCGATACGAGCCGCGCAGGTCGCGTTCCGACGCCGGACGGGTCACCGGCTTCCGGTGGCCCTTGCGTGGATTGGTTAGCCGCCAACTGCATCATAGCGATGGCACCAGCGACAATTCCTGCAAGCAGGATTACCCGGCGCATGATAGATTGCTCCCCGCACGGGCGGTCGCAACGGAGCCGCCATACTCACATATTCATTCGACCATGATGGGAAACAAGGCAGGAAGGCGAATGGGGAAAACCTGTCCTGCTGCAACCTTTCCCGCGAAGTTGCTGCACGATAATCAGCCGGTGGACAGGTCTTCTGGCTTCCGGATCACCCTACTCTTGGCGCCTTCCCATCCAGTTTGGACAGTGGCCCGTGCCAATTTCGTCCCCGGTTACAGCAGCGCGACTGCGGCGGTCTTACACCGCTCTTCCCTAAGACCACGCGGCTCGGTGAATCACATTGCCTCACGGGATATGACTCCCGCAAAAAGGCATCGCTCACCGTGCGCGAGTCTACAACTTCCTATGAGCGCTGTCAATCGGCACATACGGATTACCGGACAGAATCTAGACTAGCGCCGGGGGTGCGGTGACGCGCGGCGTGTACCTCGTTGCCACGTACTCGTCAATGATAACGCGGAACTGTGAGGCCAGTTCTTCGGGCGTACCGGTGAGTGTTTTGTACTTCTTCCCGTCTATGTAGACGGGGCAACTGGGCGCTTCGCCGGTTCCGGGCAGGCTGATACCGATATTGGCCGCCTTGGATTCCCCTGGGCCATTTACCACGCACCCCATTACGGCTAGCCGGAGCGACTCGACGCCCTCATACTGCCGCTTCCACTCCGGCATCCTGGCGCGAACGTATGCCTCGACGTGTTCGGCCAGTTCCTGGAAGGTGGTGCTGGTCGTGCGACCGCAGCCGGGACAGGCGGTGATACTGGGAGAAAAGGAGCGCAGACCCAGCGCTTGCAGGATTTCGCACGCGGCGTACACTTCCTCGCGCCGGTCGCCGCCCGGTTGCGGAGTCAGCGAGACCCGGATGGTGTCGCCGATGCCCTCATTCAAAAGAATGCCGATGGCGGTAGATGACCAAATTAGGCCCTTGCGACCCATTCCGGCCTCGGTCAGGCCAAGGTGGAGCGGCTGATCGGTCTGGCGGGCGAGCTCACGATAGACCTCGATCAAATGCTGCGGGACGGATACCTTGCAGGAAATGATGATCTGGTCTTTGCGCAAGCCGCATTCCAGCGCAAGTTCAGTGGACTGAATTGCGGACAAGACCATACATTCATTGATGATCTCGTCGGACGTCCTGCCGAGGTTCTTGTCCGTATTCTCCTCCATCTTCTGCATGACAAGTTCAGGGTTCAACGAGCCGCCGTTCACGCCAATCCGCACGGGTTTGCCGTTGTCCACTGCTATCTTGCAGATGGTGGCAAATTGCATATCACGCTTCGAGCCGCGGCCGACGTTGCCCGGATTGATCCGATATTTGTCGAGCGCCTCAGCGCAAGCGGGCTATTCGGTCAGGAGCCGGTGGCCATTGATATGAAAGTCACCGATAATCGGAACATCGCATCCAGCG
>JACQVH010000297.1 GCA_016209895.1 Candidatus Hydrogenedentota bacterium | reverse complement strand
AGCGTCGGCGTCCATCGCAGCCTCCGAGTGCGCCGACGATATCCGCTTCACGACGCGAACGGCAAGATGATTCGAATCAGTGTCCGCACGATCAGTAGTGGCAGGAACAGGAGCGCGTCGATCAGCAGCGCGAGCGTCCGAGGCCAAAACCCAGCGTAGGGCATGCCTATCCCGGCAGAGCCGGAGTTCAACGCTAGCAGATCCGGACTCTTTCCCATCGCGGCGATGAGAAGGAGGAGGAAGCCGCCCCCGACAATGAGCACCGAAACGACGGAACCGAGAAGGAGGTCGCCCGGCGTAGATTCCTCGAACAGCAATACGAACCCTGCGACAATGCCGAGGCCTCCGAGAAAGAGCGGCACGCCAAGGATCGCCGCAAGAGCCCTTCGCAAGGGGCCGACGCTGCGCCACCTCCGACGAGCCCCGGGTTCGTTTCCGCCTGGTAATTCACCGGTACTCATGACGCCCAACGCGCACGATAACCCGCGGCGGCTGAGCATCGCGAAGCCGACGTCGGGTTCATCGTGATGTTAGACGTCATCATGGTACGGCACGACTCGGCGCAGTGATGCTTATGGCTTCTTCTCGTCCTTCTTCTCACGTTCAGGCACGAGGGGACCGGCATCCTTGATGCCCGGCGCAGCCTTCTTCACCTCTGCGACAACGACGCTGGGATCCGCGCGCCAGAGCGTACCGTCGACGAAGCGAACGGCACGGACGTACACAATGGCTGTCAAGACGTGGGTGTGACCGTAGCCGATCGTGCCGTCGCCACTGCTCTCGCCTGGCTGAAGCGGAGTGAAGTCGGCGCTATTCTTGCCAGAGACCAAGGTACGGGAACCTGTCATGGGTTCATCGAAGGGATCGTACTTCAACGTAACCAGTTCAAATGCAAGTACCGGTACAGTGCCGGCATTACGCCATTGATATGTGAAGGAGTTCCTCGATGATGAGATGCGTCCTTCAAGGGTGTTCTCGAACGTAAAGCTCGTGATCTTGATATGGGGCGAGATGTCGAGAACGATCGCCTTACGGTCGGGGAAATTCCACTTACCTTGCGCAGTGGCGAAGGCGGGTCCAAATGCGATGGCTACGGTGAGGATAAACAGGAGTCCCTTCCTCATGAGCGGTTTCCTCTTCTGTCCGTCCGAGGTGATGCGCGCAGCATCGCCGGATCCACCGCCACAGGACCGACACGATGGACGAGTCACTGCCATCTCGCGAGTAGGTTGTTGACCTTCCCATCGACATGAGCTTTCCGACCACTTGGGAGGACCAGGCAGACCGAACCTTCTGGAAGCTGATAGTCGCGTTCATCCGCCGAGCGATGCTGCCTACTGTCGCATCGACACGAGCCGCCCTGAAACGGACCGGGTTTTGGTTCTTCCGCTTCCGCTTCGCCACGATCGGTCCCCCTTCGCGAGCCATCATTCGATCGGGAACTGCATCCGCGGGACATGTCCCGCCCATCCCTGTGTAGCGCCGGATGACGTCTAACTCCATGGTGAGCGGCCGGCCGCTCTTGGCCGGGCCGCTCGACCATGTTGTTAGACATCCTTTTGTCCCTCATTCGGACGACTCGGTGCGGCATAGAGCCTGATACCCTCCTCACTCATCTTTGCGAGCTTGATGAAGCTGCGCTTATAGTCGTCGGCTCCCATCCCCAGCAACCGGCGGAGGTCGTCGAGAAAGTCGTAGACAAGGGCGAGCCATGACAACGTGCTCGCGTTTAGTCCAGCCTGAACCACCATGGTTCCGACTAGCAAAGTATTCGACAAGACGGAGCGTTGCTCCAGAGGCTCTGCCGTGGGTCCCAGCTTCGTGAGCGTAAGGAAATCCTGCTGCCCGTCGTTGGCCATTGGATGGACATGGGTGGAGGCAAAGTCGTAGCCGAAACGGTAGAGAAAGCGCATGGCGAGCGTCTTGGCGACCTCCTCCGCCTTTGGTCGCTGCCAGACTGGCGGACGCGCCGACAGGACTCGAGCGCGCTCCTTTTGTTCCGGGGTGATCGCGAACATCTTGCCTTCGCGGGCGCCAGCAAACTCGGGATCACTTCGAACGCGATTTTGAGCGTTGTATTGTTCAAGGAACGACCAAGCTTCAAATGACTCGAACCCGTCATGCTGGTCTAGATAAGATAGGTGGAAGAGTCTGTCGAGCAGGCATCGATGTATTATCCAGCAGTCTTGGTAATCCCGGAGTTCCCACAACCGGAAGACAGCCCTGACCATCATATCGGTGCGAGCAATGAAGTTTCGGATGATCAGATCGCGAGTGCCACGCTCCCCGTGGGCAAACTCAAAGAGAATGAGGCCACAGATCCCGTGGAGGCCCTGAACAGCCTCGTTGTAGGTCTCCACGGCAAGATAGTGATCAGGATCGAAGTTTGGCACGACTCACCTGAGACATTCGCGACTGTCTATCAACGCGCCGGATCAGGCGCGGCGGGCGGACACCAGCCGTGGGTACCGGCCACGCGCGACTCGCCCGCCGTCGCCTGGATCCGGAAGTTAGGAAGCACTGGTCGACTCCTTCCTCAGGAGATAGTGCCGGTTCGTCCAGAGATCATGGAACCAGAGGATCCCACCGATGAGGAGGTAAGCCGCTATGAGAGCCAGCTTCAGTGGGCCCGGATATCCGCTCTCGGCCAGGAAGTAGAAGAACAGTAGGTAGAAGATCCCGTAGAACAATGCCGGGGCGATCACTATACCTGCGTTGTAGCGCAACAAGAACAAAAGCCCGGCGCCGGGGTGAGCGGCGTCCTCAAGACCCGCGGCGAGACTGCGGTTCTCGGCGCGTAGCTGGCGCTCGAGGCGCCGCGCGTGCTCGACTAGACGCAAGAGCCGCAGGGCTTCCGCGCTGTAGAAGAAGCCAACAAAGTAGAAGATAAGCGGTCCGACGAGCGCCAAGACCTCGACGTTGTACTGCGTTATGGCAATCAACAGTCCGGATACGACGCCTACGGCTAGTGTATTGATTCGCACCAGTAGATTGCGACTCGACCGTTCGGAATCGCGGACCTGTGCGTACTCGCTCAAGAGAATCTGCGTTGCGTCGTCCATCCTCTCCGCCGATACTGTCTGCCTATAATAACGTCCGCGTTGACCGGCCGCGGCGAGCGAATGCGAGCCAGCGGTCCGGTCCAACGCGCTGTTCGGCAGCCGTTCCAGGGCATTGTGCACGGGGTCGCCGGATCGCCGAGGGAGCATCACTCCGTATTTCGTCACATGACTGTCACGTGTCAGGGATGTCCTCCGGCTGGAGCCGGGCGGGTGTAATCGGAACAGGTGCATTCGCTCGTTTGGCCGCCGATTCCTGGATGGTGCCACGAATGCCCACATTCCAGCTGATGACAGGAAATGGGAAACCCGGACGGCGTGCGACCGACCATCCTCGACTTCCTGACTTCTCGCTTGTCTCCAGGCCCGCAGATGTCGCACGTCACACGGTCCTCCTCGTCTCGCAAGGCCGAGACCACGCTTTCCATCAGTGGATCCGCCGGCCGTGGAGACCAGCCGCGGCGAGCTACGGTACCAGTCACTCAAGCGCGTGACCGGCTCGCCATCGGCTGGCATCTACTGTCGTCGTCGCAGCTCCGGATCGTCCTTGTCGAGGCAGCGAAAGGTCACCTCGGCTGTACCGGCACCGTAAACATTCGTCGTAGCCGTATCGACCTTCGTGACGAGAATCTCCCTTCCCATTTGCGCACAGTGCTGATT
>JACQVH010000304.1 GCA_016209895.1 Candidatus Hydrogenedentota bacterium | reverse complement strand
CGCGTCCCATTCGAGTACTCCCGACGCTGCACCCGGTCCGGACCGACGTAGCGATACGTCGCCAGCGGATTCGCCTCGCCCGCCCGCGTCAACGACAGCAGCCGGTCCAGCGCGTCGAACGTCCGATTCAACGTCGCGCCGCCGGGGTACTGCGTCTGCACCGGATTGCCCTCGCCGTCAAACGTCCGCGCAATCGTCCGACCATTCTGCACTTCCCGGATCAGGTCGGATAGCGAATCATACGCAAACGCCGCCGTCGAATCATCATCCTGCGCCGACACCAACCGCGACAACCCATCATACCCAAACGCCTCCCACGTCGTATCCGGATATACTCCGGCCCCCGCCAGAATCTGCCGCCCCGTCAGCCGATTGAGGGCGTCATACGCGCTCGTGATGACCGTCCCGTTGGCATCCGTGGACGCGACCAGGTTCCCGAACAGGTCATACGCGAACTCCTCCTGCGTCCCGTCCGCATACGCGATCCGCGTCAACTGATCGCGATTGTCATACGTATACTGCGTCTCATTGCCGTTCCCGTCCCGCGCCCACGTCACCCGCGAGTTGTGGTCCCAACCGTAATTGGTCTCCAGATACGTCGCCGGCTCCGCGCCTTCGTACGCGAGAATCCGCGCCTCCTTCGTCACCCGGTCCAGACCGTCATACGTAAACAACGTCCAAATGCCCGCCGCACCCGCCATGGGCCGACTCACGCTCGCGACATTGTCCCGCGAATCATACGTGAACTGCGTCACGTTCCCCGACCCATCCGTTACGCTTACGACCCGGTCCAGACCGTCGTAACTGTAGTTCACCGTAAACTGCTGCGCCGCGCCGCCGACCGCCGGGTCCGGCTGATGCGTCTCGGTCACCTGCACCACGTTCGAGTTCGCGTCGTACGTATACTGGCGCTGATTCCCCAACGCATCCGTCAGCCGCAACAGCCGATTCGCCGTGTCATACACCGCCTGCGTCGTGAACCCCCGGTCGTTCGTGATGGACTGAATCTGCGACGCCGCCGTATACGCAATCTCCAACACCGACGCCCCGTCACCAAGGGAGCCCTGCGTCGCCGGATCGAAGAACAACTGCTCGAGACGCGTCACGCGTCCCATCGGATCGTAGTTGAGGAAAATTTCCTCGAGGCGCACGTTGCCGCCGAACCCGGCCACATCGGCGAGTTCGCCGGAACGCCGCGCCCACACCACCTGGTCCGCGTCGTCGTAGTTGAACTCGACTCCGTTGCCCATCGGATCGCTCACGGACACCAATCGGCCGACCTCATCGTAGCCGTAGGTATACGTCTGTAGGATGCCCTCGAGCCCCACTATGCGCCGCTCGACGTGGTTGCTTCGCGCGACGTAGTCGAACTGCGTCGTGGACTGCGCCGCCGTCTCCGGCGCTTGAATCACCTTCCATACCCGGTCCAGTTCGTCATTCACAATCTGGACCACGTTGTCCGGTTGACGTCCGAGCGCCCCTTCGGGGCTGCGGATCAGTTTCAGGTTGCGATTATCATCGTAAGCGAACTCCACCGCCGCGTAGACGTCCGGCGACATTTCCCGGGCGATCCGCGTCAGATAGTTCAACGGGTCGTACTCGTAGTTCGTGCTCAGCCAGCCGTCGCCTTGCGATTGGCCGCTCGCGTCCAAATCCTCGACGTCCACCCGCATCAGGTTGTCGTTCCAATCGTAGTGGTATTGCTTCCGATACCGCAGATTTCCTGACACCGTGCGCGACATCACCTCGACCACCTGATCGAGCGCGTTGTACTGAAGCGTGGTCGCATTCCAAGTCGGGTCCACCACGTTGTTCACGTTGCCGAGCGGATCGTAGAAGAACTGATAGCTCAACTCCGCCCCGCCCGTATCGAGCGTCATCCACCGCAGATATCCGTTCGACGCTCCGCTCTGCCAATAGACAAACGTGTCCCGCCGACGGTGTCCGCTGCCGTTGTCCGGCCAGACGTGCGCCGTGACCTGTCCATAGTTATTGTACTCGAAGTTCTCCTGCCCGCCGTCCGGATGCACGGTTTGTATCCGATTCCCGTTCGCATCATAAGTGTGATACGTCGTGAACCCGTTCTCGTCGGTCTCTTCTGTCACAAAATCCGCGCTACATCCCCCGCAGCCATACGAGGCCAGAAACTCGTAGTTCCGGTCGAAGTAGTCTGACGGCGCTTGGTACAGCCGGCGCTCCGTTCGCAGATTGCCTGCCGACAACGGCGATGCATTCGGATTCAGAGTCCGCTCATAGACGTACTCGCGCCGCGGTTCTGCCGCCGGACTATAGTGAGGCTCGACCACCGTCGGCAGGAAATCGGCATTCCAGGTATAGCGCGTTTCATAGTAATCCTCGTCCGTCGGACGCAGTTTGCCCGTCGGACGATTGTCGGTTTCCGTAGTCGGCAGACGCGGGTCCGGCGCGCGGCCCGTATACTCGCGGTAGATGACGCCGCGGTTCTCGATGTCATAGAAATACTCGCGCACGTTGCCCATGCGATCATTGACAATCGTCTTAATCACGGCATTGCCGAAAGTCGTTTCGGGATTCTGCGGCACGTACACCAAATCCGTCACGCCCCCGCCCCACTCCTGACGCACCACGCGATCGTAGTCCGTTTCGGTGGGGTCGTCGCTCCCATAGGTATTCGTAACCCGCGTGTAATTTCGAGGATCAGTGATGGTCAAGAGGTTGTGGTTCAATGCGTCCACGTAATTGCCCGTGGTGTACGTATAGACGGTCGTCTTGCCTTGTGGGTAGTCGTTCCCGTTCGGCGTGCCCGAGATGGGCGGCGTGGTCACGGACTTCAAGTCGCCCGGACCGCCGCCCGCCTCATTCTCCCCATAATACGCATACTGAACCGACCGGCCGGTAAAGTCGGTGATCGCCGCAATCTGCCCTTCCGCGTTGTACGACACGGTAATCTGACGACCCAGCGTATCCGTAATCGTGCTGAGTCGGCCGTTGTCACCGTAGCTGAAGCTGATCTCGTTCCCATTGCGGTCGCGTATCGAACTCAGCCGGCCACTTCCCGATTGGTCGTAACTTCGGAACGTATACGTGATGCCCTGCGGCGTCAAGAGTACGTATGTGTAGTTGGGTTGCAGCCGAATTTCCTGCAGCAGCCCCACCTTCCTCCAGGAAACAGAGTCGGAATTGTAACTGAAGATGTTGTAACCGCCTCTCCCATTCTGGAACTTGACATTCCGCCCATAGTCGTATTGGCTGTGGCGCTCGACCCGAAGGTTGTAACCGAAATCCCAGTTATGACCCATGGTCGTGGTTTTGCCTTTCCTCGAGCGATAATTGCGCGTCCAGACAAAGTCCATCCCCCGACCCTTGATCCGCATGTCTTCCACGTCCAGGTATTCTTCGCCGTTGTACCCGTGGATAGGCTTCGATGCTATCTCCGGGAATTCCCTCTCTTTTTTTTGGCAGTCGTCCTCATCCGCGACATCACTTTCCGACCCTCCGCCGTCATCGAGGTCACTGGGATCGTCCGTGAAGACCGCCGTCACGCTCTTGTCTTCGTTCATCACGATCGTGACCGACGCGTCGCTTTTCCCTTGTACGTCGTCGCCCCGCCAGACAATGAAATACGCTTCCGGTTCCGGTTCCGCCGTGAGCGTGACCGACGTGCCGGCTGCGTAATTGCCTCCAGACGGCGAAAGGTCCACGTGTCCCCGACCTTGGACCCGGACCCGCAAATGGAAGGTACCTTCCGGCGCGAAGATAGCGCGGACATACTTGTCACTGTCCATCGTGATCGTTACGCTGGGCTCCGTGCTCCCTTCCACGTCGTCCCCTTCCCACGACACAAAATGCGAACCCTGGCCCGGCTGCGCGGTCAGGGTTACGGGAGTTCCGGCGTCCTGTGGACCGCTCGCGGGCGATACCGTGCCTTCGCCTTCCGCCTCGGTTTGCAGCCAGAATTTCCCGTCATCCTCCGTGAAGATAGCGTGCACGTGCTGGTCGCGATACATCACAATCTCTGCGGACGGTTCCCGCAAGCCGTCCAGCAACCCGCCCTGCCACATCACGAACCGCCAACCTTCCGCCGCCGTTGCGGTTACCGTTGCGGTCTCGCCAGGATTGTAAGTTTGGAACGCAGGCGTCACCGACCCCTCCCCGGTCCAGGAAGCCGTCAAGGCATACTTATCCTCCTCGCAGAACGTAGCCGTCACCGACTTGGTGAAGTTCATGACGACGGTGACCGATTCGCCGGTCCCCGACGCGCTCCCCGACCAACCGACAAAGCGGAATCCTTCATTTGCATGTTCGGTGATGGTCACCTCAGTATTGCGCACTTCCGAATACGTGCCCGGCGGCGGAACCGTGCCTCCGCCGTCTTGCGGCTGCACGTTAATGGTCAGATCATAGTGTGTAGGTAAGATGATCGCCGTGGCGCTCATGTTGTCGTCCATGCTGACCACAACCGGATTCGAGCCGCCAAAATCCCCCTCCCAATTCGCAACTTCATACCCAGGCACTGTGTTGATGGTCACCTGCACTTGCTTCTGGTACGCAAAATCATCATCCGCGGCTTGCCCCTCCGGGAAGACTCCGTCCGGATTGTTCTTACCGCCCGGTTCAAACGTAATCGCTCCCAAGGGCGGGCTCATCGCCACATGTAAGTGTTTGGAAGCCCCGAAGCTGGCCGAAACCTGCTTGTTGGCGTCCATGTAGACCGTCGTATTGGCCCGGTTCGGATCGGCTACATCCCCGGTCCAGGAACTAAATACCCAACCGCCATTGCCGGTAGCCGATACGTTCGCGTTCGTATTCCGCGCGTACCACCCGCTACCGGTAACGGTCCCTTCTCCCGACCCTACGGTGGCTGTAAGGTAGTACTCATACGTAAAGACCGCTGTAACCGTAATATCGCTGTTCATCGTCACGGTCTTGATCAACGGGTCTGAGCCTTGAACCGGGCCCTGCCATTCTTTTAACTGTCCGTCCCCAATTGGTGTCGCTGTTACCGTGACGACCGTGCCATCGTCGTACCTCTCCAGGTCGGGGGCCGCTGCGATACTGCCCGGTCCCTCCGCGGCGATCGTAAGAACCCACGTGCGGATGAAGACGGCCTTCACCGTCTTATTCGAGTCCATCGTAAGGGGGGCCGGATTGGTAGATCCGGTCAAATCAATTTCCCAATGATCAAAACGCCACCCGCTATCGGCTTGGGCCGTCAAATTTAGTTGCGTGCCATCGGCGTAGGGTTGGTTAGGATTATCAACCGTGATCGAGCCGCTGCCCTCCACCGACGTGGTCAGTTCAAAAGTCCGCACAAACCAAGCGTCTACGTGCTTGTCGCTATCCATGAGAAGCTCGGCGGGGTTCGGAGCCTCTTCCAATTCCGGGGGATCCGCCCAGCCCAAGAACTGCCAACCGGAATTAGCGTTCGCAGTCAGCGTTATCGTGGTGCCCGAATCGTAGGTTCCGCCGCTGGGATTGACACTTCCGCCTTCGGCGGGGGTTACACTCGTGGTCAGCGTGCGTGGAATCCTGACAAAATACGCCGTGACGGACTTATTGCCGTTCATATTCACCGTTACCGGACTCGTGGTCCCCGTTGCGCCCCCTTCCCAGTGGCCGAACTGGTAGTCCCCAATGCCCGCCGCGGTCAGTTGCACGTTGCTCCCCGAATCATAACTCCCGCTGCTCGGACTCACCGTGCCGGAACCTGCCGGCGAAACGGACGTGGTGAGCGTGTATTGGATACGCGTGAAAACCGCCGTAACCGACTTGTTCCCATTCATGGTAATCGTAACCGGAGTGCTCGTGCCGGAAGCCCCGCCTTCCCAATGGTTGAACTGCCAGCCGGACGCCGGGTTGGCGGAGATCGTTGCTCCGCTTCCGGACTTGTACGTACCGCTGCTGGGACTGACCGTGCCCTCGCCTTGGACTGACGTAGTCAAGGTATAGGCCACTGCGAACCATGCGATGATGCTCTTGTTCCCATCCATGGTGACGTTGACCGGATTCTCCAGGCTGGAAATGGATTCACTCCAGTAGTCGAATAGCTTCCCCGCCGCCGGGGTCGCCGTGAGTGTAATCACGCTTCCTGAATCGAACGAACCGCTGGCCGGACTCACCGTGCCTCCGCCAGTCGGCACCACCGCAGTCGTCAGCGTGTATTGTATCCGCGTGAATACGGCCGTCACCGACTTAGGTCCGCTCATGTAAACCGAAACCGGATTGTTCGACCCACTCGCGTCGCCGGTCCAATGGTCGAACCGCCATCCGGACTCGGGCGTAGCCGTAACGTACACCGAAGTATTGGCTTTGTACGTGCCGCCGGTGGGGCTGACCGTGCCTTGGCCCTGCACGCTCGTGGTCAGCGGATAGCCGATCGCGAAATTGGCCGTCACCGATTTGTTCGCATTCATGATCACGGAGGTAGGGTTGGTACCCCCAGTGGCCGCGCCACTCCAATAATCGAAGACTTTCCCACTCGCCGGAGAAGCCGTCAGTTGCACAGTAGAATCCGCGACACAAGTCTCGGTCCAGGTAGGAGTAGCGGGCGCCGTGCCCCCAGGCGGGTTCGGAGATGGGGTTACGGTCCCGCTTGTGGACCCTTGTACGGTCACGGTGAGTGTGTATTCACTCGGAGGCGGGGGCTGCATCGCCCGCACCATGTGCAGCGGAGCGAGCACCATGAAAACGAAACTCGCCGCTCCGAGACCATACGCCGCGACTTTGAAGATGCCCCTTTTCCCCATGATCTTCTCCTTCATCATTGACCCCAAGGTCAGGTTGTTCACCCTATCTCTCACGCGAAAACTGGGTTATTCGTACATCAAAATTTTGTTCGTTGGCGGTGTGACACCCTATTGCTCCGACGCAGAGTTGTCCGATAACTCGCCGAAAAACTCCGTCTCCCATGTGGTTTCGTTCGATGCTTTCTGCATCTTGCGCAACTCGCCTCCCCGCGCCTGCGCTTGAGCCGCGACTACGCTGTTCGGGAACTTTGCGGCCAGCCCCTCCAGGGCTGCGATAGCGGCGGGGCTATCCTCCAAACGTACGAGTTCTTCCGCGGCCTTGGAGACTTCTTTGATGAGGTCCTCATACATATTGCGCGTGTAGGCCGTTCCCAAATCTTCCTGCGCCAGAAGCGTCTCACACCAGTTCCGAAGCTGGGCTTTGTCATTCTCCCCGGCGGCCATCCGTAAGAGTTGTATGCGTGCATAGGTGGCGTCCCCCGACTCCAATGAACTGTTTGCCAAGACTGAGGCTGCTTCTTTCACTGCAGTTTTTCGGCCTGCGGCCGCGAACTCTTCCAGCATGTACAGGCACCCGAAGCGCGTGTGCGCGTCCGGGCCATTCTTCACGGCGTCCACCAGTATGCGCACCCCCTCATCCACGCGGTTGGTCGCCAGTTTGTCCAGGGTTTGCTGAACGGTCGCGGCCACCGGATCGTTCCTTCGAGCCGATAGGAGCGAGTCGGCGGCCATCGCGCTCGAGACCGCCGCGGAATCGGCTGTAATCTTCTTTCGTGAGATATAGAGGGGCGCCCGAAGGACCGCGCGCGTCAACTCGAGGTCCGGGAATTGTTTCACCAACTCGGTCCGGGCGTTCTCGGCGATGTTGCTGTCCCGGAAATAGTACGGCGACGCCAGCAAAGCCAGGGCGAGAGCCCGCACCCACGGCTTCGGGGAATTGGTCAGCGCCTGCAATTTTTGCCCGACGGTGCGAAACTCTCCCACGCTCAGCCCGCTGTCCAGGTTAAGGTAGAGCCCGGCGAGCATCAAATCATCCGCCGGTTCTTGGTCCGGCTTCATCACTTGATCCACGAATGCGCGTCGGATGGCGTCGTCCATTAGGTATTCGAGGTCAAACAAAAGGAGGTGGGCCGTCGGCACCGCGGCATCAATAGATGCGGTGCCCTCCGGCCAATCGCGTAGGGCGATAACGAGTTCCGTTGCGCCTTCCCGAATATCGCCCGCGGTTATTTTGCCCAACGCTGCAGCGCGTACCGCGACTGAATCTACTTGCGACCAAGCATGCAGTGTTATGAGCCACCCCGCGGTGAGTAGCGCCAAAACGCGCGGGGCGCGCATGCGGAGCGTCCCGTGTGGACCTGATGGCCGGTGTGTGCGAGGCTGTAGGCTGGAGGCCGTAGACCATAGGCTGCTGGCCGTAGGCTGGAGGATGTGTCGCGCGTGTGCGCGGAGCACCGGGTTGGTGGTTGTTCCAAAGACTGGCCGGTCTTGTTTGTGGGTTGATGAGTGCATTGTTCCCTCCCGTTCTTTCGTTGGTGCTTGGCCCGGGGTTGCATAGGGATTTCCCCCTGGCAAGGCGACCCCAGAGTTTTCCTTGTATATATATAGATACGATTCGCGGGATTTTATGAGAATAGGCGAGAAATTTTTTTGGGGGCGAGTTGAGCTAACTTGGCTCAACTTATTTTGGAACAACAGGTTACGTGGTAACTGGTCGTGGTATCGCTGTGGGAGTATTATGTCACTTAAATTCCGGCCTTGGTCTCAGGAGTGTCGGGTCTTTAAGTCTGTTTTGTACCTTTCGTGGGCGCGATGAATGCGATTTGCGGGGTAGACGGGATAAGGGCGGTGGCGGGCGCGAGTCGTCGGGTAGTGGGCCGTTATTTTGACGATTTTTTGAGGAGGTGGTCTACTTCTTGGAGGATGCGGTCGGTGACGTCTTTGCGGAGTTTGTCGGGAATCTTGTAGTGCTGGGTTTCTTCGAGCAGTTCGAGGGTGCGGACGGCGACTTGGTAGGCGAAATCCTGGACTTTCATGTTTGAACCCGCGGTTACAGGCGCGCCTTTTTGCGCAGTGCGTCGGATTGGTCGGTTTCTTCCCAGCGAAATCCCTGGTCTTCGCGGCCAAAGTGGCCGTAATTCGAGGTCTTCTGGTAGATCGGCACGCGGAGCTTGAGCGTCTTAATGATAGTTGCGGGACGACAGTCGAAGTGTTCCTGGAGTATGTGGGCGAGCTCTTCGTCGGGAATCCTGCCGGTCCCAAAGGTGACGGCGTTGATGGACACGGGTTCGGCGACGCCGATGGCGTAGGCGAGTTGGACTTCGCAACGGTCGGCGATGCCGGCGGCGACGACGTTTTTCGCGATATAGCGGGCCATGTACGACGCGGACCGGTCCACCTTGGACGGGTCCTTGCCGCTGAAGGCGCCGCCACCGTGGCGCGACATGCCGCCGTAGGTGTCCACAATAATCTTGCGCCCGGTGAGTCCGGTATCCCCCACCGGCCCGCCGATCACGAAACGCCCGGTAGGGTTGACGAAATACTTCGGCTGACCCGTCAGCAACTTCTTGGGCAGCACGGGTTGGATGGCCTTTTTGATAATCGCCTTTTCGATCTCGTGATGCTCTTTCTTTAGTTGAACTTGGGAAGGGTTTGTCCCGCCGTAGAAGGGTTCGTGCTGGTTGGAGACGACGACTTTGTCAATCCGAATGGGCCTGCCGTTGCGGTACTCGACCGTGACTTGGGTCTTTCCGTCCGGCTGCAACCACGGGAGTTTTCCGGAGCGGCGCAGATGGGCGAGGCGCAGGCCGAGCTGGTGGGCCAGTGAAATGGGCAGCGGCATCAATTCGGGCGTTTCGGTACAGGCGTATCCGAACATCATGCCCTGGTCGCCGGCGCCCTGTTCATGCGCGGACGAGGCATCCACGCCGCGCGCGATGTCCGGCGACTGTTTATCCAACGCGACTACGACGGCGCAGGAATTTCCATCGAACCCGGAGGGCCCGCCCTGGTAGCCGATCTCGAGGATGGTCTTGCGCGCCAACGCCGGAATGTCTACGACGGCCTTGGAGGTGATTTCGCCCGCGACGACGCAGAGACCGGTGGTGACCAGGGTCTCGCATGCGACGCGGCTCATGGGGTCTTGAGCGACCATGGCATCGAGAATGGCATCGGAAATCTTGTCGGCGACCTTATCGGGGTGGCCTTCGGTAACTGACTCGGAAGTGAAGAGGATTCCATTCAATCGTGCGTTCATGCGTTTCTCCGGTCTATTCAATTCGCACGGAATTGCGCCGCGAGTGCCGCCGGGTCCAGGCGAAAACCGGGGCCCATGGTGCTGCTGATGGCGCAGGTCTTCAGATAGGTGCCCTTGAACGATGCCGGGCGCGCCCGCAGAACCGCCTCGATGACGACGGCCGCGTTCTCCGCGATCTGCTCCTTGGTAAACGACGCCTTCCCCACGGGCACGTGGATGTTCGCGTTCTTGTCAATGCGGAAATCAATCTTGCCGCGTCTGATCTCTTTTATCGCGGGGCCGACGTTTGGAGTCACGGTGCCGGCCTTGGGGCTGGGCATCAGTCCACGCGGACCGAGAATTTTGCCCAGTTTCCCGACTTGGCCCATCATATCGGGCGTAGCCACGGCCACGTCGAAGTCGGTCCAGCCACCCTGAATCTTCTCGACCAAGTCTTCCGCGCCGATGGTCTCTGCGCCGGCCTCCTTTGCGGCTTCGCGCTGGGCCTCTTGCTTGCAGAACACGATCACGCGGACGGACTTGCCGGTGCCGTGGGGCAAGGTTACGGAGCCGCGGACCATCTGCTCCGCGTGGCGCGGGTCCACGCCGAGCAAGAATGCCAGTTCGATAGTCTCGTTGAACTTGGCGGTGGCGCATTCCTTCACACCGGCGGCCGCGTCGGCCAACTCGTAGGTGAGTCTTTGGCGGGACTTCTCGAGAAGTCCCTTCATACGTTTACTTTGTTTCATGTCAGATTCTCCTGTGGTCTGGCGGGTGGCAAAACCCTTCCACTGTAGTTATGAGTTCTTTCGCCCGTTCGGGGCTGAGCACCGGATCACGAGACTCGATTACGAGCACGAACTTCGATTACGAATAGGACGATGCGGAGACTATCCCTGCACCGTGATTCCCATGCTCCGAGCCGTGCCTTCGACCATGCTCATCGCGGTGTCGAGGCTGGCGGCGTTCAGATCGTTGATTTTCAGTTGGGCGATTTCTTTCACCTGGGCCTTCGTCACGGACCCGACCTTATTCTTGTTTGGCTCGCCGGAAGCCTTGGCTAATTTCGCGGCGCGTTTGAGCAGGACCGCGGCCGGCGGGGACTTGGTGATGAAACTGAAGGACCGATCTTCGAAGACCGATATCACGACCGGGATGATTAGTCCCTGTTGATCGCGCGTGCGCTCATTAAACTGCTTGCAGAAGTCCATGATATTGACGCCATGCTGGCCCAACGCGGGGCCGACGGGCGGGGCCGGCGTGGCTTGGCCGGCCGGACACTGCAGTTTCACCTTGGTCACCAGTTTTTTGCTTTTTCGTTTGGGGGGCATCGGGGTGTACTCCGCTCAAATCTTCTCTACTTGCCAGAATTCGACCTCGACGGTGGTTAGCCGTTCGAAAATTTCGACCATCACCTTAAGGGTGCCGCGCTCGAAGTTTATTTCGTCTATATTACCCACGAAATTGTTGAAGGGCCCGTCCACGATCTTCACCCGTTCCCCTTCCTCGAATCTTACTTTGGGTTTGGGCCGTTCACGTTCGCCCCGCATTTCTTCGAGCGTGGTCTGCATTTCGACGTCGTCTACGGGAGACGGCACCTTTCGGGAGCCGATAAAGCCGCTGACGCCGGGCGTCTCCATAATCATGTGCCACAATTCCGCGTGCCGTTCCGGATGTTCGGGAAGCTGGACGAAGACGTAACCCGGATAGAGTTTCCGTTTGGAGACCTTCTTTTCCCCGGACTTGATCTCGGCCACTTCCTCCATCGGGACCAAGACGTCGCCCATTAAATCGGCCAAGCTAGCTTGCTGGGCATGGTGCGTCAGGTTCTTTTGCACGTTGCCTTCTTGCCCCGCGTAGACGTGAATGGCGTACCAGCGGCGCTTGATCCCCGGCTCCGGGACGGTCGCCGGCGGCGCGGGCGCAACATTTCCCGGTTCGGATGAGGCCGTCTCAGGCGTTTCCTGGGATTCGCCCATATTCGGTTCTTCTTGGATCACGAGTACCTCTCCCTCATCCCAACTTGAGCAGCAAGAAGATGCTCTTCGAGAAGATGGTGTCGTAAACGAAAATGATCGCCATCACGACAAACAGCATCAGCAACACAATCTGCGTCGAGCTCTTCAATTCGTCTTTCGATGGCCATGCCACTTTGGACATTTCGACCTTCACTTCCTGTAGAAACTCGCGCATGCGGTTGAGTGGATTGACTTTGTTGCTCATGGTAGCGTTAACAGCCTTTGCCATAATTTCTCCTATGATGGAATGCAAGTAATAATGGCAGGACTGAAGGGACTTGAACCCCCAACCGTCGGCTTTGGAGGCCGCTGCTCTGCCAATTGAGCTACAGTCCTGCGTTAATGACCGGCAAGCGCCTACCGGATTTCTTTGTGCACCGTGTGCTTACGGTCAAACCGACAGAATTTCTTGAGTTCCAGGCGTTCCGGTTTCTTCCGTTTGTCGCGGGTGGCGGTATAGTTGCGGCGCTTGCACTCAGTACATTGTAGTATGACGTTTTCTCGCATCGTTTTTCAATCCGCCCGGCGGGCACCTTAGATCTCAGATTTGAGAGCTCAAACTTGAGATTCTCGGCCCGCTGGGACTCATCCTATCTGTTAACCACGTTAATCGCTTCATGTCGTGACTTGTTGCATTGGTTACTCGATGATCTTGGTTACTACGCCGGCGCCGACGGTGTGGCCGCCCTCGCGCACCGCGAATCGCAACTGCTCGTTCATCGCGATCGGCGTGATCAATTCCACCGTGATCGTGATGTTGTCGCCCGG
>JACQVH010000302.1 GCA_016209895.1 Candidatus Hydrogenedentota bacterium | reverse complement strand
TATTTCGCTGAAGTTCGTGGTGGAGGGCCTCGATTTCTTGCGTGGCAGCCGGGGTGGACTCGAACGTTTGCTGCAGTTGTTGGCGCGCGGTGCGCTCCGCTTCGAGTTGGGCCGTCAATGCAGCGACCACATCCGAGAGCGGGGCCAGGTCGGGTTCGGGCGAGACGTTCAGCGTGCCGGGACCTTCCGGCGGTCTTGCTTTGAACGCGGCCTCCGCGTCGGCCAGTCGCGCTTCTGCGACCTTGAGGTCGGATTCCAGAGCGGCGGCGCGTTCGGATTCGCGGCGGGCGTCCTGGTATTTCTTATAGAGGGTAGCCAGGTCTTGTTCGTACTTCCGACACTGAATCTCGCCGCGGCGCACGAGCCGCTCATACCGGGCAATTCGAGCCGCATCCGTGAGGAATTGCAGGCGGCCGTCCGCGTCTACGTTCGGGACGACGAGCATCCCGCCGCAGACCCGGCACCGGGCTTGCCGCCCGACATGCCGGTCTTCCACTTTCAAGTGGTTGTTGCAGTGCGTGCAGTCGAATTCAATCATGCGGCGAAACTCTCCGGCGACGACTCGTCTTCACGTATCATAACAGGCCGGGATAGTCACAAATCAAAGACCCGCTGCGGAATTTCCCACTCCGCAGCGGGCCCTCTCTTCGTTGTTTATGTCGCCGTCCCGAATATCGCCTTATGCGACTTTCCGGAACCGACGCGCGACCATACCGCTGAAACCGATACCCAGAAGTGTCAAGGTGGTAGGTTCCGGTATGATGGGTTCCTTGGGTTCCGGCACGTTGGTCAATGGATTGATGGCGCCGTACGACGGATACAGATCATCCGAATTTGGGGTACTGTTCGTGTCCAAAACCACACTCAGATAGTAAGAAGCAGTCGGGCTGCCATCGAGCAGCAGCGAGTAGCCGCCACCGACAAGAGATTCAAACCCGCCGCCCGAGTAGTTGTAGCCGCCCCACGCCCACGTCGCGCCGGGAATGTTGCTCAAATAACCGGCGGTCGAAGGATCAATGATGCCGCCATTGGGGTCGGGGCTTACGATCGGGTCAGGCAATACACCTGAACCACCGTTCACCAGATTCCAATAGTAATCGCTCTGATTGAGATTGACGGCGAACACGTCCCAGTAACCACCCGGGGTACCCAGCACTCCGTACGAGTCCCACGTATACAAGGTCGCCGAGAAATTGACCAAGTACGCATCGGCTCCAGGGAGAACAACCGCCGCGCCATAGATCGCGTCGGCTTGCAAGTCGCTTTCCCAGTCGCCCCAATCACCGATTCCAAGACCGATCTCATAGTCGCCTCCGCCACCAGCCGTTACCGACGTACCCGCGGCACCCGAGGCATCCGGCGTAATCACCCATCCCGCCAAACCGGGATCATAGAGCACCCATCCACCGTCACCGTCAGACTGCCAAATCGTAATAGCACCCGCCGGCAGCATAGTGGCGAGCGTCAACGCCACACAAAAGGCCAGTAATCTTTTCATTTCTGCTCAGCTCCTCTCCCTAATCGTTCCCACGTCAAAGGCTTCGCTTTCACCCAGCCATGCCCACTTTTTTGTTCAGTTTGAGAAAAACAGATTGTTTACTATTTTGTTCAGTTGGACGACTATTTTCTTTGGGTACCCTCCTCTTTTCCTGGCAACTCCCCAGAATGAAACGTAACTCGGTGTTTTCCGCAGTGGTGTGGGATGGAGCATGGATTGTGCCATACAACATAGCACCGAATAACGCACTGTTATACAATGAGTTACGAGATACTCTTAGTGGAGGCCGGGGGGGACTTGCGAGGGGGCGACTGGTCAGCGGATAGGCAGAGTTGACTATCTTTTATATAACTAACAAATGATTAAGTACTGCGAATAGTGTTTCGAGATGGTTGCACGCCGCAGGTGATTGTCAGGTGCGGGCTCGAAGTCTGGTAAATGCGCCAAAAGCTATAAGATACAGGACCAACGCAGTGAGAATAACCCCACGAAATCCGAGATGCATGGCGAACAGCGTGGCGAGAGGCGCACCCAGCACGGAAGCACACCCGTTAACACCCCACGCCCAAGGCAGCATGGAAGGCTTCGTCGTAGACAAGTGTTGTAGCCCAACGGGAAACGGGATGCCCATCGCAAAGGCCAGGGGAGAGAGCAGCAATACGCTCAGCAGCACCTTGACGAGGTCTGACCAAGTGGCGCCAAACGCATAGCCTTGGGTCAGGATGAGGACGAGAACCGGCGACGTGAGGCTAATAGCCAGGATGGCGCTGCCCACAGGTTTAACGGGGCTTGATCGGTACCGTTCTGAAAACAGGCTGCCGAGACCGGAAAAGATGAGGAACGCGGTGAGGACTACCGCGACCGCGTAGACGGGATAGGCGAGATACAGGATGAATTTTTGGATGAACGCGAGTTCGAGGAGCATATACGCGCAGCCGAGAGACGCGAAGTAAACCAACGTCCAAGGTATTGCGGAACGGGTTTCCTCGGCGCGCGCGAATAGGAGAAGCGGGAGCAGAATGAGCAGGACGCTGCCGACGAGACCTTGGGCGAGCGTGGCTACCAAGGTCACGTAGCCCCATTCCACAAACGGTATCCATTCAGCTCCCATGCCGCGAAGGAGATAGGGCAGGGCCGACCACCGGAAGAATTGGAAGAAGTAGGGACTGTCGTCGGTCGCGGGTCGCACGTGGAACAGGTAATCGGTGTAGAAGTCGTCTTGACTTCCGCCGAGGAGCGCCTGGGCCGCTTCGAAGTAGAGGTCGCGTTCGAGCACGGTGTAGCGGTTAGATTCCTCGGCCTGAATGCCTGGTAAGTACGCGAGGTCTAATCCCCGGTCCGTGCAGAATTCGCGTACTCGGACGATAGCCGCTTCGTCGAGAGGTCGGTGGGATACGATGAGGGTCGCGTTGTTCCAGGCGCGGATGAAGACAACGTGCCGGCTCGGATCGCGGATGCCGTACCGGTGACAGGCCTCGATTGCGGTCGCCAGCAACTTGATCGCTTCTCGTGGGGGCGAATTCAGCCAGCAGGTCACGGCTAAGACGCCATCTTTGGAAAGCCGGTTCAGATAGAGGGAAAACGCCTCAACGGTATAGACGTACCCTTCATCCAAGGCGTACACGCCGGCGGCGGCCGCGCTGTAAGAGCCGCTCAAGGGAATCTGGATGAGGTCGTAACGGGCATCAGAGGGGTTTCGGGATTGCAGGAAGCCGCGGCCTTCTGCCAAGACCGGCGTAACGTCCGCGCGCTCGTAAAGTTGTCCGGAAAAGTCCCGGCACGTCTGGCGTACGAGCGCAAACACGCCCGGGTCTACGTCTACTGCCGTGACGTGTTGCGCCCCGTGATAGAGGGCATTCAGCACGTCCGTTCCGCCGCCCGCGCCCAGAATGCAGACTCGCGGTTGATTCACGAGCCGATACGCCACGGCCGAGGTAACGTAATCGAGGTATGCGACTCGCTGAAGGTTGCCGTCAAAACGGTTAATCGGAGAAACGGCGCCGGCGTCGAAATACAAGCCGATCTGTTCGGGCAGCGGACCGAGTTGCGCCATGGGATAATTGGCAATCTGGCCGGGGGTCTCGCGCAGTTGTGAGGACTTGAGGGCCGTCACCACCGAGAGCGGGCTATATCGCTCGGCGATTATTTTCGCGTCGGGCCATTGCCGCGCGTACGAGAGACCCTTATATTCGGAGATTCGAATGGGGACGGTACCGAAGGTTCCGCACGCGATGATGATCAGAATAAGTGGTATCACACCGACCAGAAGGGAGGTCCGATTCCCGACGCTGAGAAGTAAGAGCGCCGCGGCCGCGGGAAGCATCAGCAGGTAAGGGAGCGTGGCAGGATGGACAAAATATAGGGCAGCAACCGTGAAGGCCGCGCCGATCCCGGAACCGAGCATATTGAAGAAGTAGATGCGGCCGACGTGTTCCGGGCAAACCATGAAGGCGAGGGCAATTGTGGAGGCGATAAGAAAGAATGGGACTGCAAAGATAACATAGAGAGCCAGGAGATACCACATTTGGTTCGGTTGCGACACGAGTTGATACGTCTCGAAGGGAACGTATTGCGCGGCGGCGTAGCAGATTACCAGGGACACACTCGCCAGGAATACCAGCAGTCGGAGGCAGGATGTGGCGCGGATGAGGAGGCGGCTTCGCAGCAAGGCGAGTGCGGTACCACTGGCTCCAAAACCGAGCATGGCGATGCTGATCACCATGTAAGCGAAGTGGTGCCATTGCGCGATGGAGAAGATGCGCATCAGCGCCAGTTCATAGGCAATGCCCACCCCACTCATGATAAAAATAGCCGGTTGAAGGTACCGAGGCTTCATCTTCAGTGAGCAGTGGTCAGTGGTCAGTCTCCGGTTTCCAGTTTCCAGTTTCCGGTTCGGAATTCGTCACTCGGTACTCGCTACTCATTGCTCGTTGCTCATTGCTCGTTGCTGAACTACTTACCCCCGGCCTTGCCGGTGAGCGGGACGAACCGTACCGGCATCAGTTCGCGTTGGGTGGTGGTGCCGTCCGGGCGTTTCTCGACTACCACCAGGCTCTGCACCTGGAACGGGGAACCGACCGGAATCACCATGCGCCCCCCGGGCTTCAACTGCTCGACCAGGGGCGGTGGAATGTGGCTGGCAGCGGCGGTCACCACGATGGCGTCAAAGGGTCCGTGTTCGGGCCAGCCGAAATAGCCGTCACCAACCTTCGTTTCCGCGTTTTGGTAACCGAGGGTCTTGAGCCGCGTCTGGGCCTGATCGCCGAGTTGCTTCACAATCTCGATGGTGTAGACCTGCTTGACGATTTCGGCCAGCACCGCCGCTTGGTACCCGGAACCGGTCCCGATTTCCAGGACCACGTCGTCCGCGTCCACCTTGAGGTGTTCGGTCATCACCGCGACGATGTAGGGCTGCGAGATGGTCTGGCCGTAACCGATGGGAAGGGGACGATCGGCGTACGCTTTGGCCTCGGAACCCGCGGCCACAAACTTGTGCCGGGGCACTTCACGCATGGCCGCCAGAACTTTCTTATCCTTGACTGCGGTACGGCCCCAGAGTTCCCCCTTGGCAATGTCTTCACGAACCATGCGTTCGCGCTCGGCTTGATAAGGGTCTGCTTCGGCCCCGAGCGCCCACCAAGCCGGGCATAGTGCCAACACCGCGATCGCGACGAATTCCCACCGCACTAATGTGGTCCGCTTCTCCATCTTCCGAATCCAGTGGTCAATAGTCGGTGGCCACTGATCAGTTACTCATTGCTCGTTGCTCATTGCTCGTTGCTCAATTCCGGCGGTCTTGCTCGCGGTAACTGGCGAAGTCCCAGAACCGCGTTTCGAGCACGCCCTGGACGACGAGGGTTCCGTCTCGATCGTAAATATTGAAATGCTTGTGACCGTTCCGGATCGCTTCCTTAGCCACACGTTCCCCGAGGACTTGGATGAGTCGTTTCCGAAAGACATCATTGGCTGTCTTCCACACGGCCGATTCTTTTGCGGTCATGGTATATCGCCACGGCTTATTCTCGGGCGAAATCGGTTGTGGCATGGGGCAGTCCTTTCGGTCCATTACACAAATTATAACAGAGAAAGGGACGCCGTGGTGAGCCAATACAACATTTTTCCAAGCACAAGAACGGCAAGGAGAACAGGGACATCAAGGATCGGAAGTCGGTATCTGATTGGTGAGTCCGCAACGTGTGGCCAAGGCGGGGAGGAACGTGTTCAGTTCGTGGTCGAGTAGTTCGAGCTTGGCGCGGATCATGTCGGCACTGTGGGGAAAGGAATGATCGCCGCCATAGTAGAAATCGAGACGCATGTCCGCTTCCATGACCGGCAACGCTGACTCGGCGTTGGCTTTTTCATCGAGTAATACCATGCGCCAGCGCGCGAAAGCGGTTCGCGCTTGTTCCGTTTCTTCGGGCGTGCGAGTCGGCAGCGCCGCAAGCCGGAGCAATTCGTCACGGAGTTGACAGGATTCGTAGAAGTTCGCCTCGGTGCGCGCGGTGTGATAGAACCAGCGCGCGGCGGAGTCTTCCGAGTTGAACATCGGGAGACATCGCTCCGGCACGAGCGGTCGCGCCTGGTCCATGGCGTCCACGGCTTGCCGCAGGAGCGATTCCATCTGCCGATAGAACTTGCCGAACACGGGCACGTTGCCGGTGGGCGAGGTTACAAAGGTTGGACGCAGCTTCAGGCCCTCGGCATCCACCATCTCCGCCATGAACAGGTAGCGGCCATAGAATACGTCCGGCAGTTTCGCGTCCAGGTCGGCGCACATGGGGTGCGCGGGGCCGAGGTAATAGGGACCGGTGTAGTAAGAAGGCAATTCGGGCGACCACGCGATCGCCTCGGAGACGTGGCGCCATGCTTTGCGCAGATGCGGACCGGCGGCGTTTCCGGCAACGCGCGCGGCCAACTCTTGCAGTATCGCTTCTTTGTCGGGGATGGGGTTCCACCAGACCAACTTGTACGCCTCGGCCGCACTCGCGCCGTAGCAGGGACGAAACGCCGGGAAGACCCAAGCGCCGGTTACGCCGCAACTGGCAAGTGCGTCGGCGCGCTCGACCCATCGGTCTAGGCACGGGATGTGCGGCAGGCGCGGCGCTTCGAAGCCCAACTCCGGTTCGCTCTTCATGTAGATTGGAATACCCACCTCGCGACAGGCCGCGATCTGCGCCTTGGCCCGCTCGCCGGGACCAATCAAGTCAATGCTGTAGTCCCAGAGATGTTTGCGGACGCCGTCCGTTTTCTGCACGTATTCATCTTTCTCGATCTCGGTGAAGATGCCGGTACCGGGTTTCAGTTTTCGGATGAAGTCCGCCTGGGCTTTGTCTTTCGACCAGACGTGCTCGGCGGAGTATGGCCAGGCGAGAATTTCCGCGGCAGGGTTCGCGCCACGCGCGGCCTCGGCCAGCGTATTGCAGAGATTGGCGACGACCGTCTCCGCGCCGAGCGGCTCGCAGCGCGGGCAGTTGGTATGGCCTTTCTCGACACCGAAGGGACGCATGAAGCAATGGTAGAAACCTTCGCCGCCGATGATGATGGTAACGCCGTTAAGGTCGGGCGCGGCGCGGAATACGCCGGCCATGCTCTCACTGAGAAATTGCCGGACGAGGGGATGTTCCGTGCAGAGCACGTATTGTCCGTCGGCTTTCCAGGTAAGCGCGCCGCGGATTTCGGGATGATTCACGAAAACCGGATCGTCGCGATCGAACTTCTGGCGGATTTCCATCATGCAGAACGTCTTGAGGCCATACTTCCGGGCCTCCGCGACGGAGTTGCGCAGACCTTCGAGAGCGCCCGGCTGCCGACGCGCTACGAGTTCCGGGATGGCGTCGCTCTCCGAGAGCGCGTAGAGGCTGCCGCCGGAGACCATCACGGCGTTGTAGCCCATGAACACGAGGTCGCGATACGAACCCAGCCACGGCACTGCGCCGAGCCGCACGGGCAGGCGCGGCTTATAGACTTGAATCTGGACGGGCAAGATCGGCGCTTGTCGTAGCCCCATCATTTCGACCAGCTTGACGACGCCATCGCGCAAGCCTTCGGGGTCGCGGCCCAGCACGCGCACGGAGTCCGGCCCGACGAGCACGGTGAAACTTTCCGGCAAGTCCCGCGCGCCGCCGTTGGAGTCGAGAAGGACTATGGCGCTCGACTGAGATCGGGTGGGGTCTATCGTAGGAAGACGACGAATGGGTAGTGCGACGCCCATCGCTCGTTTCAGGAAATCTGCCAGGTGCTCGGCCATGACCTGCGCCAGCGGACTGGCGGTGTCATCCAAGACGATGTACCACGCATCGGTAACGAGGGTTTCATTCTCACCCGGCTTCGCCTCCGGGTCGCGACTGAACCGCGCGAAGTAGTCCTTGGACAGGAAGGAGTACGGACACGCCTCGTACGCCTGCTGGGACTCGGTCCCCAGGCGCGCACCCAACTCCGCGAGAGTTTCGGCGGCCGCGCCCGCCTCAATCAATCCCGACACGCTCGACACCACGAGGAAGAGAATGAAACTCGTTTGAGACACTCGTATCCCCATTTCATTTTGTATCCCCATGCTCAATAATCCACCTCGGCCCAATAGCTGCTCGATTCGAATTTCAGGAACGGCATCCTTCAACACCGCGCAGGGATATAATACACGAGCGCAAAGTTATTCAAACAAGGGTTGGAAACGGGAGGAAGCTGCCGATGGAAACCTGCACTGAAAGTTACCCCAAAAGACCCGGGCGAACCCTTCGCTCGATCGTGACGGTCTCCGCATTCGCCATCGCCTCCTACATTTGTCTTGGGTTATGTATGTCGTCCTCACGAGCTGACGACGAATTCAAAATACCGGATCCGGCAGAGGCAACGCGCCGAGGCCTGGAGGTAACTCGGAAAATTTACCCACACGGCAAAGTCAGCATCGAAATCCTTCAAGTCAAGAAGGTGGGCGACAACACTGCATCGAATTCGGGCGACCCCCGTATCTGCCGTGCGGAGATCATTGTCAAGAAGGGAAAATGGGTCCTCAAGGAAATCAGCTACGACGATATTGACGCAGTTGGTTCGCATTACGGCCTTTTCATTCCACGGAATACGACTTCGATCCCAAGGAGTACGAAGACTGCACCTGCAATCAGAAGGATACATCAACGGACAAGGAACCATGACGCAGGGATTCCGCTGCTGGATGCACACCTTCTTTCACCCCGCTGGGGTTTTCGATCTCTGGCGAACCGGAAACCGGGGGTTCCCCTCGCTCACCCCTAGCTACATTTTTTGCAGCAGCGCGAGGAATTCCTGGTTGCTCTTGGTCTTCTTGAGTTTTTCGACGAGCATTTCGGTGGCCTCGACGGTGCTGAGCGGGCTGAGAATCTTGAGTAACAGCCAAATCCGCTGCAGTTCATCGGCCTGGACGAGCAGTTCCTCTTTCCGGGTGCGCGACTTCAGGACGTCAATGGCCGGGAAGATGCGCTTTTCCATGAGCCGGCGGTCGAGGTGTATTTCCATGTTGCCGGTGCCTTTGAATTCTTCAAAGATCACGTCGTCCATGCGGCTGCCGGTTTCGACGAGCGCGGTGGCAAGGATGGTGAGGCTGCCGCCTTCTTCCATGTTGCGCGCGGCGCCGAAGAACCGCTTGGGCCGCTGCAACGCGTTCGAATCCACGCCGCCGGACAAGACTTTACCGCTGGCGGGAACGATGGCGTTGTAAGCGCGGGCCAGGCGCGTGATGGAGTCGAGCAGGATGACGACGTCGCGCTTGTGCTCGGTCAGGCGCTTGGCCTTTTCAATGACCATCTCCGCCACCTGGACGTGCCGCTGAGGCGGCTCGTCGAAAGT
>JACQVH010000028.1 GCA_016209895.1 Candidatus Hydrogenedentota bacterium | reverse complement strand
TCCCAGGACCGTGCGCGTCGGCAGTTTCGCCAACTCCTCGGCGCTGATTTCCGGCTGGGACATCTGTGTGCGCCAACGATTGATGTTCGCGGCGGCGCCGCCCCCCGTTCCTTGCAGCACGGTCAGGTAGCATTCCGCCTCCGCGTTTTCTCCAATCGAAAGATTGGCCAGGCGCAGCGGCGTCGGGGGCTGTTCCTTCCAACCGGAAGGCGTCTGCCACTCGAATTTGGGTTGCGTCATGTCGCCGTGCGGCGAAGTTCCCGGCGGTGTTTGGGCAAATCCGAAACGCTCGGCGCTGGAAGCCTCCTTGTCGGCGGGAGCGCTCGGCGCTTGCACCTTCCGGACCTCGCTGATTTGCTGGGGCCCTTCGCCCTTGCCGCAACCGACTAGTATCAGGATCGTCGCCGCGAATGTGAAAATGTATCGCGTGTTCATATTCAAAGAGAACCTCCGTTTGAAAATTCCTCAACTTCCTTCGTCGGCGATCCCGTCGCCATCCTGGTCGGGGAACTCGACCACGAAAACCTGCGTCATATCATTCCCGTTGTAGGTAGAAACACGTTTCCCACTCTCGTCTTTCGTCGGTATGGCTTTCGTATAAGCTAACATCTTGCCGTCCGGCGACCACACCAACTCGCCGCGCTCGGGCGAGTCGCCGTGGGGAGTCAGGAACACGGTGTGTCCGAGTTTCGGTCCGGGCTTTACGCACGTGACCGCAACGCCCGCATCAGTGATACATGCGATGGAGTTGCCGGTCGGATGCCAGCGCACACCGGGACCGGCGCCCTTCGGAAAGTGCGTTGCTTGGACCGGTCGCTTCGCCGGGTCGGGATGGTCATCCGCGCCGTCGGACGGAATGATAAACACCTGGGTAGTGCCGTCGGCCGCTTTGCCGTAGTAGGCGATGCGCTCGCCGTCGAGCGTCCCGCGCACGTTGCCCGCGGCGAAACCATGCGTGATTCGCCGCACGCGTACGCCCTTCGGGGGACTGGGGACGCGAGTGGCGGACCCGGAATCCGCGGTCGTGATATCCACGTCGGCGGGCACATCTACCACAAACAGTGACTCTTCGTAATCCACGCCGTTAGCCGCGCGGACCTTTCCGATGAACGCCCGCATCAGACCGTGCCGCCCGATCCACGAGTCGCCGTAGGCCTTCTCGATTTCCCCGGGCTTGGAGTTGTCTTTGGGCACGACCGGCACCAGCAATGCGAAGTAATGGGACGCGCCGCCCGGCGCCTTCGGATGCCGCTCCATGTAGCCGACGGTGCGGTCGTATTGGGTCAACAACGCGTCATCGTACGTGAAGCCGATGCGCTTGCCGTCCGCCGTGTACTCGTGCCGATGCGTGCCGCCCCGGTGCGCGCCGGGCAACGTGTCGCGCGAGGTCTCGACGTCGCGGAAATCCACCCGACTCAGCTTGCCGGAGCCGTCGGCGATAACTTCGACGCCGTTGCGATTGGTCTTAGCATAGTAGCCTCGGACCGGCACGTCTTCCAGCAACGGCCCGTGAATGAAGACAACCTGGTTTTCGACCGGCGAGAACGAAGCCGCGCCCGCGCCGGGCGCCGCCTGCTTGCCGGTGACGGATTTTGCCGGCTTGTAAAGTATTGTCTCGATTCCGGTAGCAATCTCGACCTTCTCAATGCTCTGCGAATTCTCGATCCCGGGACCCAGCATTTCTCGGGTGTCATAACACAGGAACCGGCCATCCGCCGAGAAATTGTCGTTATTGTCCAGGTTATGGTTCTTCGGCGAAGAGGTGACTTGGCGCTCGTCGGCTGACGCCACACCGCCGAAAGCGACCATTCCCATAAGCACGGTTGAAAAGAACACTTCCGCAAAAACCTCGTCATACATACGTCCAACCCTTCTCATAAAATAATGTCTTGCCCGAAAGAAATCCTTTGTTCTTGACCGCCCGCAAATCCCACTATATTGCTGTTCCCAGTCTTAGTGCTCCTCCGCTCGTCGGAAAACCTCGCGCAACAAATCCTCGGTCAGGTAAAAGCCAACTCTACGTAGCTCATCTACCAACGGTCGCACCGTCCGGATAACGCCGAGCTCCTTGGCCCGAACGAGCACACCTAACGTACCCATAACGATCAGGTCCAACTTGAGTGCAACCCGACGCGCCTTTCGCTCGTCCAGGATTACCGCAGCTCCCGGTATCTCCGTTGCCAATGCGATAGCGGCGGACTCTCCTTCCCCAAGATATTCGTGCCTGAGCCTAGCGACTACCTCACGCTCGGCGGCCCCCCGCACCTCAATCCATGTTGGAACTTTGCCGAATTCTTTCAATACTTCAGGGGGAGCCAAAACTTCCTCGAATGATGCTGGAAGCAATTCAAGCCGCTCAATCCGCTCCAACGCGATTAAGCAAGCGCTGTCGGTGACTGCGTACTGAATCACAGAATTTGTTCGTTGGCGAATTCTTCAGCGGAGTAGTTGAATATTGGAATTCCATGCTTCGCAGCCACTTCCATGAATGCTCGCTTGGTATAACCAGAGAATTCGGCCGCCCTTCCGAGCGAAAATCGTCCGGTCTCCCAAAGCTTCAGTGCCAGTAGCAATCGGGCTTCCTCGAGCGTTACGTCGTCAGGCAAGTCGACGGTTAATGTAGACATCCAAGAAATTCCCTTCACATTTGTCGGGCAAGGAAGCCTCTCCTTGCACGATACGAGCTTTTCCCTTCGAAACAATTATAGCGTTTACGAGGCGTGATCTACGAATTCCTACTTGATCGACTTTGACGAACTCCAGGGATTTGCGAACGTACCCACAGAATCGCAGTTTGACAGCGCTTATTTTGCGGTGCTAGATTTTGGCCCCCTTTTACGAGGTTCGTGATGAAAGCCATTATTATCGGCGCTGGGCGCGGCGAACGGCTGATGCCGCACACTGCCGATGCCCCGAAATGTTTTGCCGAGGTCGCCGGGCGGCGTATTCTGGACTGGGGGCTCGAGGCGCTCGCCGCGGGCGGTCTCACGGAGGTGGTGTTCATCGGCGGCTACCAGATGGACCGGATTCGGGCAGCCTATCCGCAATTCATTTTTTGCCATAACGCCGACTGGAGGGACAACAACATCATGGAATCGCTCATGCACGCCGAAGTCCATATGGACGAAGGCTTTGTTTGCGCGTATTCCGACATTCTTTATCGTCCGGAGATCATCGAGCGGCTAGTCCTCAGCCCCTACACCATAACGCTTGCGTGCGATACGGAATGGCGGACGCGGTACCGAGCGCGTACGGACCATCCGGAACACGATGCAGAAAAGATTGGGGCGAACAGCCCGCGAGTCACGGCCATAAACCGTACCATGCCCAGTGAAAAGGCCCATGGTGAATATATCGGGGTGGCGATGTTCAATGCCATGGGCGCGGCGCTGCTCCGCGAGCACTACCATCAATCCAAGAAGCGCTACGGCGAAGGCCCGTTCCAGGCGGCACGGACGTTCCGCAAGGCCTACCTGATTGACCTGTTTCAGGAAATGATTGACCAGGGAGTGCCGTTCCATCTGTTGGAAACTCGCGGGGGCTACCTGGAAATTGACACCAACCACGACTACCAGATCGCACGAACGGAATGGGTGTCATGACCGGTCGGTTTGAACCCTTCGCGGCGGGCGTGGTGGGCAGTATGCCCCGGTCGCAATTCGTGCGCGATTTGCTCGATCCGGACCTCGCCCCGAAGGACCCGGCGGTGTTCGAACGCTGGATGGACGCCTCCGTGGATTACATTGTGGGGCTGCAGGAGATGGCGGGGTTGGATGTCGTTTCGGACGGCGAATACCGCCGTCGCTCCTACATCGGCATCATTGCCGATGTATGTGAAGGGTTCCAATTGGGCCGCGTCAAGGGCCGCTGGTGGCATACGGTGGTCGAACCTTTGTGCTATGTGCGGCCCGGACTCGCCGCGAAGGAAGCGGCCTACTTGCGTAAGCACACCGACCGCAAAGTCAAAGTGGCTTTGCCATCGCCCTACCTACTGGGTCAACGCATGTGGTCGGCGGAACAATCGAGGAAAGCCTACCCCACGCGCGAAGCGTTTATGGAAGCCTTGGTGCCCATCTTGCGCGCCGAATTCGAGGCGGTGCGCGACGCTGGGGCGGATATTGTGCAGTTTGATGACCCGCACTTGTGCCTTTTTGTGGACCCGAAGATTCGCGCGGAATACGAGAATCCACAGCGAGAAGTAGACCTGTGCGTGGACCTGTTGAACCAGATTCTCGACGGTGTAGACGGCGTGACCAAGGCCATCCATCTTTGTCGGCGCAATAAGGCGCGCGCCGGTTGGGTCGGCGAGGGTGGTTACGAGCCCATTCTGCCGGCGTTGAAACGCCTGAGAGTGGATCAATACGTGCTCGAATTTACGATTCCGGTCGCCGGTGACTTGTCCGTCTTGAAGGAACTGCCCGAAATCTGCCAGGTCGGCCTCGGCTGCGTGGATTGCCGCGGCGAGCATATTGACACCGTCGAAGAGATCATTGACCGCGTCGAGAAGGCCCTCGAGTACCTGCCCCCGGAACGCATTCTGCTCAATCCCGACTGCGGCTTTGCCCCGGGCAGTGCCGCCGAAATCCCTATTGACGAAGCTTACGCGAAGCTCCGCAACGAAGCCATGGCCTCGCACCTGTTGCGGGAAAAATACACGTGAGGGTACAAAGTTTGGGGTTTAGGGTTCAGGCTTTGAGGTATTCGATTGCCGGTGATTTTCATTCGTCCAGCTTCTTATACAAAACCCAGTATTTCCGGCCGGGGCCGCGGTTGAAGTAGAGTTCGAACGATTCGCCGCTTTCCGTACGGACGGTGTAGTAGTCCCGATGCCGTCGCTGCCACCAGCGCTTCTTGAAGTCGAGGACGCGCCGCATTTCCTGAATAGACGCGATACGATACTCGGTGTCACGCCAGATAAATGACGTGGGAGGTCCGGGCATTTGGTCGAACCGCACCTCGACCTCGGCGTCAATAAACTGTGGCATTCGTCAAACCGTCCGCGCCTGAAAGTACGATTCAGGCTACCGGCCTCGTGCGGCCTTTACTGCATCCGCAAAGGCCTTGGCATTGGCGGTGATCCCCGCGAAGTCACGGGCCGCGACCAGCTTCTTACTCACCAGATTTCCGCCCACTGCCAAGGCAGCCGCCCCGGCCTTGAGAAAATCGCCCACGTTTTCGAGTTCGACTCCACCGGTCGGCACCAGCGGTATCTGGGGAAGCGGCCCTTTGATGGCTTTGATATAGTCCGGCCCGCCGACGCTCGCCGGGAAGACTTTCACCAGGTCGGAACCGTGCTCCCAAGCCGTCAGAATTTCGGTCGGCGTGAACGCGCCCGCGATCACCGGTTTCCCGTAGCGTCGTGCCGCCGCAATAACCCCTACCGATAGCGTGGGGGTAACCACGTATTGCGCGCCGGCCAGAATTGCCATCCGACAGGTCTCGGCATCGAGCACCGTACCCACCCCGAGCAGGACGTCGGCTTTGGCCAATTGCCGGGACGCGGTTTCGAGACACGCCAGCGCGCCGGGCGTGGTCATGGTTACCTCGATGCAGTGGACGCCCCCGGCCGCCACGGCCTCGACCACCTTTACTAGGTCATCCCCGCCCGTATCCGCCCGCACCACGGCGACAATGCGTTTTTCGAGCAAGTATTGAATAGCTTGGTACTTGTCCATGAAGAAATCTCCCACCCATTGGTCGGCGGCATTATACCATTAGCGATCCGTTATCCGCCCTAAGGGATGACGACGCTACGGGTCGTGTGTTATCATCAATGGACAAAACAGAGGGGAGGACGTGTCATGCCGACGGTGCGTGTGTCGGGGGTCCAAATGTATGTCTCACCCAAGCTGGACGAGAACCTGCCCAAAATCCTGGAACATATCCGCAACACGGACGCCGATTTCCTGTTATTTCCCGAAATGAGCCTGACCGGCTACCACGTGGATTTCAGCGACAAGGCCGTCAAGCAGGCATGGCGCCAGATTGCCACGGCGTGCCGACAATCTTATGTAACGGCGCTGATCGGGACCGGCTGTAAGACCGAGGGGGAAACCTACATCCAGACGCGTGTCTACGGCCATACGGGCGAACTGGTCGGCACGCACGAGAAACTGGTGCCGACCACCAACGACCGGAAATTCTGCATGCCCGGGGAGGTGCTCCGGGTTTTCCACCTCAATGGTGTGGCCTTCGGCTGTTTGATTTGCAACGACCTATGGGTTACGCCGGGTTGCGGCCCGTATCCCGACCCGCGGCTGGCGTATCAACTGGGTCAGCGCGGGGCGCGGATCATCTTCCATAGCATCCACTCCGGCACCAGCGCAATCCATATTCCGTACCACGAGTCCAACTTGGCGCTCCGCGCCATCGAAAGCTCGGTGTTCATCGTGACCGCCAACGCCGCTGACAAGCGCGGCTCCATCAACGCCTCAACCGGCGTAATGTCACCCAAGGGCGGGTGGCTGGTGCAATGTCCCCGCGAAGGCGAGCAGACCTTCACCTACGACATCGAACTGGAGACATGAAAACTCGCACGGGAGCCATCTATTCTCCCCATGAGCGAACTTGCTTCTTGACTTCCTCATGCGAAACGGTGCGTCCAGTTTCGACATCGGCGAGGCCACGCTCGATCATCCGATCAAAGGCCAATTCCCTCAAGATTTCGTCGTACGAACTATCATCGGGAAGAGCGTTGACGATCTCCGCAATGCGCTCTCTTGCCAGGCTCATCATCGTCGGGCACTCCTGCATTACCGAGGCTTCATGATCCTCTCATTCGGCATCCTAGACCAACACCCGAGGTGCTTCAAGTGCGGCCCTTGGCACGGTCAAGCGCCCGTGACAGGGTAGCAAGTTCTCACTTCGCTGGGACCGACGCCATTTGTCCCCACTCTGGGACGGCGGCCATGGCGTCAACAAAATTGAGGACAACGTCGGTGTGGCAGTCTTCCTGCCAGCCGCCCCGGCGTTGTTTAGGGTCCGCCGTCAGATGCGCGGGACAACCGTCCTGGTCAATGTGATACATCATCCAGGTCAGGTTCCGATACGCCATGTCCTTGTACGGTTCGCCGCCGCCCACCGCATAAAACAACGCCGCCACGCCGCCGAGCTTCGAGCAGGCACCCCCCCACGCCTTGAGATCGGTGTCCTGTTCACCCATGGTGGTGACGCCGCCCGGTTGTTGCGCGGAGAAGTACTGGAGCGCGAATTGAATCAACTTTTCAGCGTTTTGCTTCCAATTCGGATCAAGCGCCTCCTTCTTTTCAATTAGGTAGCGCGCCATTTCGAGCGGCGCCCAACTATTTCGGTTGTCCTCTACGGCGTAATCCTCAAAAAACTGAATCCAGAGGTTCGCGTCCCGGGCGTCCGGCGCGGGAATCTGATAGGTTCGAATCCAAGCCCAGAGCGCGTCCCGCGCCGGCTGATATTTTGCCTGCCCCTTTGCAATCAGTTCATCGAACAGGCGCAGAATGAAGACCATGTTTCCGTTGCGCTCGCCCCAATACCGGCCCGTGACCGAATCCACACGGAACGGCCACGGCGCACACGTCGCGTTGCCTTGACGCATGTTCTTTACCAGGCAATCCGCGTGGTGCACGGCTTGCCGGAGATAGCGCCGGTCACCGGTAGCGTCGAAGAGTTTCACCAAGGCATACCCGGCAATGCCGCCTTTATCCGGCTGGATCACGTTGATGCCAAACGGGGCGTCGCCTTGCGAGCTCTGTTTGAGCGGGAACTCGGTAACGATTCCCGTGGACCGCGTGAAGCGCGGATACACCCCAAAATCCGGCGTGAGCGTCTCCCTCACAAGGTAGTCGCCCATCTTCTTGGCCCATTCCAAGACTTTAGGATTCGATCGCCCCGTGTACTCCCAGTATTTCAAGTAAGAGATGATGCCCATCCCATCTTGCGTGCACGGGATGATGTCGTTCTTGTAAGGAGTGTAGTTGTCGGTCATGTGGGTTACGAACACGAAGATCGGGTACCCGTGTTCGTTGACCGGGCATTTCAGATACCAGTTCATCTCGCGATCAATGGCATCGCGCCAAGCGGTCCAGGGGATCAACTTCCCGTCAGCATCATATTGGGCCGCGTGGAATCCCACCTTTTCCGGTAGCGCCACTTGCTCGGCCCACGCGACGCGTATGCATGAGGACATCGCCAAGACCGCAAAGACCGCCCTCAATAAACGATCAGTAGCCATGTTTTCTTATCTCCCCATAACGCGTGTGAACCCGTCGGCATAGCCCTATCACCCCCAAAGGCCACCCTTTCCCAATTGGTACCGACACGTAATGAGTTTACACGGGAGCGCCAGTGAACAACTCTCGGTGGTCGTCTTATGAACCGGCTTTCGCCGTCGGCACGGGTTCGAGGGTCTCCTTCTCAGCCGGCGCAGCGCTCTTGGCGGACGGCGCCTCCAATTCCTTGTAGATGTCCGTGGTCATCCAATCGTACTTGCCTTCCATATAGGCGTCGCGTACGCGGTTGACGAGCCAGTTGTGATTCCGTCGCGCGCGGCGGAAATTGTCCGCGATGCGCTTCTTTGCGTTGCGGCAGAAGAGGTCCACCAAGTCCTGGAGGGTCTTGTCGCTCGGATTCTTCGCCAGGAGGCTTTCCGCGCGGGACAGGCTGGCCGCCATCGCGAACAAATCGGTGCCGATGTCCACGTAGCACCGGAGCACAAGCTGCTCACGCTCGAGTTTCTGCTTATGTTTGGCCATCGCGAAGAACAGGCTCCGGGCCAGCTTCTTGGAGGTCTTGCCGACGTAGGCGAGGTGATCTTGGTTGGCCGCCGAGAGATAGCGCACGTTGAAGGCCGCGCTGGAAGGCAGGTACTGCTTCGGCAGCCACTTCATGTAAAAACCCATGGCCTTCCTGATCAGCGGCCACTTCTTGGAGAACGGCGTGCGCGGGTCCATGATGGGCATGACCCGGCTGACGTGCGTATCCATCGCCTCGCGGGCGATAAAGAGCTGCATGATCTCGCTGGTGCCTTCGATGATGCGCGAGATGCGCGTGTCCCGCAGCATCCGTTCGGCCGGAATCGGCTTCTCGCCGCGCGCGCGCAACGAGGCCACCGTCTCATAGCCTTTACCGCCGCGGACCTGCACGAAGTCGTCCATCATGCTCCAGCAAGTTTCCGTGCAGTAGTACTTGGCCATGGCGGCTTCGAGGCGGATGTCCTTGCTGCCCCGGTCCACGAACGAGCAGGACATCAACGTCATGCTGTCCATAGCAAAGGTGTTGGCGGCCATGTTCGCTAAACGAATGCCAACGGCCTGATGCTTGCCGATCGGGACGCCCCATTGGATGCGCTCGTTGACCCAATCCTTGGAGAGATACATGCACCCCTTACCGCCGGCGGTGGCTGTCGCCGGGATCGTGAGGCGTCCGGCGTTGAGGGTCGTAAGCGCGATCTTGAGGCCTTCCCCGGTCTTGCCGATGATGTTCTCCTTCGGCACCTTCACGTTGGTGAAGCGCAGGACGCCGTTTTCAATCCCGCGAATGCCCATGAACGAACAGTGGTGCGCGACTTCGAATCCGGGCATGTCGGACTCGACGATAAATGCGGTGATCTGCTTCTTTTCCTTGCCGTTCACGGTGATGGACGGCGTGAGCGCCATTACAACCAGGATTTCCGCGACCGGTCCGTTCGTGCACCACAGCTTTTCACCGTTGAGCAAATAATACGAACCGTCTTCAGAGGGAGTGGCCGTGGTAATCATGCGGGCCGGGTCGGAACCGACGCCGGGTTCTGTCAACGCAAACGCCGAAACAGCGCCCTTGGCCAGACGCGGCAGGTACTTCTTCCGCTGCTCGTCCGTGCCGAAAACTTTCAGCGGCTGCGGCACGCCGATGCTTTGGTGCGCCGAAAGCCACACCGCCGTCGAGGCGCAATAGCTGCCGATAAATGAAACGACCCGACTGTAGTTGGTCTGCGAGAAACCGAGACCGCCGTATTCTTTCGGGATTTTCATTCCGAAGCCACCGATTTCGGCCAGAGCCAGAATCGCTTCCCGCGGGACTTCGCCGGTCCGGTCCACTTCGTCCGGGTCCACGTATTCTTCGAGGACGGCCTTCACCTTCTCGATGTATTCATCCCCGATGCGCTTGTCCGCCGGGTCTTGATCGGGAAAGGGATACACTTGTTCCCATTGGAAGTTCCCCCGGAAAAGCTCCGCCACAAAACTGGGATGCTTCCATTCCTTCTCGCGCGACTCTTCGGCGAGGTCTAACGCTTTTTGTTTTTCGACATTGTCTGTAACTTGCATGACCGCCCACCCTTTTGTTTGAGCCAAGCTTGAAAACGAAACTCCTCCACCTAATTTCGGATTCTAAACCCCGATAGGCAAAATGTCAAAAGGGCAAATCGGGTCTCGGGATTCGGGTCTCGGGTTTCGGGGCTACAGTACCGGGTCGAGGCTTCAGGGCTTAGAGTGTGGCGCCCGGGGGCTTCCGTGAAGTCAGCAAATCCACGACCATCCGTCGAATCCGTGACATCCGCGTTCCATTCAGTCGCAAATCGAAAATCAAGAATCGAGAATCAAATCAGCCCCAGCGCCGCATTAATGATCAATTGCACGTCCACCGCATCCACCGTCGCGTCTCCGTTCAAGTCGGCGAGCCGGATAGTCTCGACCCCGAGCGCGGCATTGATCACAAGCTGGACGTCCAGCGCATTCACCTCGGCATCCCCGTTGACCTCCCAGGCCAGATATTCATACGCCCCGATATCCACCCCCGCCCCCTGCGGCCGGGTGACGCCGCGAATATCCGTCTCCGGCGCGCCTTCCGAAGTGCCCGCGTCAATGGCCGAGGAGCCGGGAAGGAGGCGGAAGTCACCGTTGGATTCGTCAACGAACGCAGGGTCTACGGCGACCACACCTCCACTCCCTATTTCTTCCTGCGAGATAGAGGAAACGAACTCGTATCCGCCACCCGTGCCTGTCGCGAGATGTGCTACGGGGTAGTTGTTCCAAAAAATGCAGTTCTTGTACGAGTGATGGCCATAATTCAGTTCAAGATAACCCCAGCCGCCTTCTCCTTGCGACACGTTGGTCGCAAAACTACAGTTCACAAATGTTGCTTGGCTTCGTTGGCTCCACTCGTGGTGTATTGCTCCTCCACGAAACGCTGCAACGTTCTTTGCAAAAACGCAGTTTCTAACCTGTGCCTGCCCTTCCCCCAAGCCCAATGCTCCCCCCCTGCCCCCATAAACGGTACCATAATAGAGTTCCAACCAGACGTTGTTCTCCCTGAAATGACAGTTTTCGATTGATACAGTCTTGAATGTACTCGTGGCCACTCCTCCTCCGTACATGGCGACGTTTTTCACGAAAGAGCAGTCCTTTAATACAAGATCCCCTTGCAGCGAATTGGTGGCCTCAACACCGATCCCGCCACCTTGCGACCGGCTATGATTTGCAAGAAACTGACTGTTCTCGACCGTAATGGTGCCGAATGCAACAATCAGTAGGCCACCGCCAGTGTTTTCAATGAACTTACAGTTGACAACGCGTCCAGTTATAATGTATGCGCCACCACCAAAATGTGCGGAATTATTCTCGAAAGTGCAATTCGCCAGCTGCACTTCGCCCCATAGATCAAATAACCCCCCTCCTCTTGAGTAAGCTTGATTGTTCTTCAGAATGCAATTGGCGATGTGGACTCCCTTGCCTGTAGTTAATACTCCGGCACCGTCAAATTCTCGGTACACGCCTCCGTCCTCATATCCGCCCGTTACTACGAATCCGTCGAGGACAGCGTTTTGGCCACAAAGCACTGTGTGGGTCGCCGGCCCGCCTGACCAGGACCTCGACCCGTCGATTACGGTTGCATTCGTTTCCCAATCGCGTTCCACCTTTTGGCGTTCCGTCCCCAGAAAGCCACCGTAAACTGAAACCCCTGGATGAATCTGTAGAGAACCGCTTGCGTTAAATCTCTCTTCGTCGTATACCCCCGCCGCGGCCCACACTTCGCCTTTCCCAATCACGCTCACAGTATCTACCGCCTCTTGTAATGTTGAAAATGCGGACTCCCAGTAGCGACCATCCCGCTTTTCTCCTGGGGAATCCTTGCTTGCGTACACAACCACGGTTTCTTGAGCATCAGGCTCTCCATCAGCATCGCTGTCAGAGTCAAGGAAGCTCAGAACCCCGTCACCGTCAGTGTCGTCAATGCCTTCAAAGAAATCGGGAATTCCATCTGCGTCACTGTCCAAATCCAAAAAGTTTGGACTTCCGTCTTGATCCGCGTCGTCGTCAGTCTCAACGGAGTCGTCTATTCCGTCGCTATCCGAATCCTCATCAACATAATTCGGAATTGCATCGCCATCCGGATCCCCGAGTCCTTCCGTAAAGTCCAGAATTCCGTCTCCGTCACTATC
>JACQVH010000295.1 GCA_016209895.1 Candidatus Hydrogenedentota bacterium | reverse complement strand
TAATTACTTTGTCTCTCCGTCGAGACACTCTTCCCGGTGGGGGCGACCAGGTTTCGACGGGGGTGTAGAAGCGCAGGTTGCGTGTCGAGGTTGATCGGTTGGCCTCGTTAAAAGCCGATCACAACTTAACTGCCAACGAACCATTGGCACTGGCTGCCTAATTTAGGGCAACCCGTCTTACCGCCGACCGCCTGCTAGACGGCTAAGACGACGACAGCGGGCCTCGCACCGGACGACGACGGAGCGTCCGGCCGCGAGCGCGTTCTCCGCCTAGCGATCCGGGAAAGCCCGCCTGAGGCGTTCCCGGACGGCGAATCCCTAAACGACCGGCTACACACGTAGACGCCTGCGGGGACACGCTTCCGGACGCGGGTTCGATTCCCGCCGCCTCCACCATTTCTTTATGCCCGAACACGAAGTAGTTTCCAGAACTGCCAAGCCCCCGTCGGCGGTTTTTTGAGAACCTTGCGCTGAGTAGCTCCTGTTCGGTTATGCTGTACGCGCTAAAGCCTGAATCGGTCATGTCCATGTCGAGGAGGAGTAAGCGATGCGACACTACCAAGGGGAAGTATCAAGACGCTCGTTCATCGGCGGGGCCGCGGCTATGGCCGCGTCAACACTGATTCCAAAGCGAGCGTCTGCCGCTGGGAACGGGAAGCCTGACTCCAACTTCGGCGGCGTCCAGATTGGCGCCATCACCTACAGTTTTCGTTCGATGCCGAGCCGCGCCGAGGATCTCTTGGGTTATCTCGTAACATGCAGTCTCAGCAACGTCGAACTCATGGGGGATGCCGCTGAGGCATACGCGAAGAAGCACACGCCGGCAACGGGCGTTGACGGACCCATGGACGGTTACGAGGCCCTCGGCAAGCTGTACAAGGACGCCGGCGTAGGCATTCATATCGTCAAGTTCGGGGACATTGGCGACGAGAAGATGTCCGACAAACAGATCGACTACTACTTTCGAGCGGCAAGAGCCGCCGGCGCAAAAGGCATCACGCGCGAGTTGTCGGCCGACGCCGCCAAACGCCTCGGCCCAATGGCCGACAAGCACGAGATCATCATCGCGTTTCACAACCACACGCGGATCAAGCCGGACACCTACGACGGCGACATACTCTCCTTCGGGAAATACTTGGGCATCAATCTCGACATCGGACACTATCTCGCCGGGACCGGTGAATCCCCGATTCCATTGATCGAGAAGCATCACGATCGGATTCTCAGCCTGCATCTCAAGGATCGGAAAAAGAACAATGGCGACAACTTGCCCTGGGGGCAGGGAGAGACGCCCATCGCGGAAGTCTTGCGGTTGATCCAGAAGAACAAGTACCCGATCTACCCGGACATCGAGCTTGAATATAAAGTCCCGGAAGGTTCGGACGCCGTCAAAGAAGTGGCCAAGTGCGTTCAGTTCTGCAAAGCCGCGCTGGCGTAGCGATTGTATCAAGCGTTCCGGCTTGCGCGCTGCCGGGTGAGCTTCGGATAAGAAGTCGATCTCTTAAGACGTCCAAGAAGTCGCCAAAGCTTGGTCGCCGCGGCGACCCGACCCTCCTCTCAGGCGGCAACCCGCAGATCGCGAAGGCCGACGGCGACTCCCCCGTGCAGGCCTATATCGCGGCCATGCCGGGGTGGAAAAGCAAGGTCGGGCGCCGCCTCGATGCGCTCATCGTGGGCGCCGTCCCCGGTGTGCGCAAGGCAGTCAAATGGAACTCGCCCTTTTACGGCATCGAAGGCCAAGGCTGGTTCCTCAGCTTTCATTGCTTCACGAAGTACGTCAACGTGGTTTTCTTCCGCGGCACGGCGCTGCGCCCTGTCCCCCCGTCGAGTCCAAGCACAAGGAAGTGCGCTACCTCGACATCCGCGAGGACGACCAGCTCGACGAAGCTCAATTCACCGATTGGATGAAGCAAGCCAGCCAACTGCCCGGCGAACGAATGTGAGCGGCCAGTACAAGGCGCGTGGGTGGCGTGAGCAAACGTACAGCCCGCAATCCAACGAAGGCCGCGGCGAAGGCTGGATTGACATCCTCCCGGACGGTACAATCTCGACATGGCCACGATGATCCAGATACCTGCACGCCATTTCGAGATGCTCGATCGAATCAAGGCCGCTGATGACGACCTGACTGAGCGCTTTCGCGAGAAGATGCAGGTCAACGACAGACTTGACCGCACCCTCGTGAGTTTTCAGGCGAACAAGGGCGAGGTCGGACACCGATGGTGCAAATACCGGGAAGGTTTCTCCGCTGAATTGATCCGGTACATCATCGAGGAAACTCGATTGACTGGACCTGTTCTCGACCCGTTTGCGGGAAGCGGGACTGCGCTCTTCGTGGCGGCGGAGATGGGGTTGGATGCCATCGGCGTTGAACTTCTGCCTTGCAGCGCCGAGATCATCCAAATGCGACATGCTTTGCTTCACGAAGACAAGATAGCGCTTGCCAGCGGTATTCGTACCGCGGCGGAAAAGCGAGCGTGGATGAAGCCAGGTAAAGAATGCAAGTTCTCGCACTTGCAAATCACTGTTGGTGCATTTCCTGCCGAGACTGAGCGACTGCTAGGCCGTTACCTTTTCGAGGCCGCGCAAACTAGTGCTTAGTTGCATAAGTTAACGATAGTATTTCTGAGTTGGCTGCCCTTCACCTCGCGTTTGCGCCAGACGAAGGGTTTGGCAGTTTCTTTGTAGGCTTCGAGATAGGCCTCAATGGCGT
>JACQVH010000294.1 GCA_016209895.1 Candidatus Hydrogenedentota bacterium | reverse complement strand
GTGGCGCGGTGAATCTTGCTCTTCAGCATGTGCAACATCATGATTCGGGAACCTTGTATTTTATGTTGTCAATCAATCGTGTTTTTCCGATAAACACCGCGGCGGCCAGCAGCACCGTCCCCCCGATCCGTTCCACCGGAGTCATTTCCTCGGCGTCCACTACTTCCACATAGTCCACGCGCAATCCAGGCACACCAGACAATGCGCGGTGGACGCACCCCACAACGTTCGCCGCGGCACGTTCCCCCGCGTCCATTAGTGCTTTCGCCTTTCCTAGAGACTCCGAGAGCGCAACGGCGCTGGTGCGGTCGTTAGCGTTCAGATAGCGGTTCCGCGAACTCATGGCGAGACCGTCCGGCTGGCGAATGATCGGCATCTCAATGATCTCGATACTGAAATCGAGGTCGCGTGTCATCCGGCGAACGACGGCACACTGTTGGGCGTCTTTCTGGCCGAAGTACGCGCGGTCGGGGAGCACGGCATTGAAAAGTTTTGCGACCACGGTCGCCACGCCACGAAAATGAATGGGTCGTGTACGCCCGCAGAGACCTTCAGTCAACCGCTCGACGGTCACGTAGGTCACATAGTTTGCGGGATACATTGCATCCGCATCCGGAGCGTAAACCGCGTCCATCCCAATCTGTTCCGCCATAGCGCAGTCGGCGTCAAACGTTCGCGGGTACTCGCGATAGTCTTCTTGCGGACCGAACTGCGTTGGATTGACAAAAATACTGAGCACGGAAACGTCGTTGTCTCGCGCTGAGGCGCGCATCAGACTGGCGTGTCCTTCGTGCAGCGCGCCCATTGTCGGCACGAGCCCGATGGTCTTGCCGCTTCGCTTCTGTTCGAGTGACCACGCGCGCATCTCGTCCGGTTTCCGGAGGGTCTTCATTAGTATTGATGGTCCTTGTCGGGAAACGTGCCGGACTTCACTTCCCGCACAAAGTCCTGAAAGGCCTTCTGCATGACAAAACGCGCATCTCCGAAGACCTTGCTGAACTTGGTGTAAGCGCCCAGGCCGAGAATATCGTGCATAACCAGCACTTGGCCGTCGCACGCCGCACCCGCGCCAATACCGATGGTTGGGATGGTTAGCGAGGACGTGATTTCACCCGCGAGATCGGCAGGAATGCATTCCAGCACGATCGCGAAACAGCCGGCCTCTTCCAGGCCCTTCGCCTCCTCCTTCAGCCGTTTCCGGCTCTCCGGGTCGCGCCCCTGGACCTTGTATCCGCCGAATTGATGGACTGATTGCGGCGTCAGGCCGATGTGGCCCATGACCGGGATGCCGGCGTTCAGAATCGCTTCGATAGCGCCACCAAATTTGCTGGCCGGACCTTCCAACTTAACGGCTTGGGCCCCGGCCTCCGCGACAAACCGGCCCGCGTTGCGCAACGCCTCTTCGGGGCTGATTTGATACGAGAGGAACGGCATGTCGGCAACGACGAGTGCGTGCTCGCTGCCGCGCGACACCATCCGGACATGGTGCACCATCTCGTCCATGGTGATGCCGAGCGTATCCGGCAAGCCCATGACCACCATCGCGCACGAATCACCCACCAGGATGACGTCCACACCGGATTCGTCAGTGAGCTTGGCAGAGGGAAAATCGTAGGCGGTCAGGACGGCGATCTTTTCGCCGGATCGCTTGCGGTCTTTGAGCGAGACCGCCTTCACGCGTGACATACTTCTAACTCCTGAACCTTGTCATCTTCCGTCCCGGTCCCACACGGGGATCCAAGCGAAACGGGTTCAGACCTCCAACTTCATTTTGCGGCCCACCCGCCCCTCGACGGACGCGTCTGCTGCCAACTCCGCCACGGTCTTGCCCGTGAGCGGGTCCACGGCATTCGGCGCGATCTCGGCCAGCGGGACGAGCACGAAGGCGCGCTTCCGGAATTCGGGATGCGGGACGATCAGCCCCTCGGACTCCAACGTCAGCGAACCCCACAGGATGATGTCTACATCCATCACCCGAGGCCCCCAACGTTCCGAAAGGACACGCCCCATACGGCCTTCGATGGCCTTGGCTGCATTCAGGAGTTCAAGCGGCTCGAGGTCCGTCTCGATCTCTACAGCCATATTCAGAAACAGCGGCTGGTCCGTTTTCCCGACCGGCTCCGTCTCATACACACTAGAATACGCGATCAGCCGCGTCCTGTCCAATTCCCGCAACTCCGCCACCGCCCGCCGCAAATTCGCCAGCCGGTCGCCCAGGTTGCAGCCCAAACTCAAATAAACACGTTCACCGATCACGTTTCATCCTTTAGACTTCGGACCTAAGCTTGTGGATAGCTCATGATATCCTCTTGCCCACCGCTACCTACAGCTTATCGCAAATTCGTGGCTTGGGCGCAGGACGTCCAAGCCACGGAGTTCGGATCGCAGAACCTGAATTAGCCCGGTTTCCCGCTGTTCGTAGCGGGCGTGATCAAATAGTCTTTGCCGGGCTCCGTTAGAAATTTGAAGACGACGTCATTGGTGTCGGCGGAAATGTACGCGCCGGTTTGGCGACATGTGATGGTAATCTCGTTATCGGGCCAGGGGTTGGCGATCGTGCAGGCGTTTCCAGCGAGCGAGTGCAACTCGATTTTCTCGACACCCTCAGACGTTCGCGACGCGGAGACTATGAAAGCGCCTTGGGCGCCGAGGTTTTCGAAGGAGCCGGCGAAGTCGGCGGGTACGCAGGGAAACACGTGGATAGTCCCAGTATGCGACTGCAGCACGTTCTCGATGTCTATGCCGTCCGAAGGTTCGAAGATGGCAAGACGACGCCGCACGCGGGACAGATAGCCTCGGTGGGGCTCCCAGACGTTGATGTGGGCGAGCGTGCGTCGCGCGAGTTCGAGTTGTTCCGGCGGCGAGTCGAGTCCGATATCGTCTCCCCAGAACACGGCGGACAGCGGGACAGGGATGTTGTACTCGATAGGCTGACCACCCGCCACGTCGGTAAACACCACGCCGTTCGGCGTCTCGATGGTCGGATACGGCGGCAGATGATCCGCAATTTCTTGCCAACTCGATGCCTCGTCCAGACTCTCCCCAAGTATCTTCGCGGCCTGAACTGCCGCGCGCAGGTGGTAGCGAATGAGCGTGATCCCCGACTGACTGTCGCGGTTGAATTCAAGATTACGCGTAATGCCGCGGTGTTCCGGCGAGACCGTGGGAAAGACGTGATAAAGACCGTCCTCCTCCTTCTTGAGAAAGGCGGCGTAGAAACGCGCTCCTTCGCGCAGCACCGGCCACGCGCGATTCCGGAGAAAGTCGGTGTCCCAGGTATAGAGGAAGCGCAACCAGAATGGTTTCGCAAGGAGCGCGGTTATCTCGAGGCTCTGCTCCCAGGTAACGTGGGTGTGGATCACGGTGTCGGCCTTCAGCGGATAGTGCACCAGCGGGTACATCGCGCCCGGGCAGTCGTAAACTTGACGCGCGTTGGCTTGGGCCATGTTCAGCAAATTCTCGATCACCGTGAAATACGAATCGAGCAGATCGAACCGGCGCAGGACGCAATAGCGGGTTGCTTCGATTTCATTGAAGTGGAAATCGGCGTGCCACATGCCGGAGTCTTGGAAACAATACTTCGTGCTGTCCACCGAACACAGCGGGACATCGCCGTAATACCCCGCCGGTCGCACACGATACGGAACACCGCCCCACGGCGTGTCAACGACCGGTTTACCGTCGCCCATTTGTATGATCGCGTGTGGTCGCTTCTCGTAATCATCCAGTTGTCGCACGTGTTCCGACCATAAGGCTTCAGCGCCCAACGTGAGTGCCTCTTCGAGTACGACGTGAGCATGGAGCAGCGGATCGGGGTTGTCTTGTGTGGTCACCACCGTCGCATAGAGCGCAAAATCGTCGGGAATTTCTCGCAGGCGGGCCGTCGCCGCTGCGCCCGGTGATTGGTTTATGGGCGTGTAACGCTTGTAGACGCCGTGACTCAAGCGGCCCTCTTTTTCTGCGACCATGGGTGTGCCGAGACCTTCTGCGCCCTCGACCGTCTCGATCTCCGCGCTCGCCCCGGAAAGGGTTGCCGCCAGCACAGACGTAAAGCCATTCGGAAAAGTCTGTTCCGGCGGAAAGTCCTGTGCGATCCAGAATATGTCGTCATGCCGTCCTGCGCGGGGCGGTCCGAGTTGTTCGAAATCCTGGGGCGAGCGGCCGCCGCTGATCGTCGGATGCAATTCGCCGCCCGGAACGATGGTGTCACGATGACGCCACAGACGAACGGCGAAGTCGCCGGGCCGAAGGCCCTGCGTTTTGGCGCGAATGACAATCAGATTTCGAACCGCGCTGACAAAGATTCGCAAATGCAGGCTTTTCTCGCCGTGCGTAGCGTTCAAAACAATTTCGCGCGGACTCTCCCCGACCGTCAATTTCCCCGACGGATTCATGAACGGCAATTGAAGGATCAATTGCCCGACGGGCTTCGGGCAGGGAAAGTCGTAATGATTGTAAGCGGTATACCACGCCGCGCCATTCAGGATTCGTTTGTCTCCGTTGCGCGCACCCTCGACGATTTCCTTCAACGTAATGATCGGCTGCTCGCTCGGCGGCAGCCGCCGGTCCCACACATCGCTCTTACCCACGCTCAACGTCGGCGCCGCGTCCGGCCCCCAAACGATGACGCCCAGGTCATCGTTGCACAGCCGGCGCGGTCCGGGTTCCAAACCCAGGGCCGACGGTTGCGCTTCATCCGCGGAGGCCAAATCGTGAGTTTGTAGCATAAGAATGAACAGAGTCGCCAAGCACAAATGCTTTGTCATGCTGCATCCTTCCCGTGAATGGGAGAAGTTTTCTTCCTGCCAAGAGTGTGGAGAATCTCGAGTGCGTTTACAATGTGGACAAGTCAGCCGGAGCGGCGCTGACGTGTGTAAGTGCCTGTGGTGCAATGGGCGAGGCCGATGCAGGATATGGAATCGAGGTAAAAATCGGGACATTCTTGGTAAAAATCGGGACATTTTTGGTAAAAAACGGTGAAGAACGGTAAAGAATCGTGCATAATCGGTAAAGAACGGTGCAACATTTTGGTAGGAATTGCCCGATTGCAGACCTTCCTTCGCCAAGGCTTCAGAGGGCAAGCTGTGGAATTGAGCTGCGGCGACGGGCAGAGCTGGTAAGTGGTTGGTGCGCAAGGGTCTGAGGCATGGGAAAGGGGCAGAATTGCGCGGAAAAGTGTGTAGAAAATGTGCACAAAGTGTACACCTTTTCGTAAGTTTTGGGCATTTTTGTGCAGAAAGTGTGTATAAAGTGTACATAAAACGTGCACTTTTTTTTCGGGGCGCGGGGCGGGAGAACGGCAAACTGAGAACGGTGAAGAGCGTGCCAGCACGTAGTAGTATCGGGCTGGTAGATGATGCGTATGCACTGTAACCTCCTTTCGCTGCCAGAGCGCCATGGGCGCTTAAGAGGCGAGCAAGCCCACCGGAGGCGGGCAAGCTCGCCTGGGAGAAGCGGCAGCAAGCCGACCAGAGGCGGGCAAGCTACCGCGGTCCAAAGATCTCTCCATATATATAGCTCCCGGCGTTGCACTCCCGGTGCTATAGAATCTAAAAATACGAAAATTACTACGAGGGATGGGAGGACAACAAGGACGGCAGGGACAGTAGGAAGGGCAAAGGACAAAAGGGCGAGGACAATCGTTGGGCGTGACAGACGCAGCCGCAAGGACAGCAAGGACGGCAGGGACAGCAAGGACAACAAGGACATCAGGGACCAAAAAGACCAAAGGGACCCAAAAGACAGCATGCACAACAGGGACAGCAAGGACAGGGGGGCGGTGAGGGCCCCTATTTGAATCTTGTGGGGTGTTCAGGCGTCGAGCTGGGGCACGAAATATTTGAAATCGTTCGTGGAACACCTTTTGTGCCAGGCGGGTCGTAATCGCAGACCCGGCCTAATTTGGACAGCGGTGAATTCATTCATTGAAGAGGCAACCCCAATGCCGCGTTGATCACTTTCTGCACGTCTACTGCGTCTACATTGCCATTGCCGTCAACGTCAGCAACCAGCCCATTAACATCTAATCCCAATGCACCATTGATGACCAGTTGCACGTCGCTGGCATCTATACCGGAGCTGCAGTCAATGTCTACGGACTCGGGACTGCCGGTGGGTGTAGGGAACAAGTCGAAGGCAGTGATCGTACCGCCGCCTACGTACGCCGCACCCGTGCCCGGGCCGTAGCCTCGCGCCGAACCATTCACCGCCCATGACCCCTCGCTGATCTGCACGAACAAAAAATTCCACTTGGGGTATCCCGCGATACATGCACTCCTGACCACTCCGGACCGACCATATCCATCGCGTAGGCTGTGGGCATTGCCCCGCACGAGTGCGTATTCCGGCGAATCAGATCGGTTCGTCCGAAGGAAAGAGATCGCTTGTTCCGAGGGAAAGTGATCGGTCATTCCGGTGGAAACTGTTCACGGGTTCGGGTCGGAGCGAAGCGACGCGGAACGGCGCATTATGTAGGCGAGTTGGGTTTGGGATTCAAGGGGGTACGTTTTTTCCGCATGGATTCTCCTTTCAGTTCGAGTTTGTAAGCGTTATGCACCAAGCGGTCGAGGAGCGCGCGCACCAGGTCGCTGGCTGAAGGCGTCAGATCAGCTTGCGTGTTCGACACTTGTTGTGGCTTCGATCAACTCAGCAGTACGAGTCCTGAGTCGGAACGGTTTCGATTCGGAGACCGGGGCTACGGTATGTGCTCTCGGAAATCTCGCGCTACGTGGCCCCGAATGCCAAATCGGCAATTTCAAACCATAGATGTCATGCCTAATTTCACCGAAGTAGGGCGGCTTGCGATCCGCCAAGCGCTTACCTGTCGGCGCGATCGATATCCTTCCAGGTTTAACCTCTTGTAGCAGGCTTGCCGAGACACCGAGCCCAATCGAGTTCATTATCCGGCAGAATCGTCGTTCATCTCCTGCTGCGCTCAACCCTCCCTCGCAGTGACACAGTAACACTCGGCTTCAGGCAGAAAAGCGTGTGCCTGAAGTGGACTCTCACCACTGCAACGAAGCACGCTCACACACCCGCTAGCCCCGAATTCACATTCGGGTTGTCGAAATACGAAAAGCGTCTTCTGCCTTATTTTGCTCTTCATGGAAACATTCCTAAGTTACGCGAAGTGAGGCATCAAGGGCTTGATTTAGGCCCTCATACTTGAGTACGTTACTGACAATCTCGCGAATCTGAGGATGGCAGAACACGCGAATCTTACAAATCGACTCCATAAGTCCTGCGTAGACTTCGCGCCAAACTTTCTCCATAATGAGGCTGGCGTGCATCTTGGCCTCATGATTGCTCTTCAGACCTTCGAGTTCGGGGATAATACATAGATTGAGTGCTCCGCCGTATTGCGGATCCGGAACGTCTATCAAAATGCTATGCTCACGGCTGAGCAATTCGACCACCTCTTCAACATCCTTGCGTGTCGGTCCTGAAAGAGTCGTGCCCTGGGTACGCGCCTTCTCCAAAAACTGTTTTGCTACCTCTTCTCGGAATCTGCTTGCGACCTGAGTCCTATGCTTCCGTATGCGATCGTATCGACTGTCTTCACCGGGAACAGAAGGTTTACGGTGAACCGTGATCACACGTTTGTAAATTCGCCTGCGCCGGAGCAGTTCTATTATTTCACGCCCAGAACCGTCCGTGAATACATAAAGCAATTCCAGAATATCCTGAATCATGATGTCAAATGCTCTTTCGTGCATGCCGTATTTCGCTTTGGCCTTACTCCGTTCTTGCGTTCCTGAGTCCGGCAAGATACCTATGATGCTCTCAAACTTTGTACGAAAAGCTTTGGCTTGTTTATCATGTGTGAAAATCTGCTCGGTTACATAATAAAGCATTGCCTTAATTCCTCGAACAGCATGATGCCAATAGACTGCCTGATACATAAGGTATCTCGCGAATCCTATCGCTTCTGCCGCCGACTTGCCTTTTTCGTAAATCGCTATTTCCAATGTTCGCCGCCGCGTTGACTCACCATGATTCTCACTGTCCTCCCGTGTCACTATCGCAGTCGTCAAGGTGCGAAGAAGGCGCGGAATATCGATCGACTCGCCATATCGCAACAGGCAGGCCCGGCCATCTCTTAGCAAGTAATCCAATTTATCGGCATCGATGTTACCGCTAAGTATCCCAGCCAGGAATTTCTCCTTCGCCGGAACTGATGCATCGAAAATGTCTACCGTCAACGTCTTGGTCGCGCGGAGAATCTGAATCACCTGATGTACAGTCACACCCCATCCCCAAACGTTATTCTCAATGATGGTTCTGAGCGATCGGCCTTGTTGGTCCCGAATATCAGATTCCAGAAGACAAATAGCTATTCGGATCTGATCAAAAACATCCCTAAACGACTCCTTGTCCTCGACCACTGGCTCGAGGTCATGGGCAAGAGGGAAGTGACCGATGTCGTGAACAAGAGAGGCTACCAGCAACGCCTTCACGTCATTGAGCGATATCCACTGCCGAAAAAGAGGATTCTGATCGTCATACCACAAGGACTTCACGTACTCACAGGCAAACGAAAATACGCCGACACTGTGCTCGAAACGTGCGTGCGTTGCAGTTGGATACACGAGTGGGACTAGTCCCAGTTGTGGAATGAATTTTGTTCGAACCAAGCAGGGGTGGTTAATCAGCATTTTCACTCGATTTGAGAATGGTGCTGGGTATGCTAAATCCGTTTGGATACGTTCACGAAAAGCCGAGGATAGTTCAGGTACCTCCAACTCGAGATTAACATATCCCAAGAGCTTGTCTAAGTCGGCTTGAATTGCTGCGAAATCACTATACTTTAGATCTTCTCGACGGAAGTCCTCGGCGGTTAATCCGAACCATTCTTCGTAAAACATGTTTTCTGTATGTTGACCACGGTCAGTGAGAAGCTCTTGTCTGGACCTGTTTAGGCCGTCCAACATTCGACAGGCGGCAAGGTGCAGGTACTGAAGATGATAGCTTATCGAAGGAAGTCCCGGGACAAGACGTTCATAGGTATTAAGTATCTCAAGAATCGTCTTGCCAAACGCATAAATGTCCCAAATTTGTTTGAATTCTGTCTTCCTAAGGTTGCGTTCACATCTATTTCCACTTGGATCCCCTTTGCTCTTGTACCGGCCAGCGAGTAGATCTGGATGAGCATAGAATTCTGTAAATCCGACCAATGTTGTATCCGTTAGGTCGTCGAGCGAGGACTTCGCGTAGCCTAGATCCGCCACTAGGGCCTTACCATCGGTGTCGACTAGAATGTTGCTCGGTTTTACATCAAAGTGCATGAGTTTCTTTTCATGAAGATGTGCCACCGCAGAGGCCACGGCCCAGACTGCGCTTGAGAACCACATAATTGCGATATTTGTATCCCGATCTAAGGTGAGCAGAAGGTCACGCCGCGCTTCTGCAATTGGCTCGTGTTCAATCTGTGCCTTTTTTGCCTTGAGCCTGTTGAGTTGCTCGACTGCGAAAGACTTTAGATTCTGAGCTCCCTCGATATAGTCCATGACAAAGAACGAATAACATTCGCCATCCACGTTGACTTCCGCTGTGAAATGAACAGGGATTATGTGGGGATGACGAACGCTGAGCAGATTCTTGGCTTCGTGGTTGACCGAAGTGAGCACCCCTACCAAAGGACGCGGAAACTTCAATGCGCGAAACACAGGAACCAGTCCGGGAACCTTCAAATCGCGCACTTTGACAATTATTCCGGCACCACCTATCTCGATCGGTTCGACAATCTCATACAGTCCGCTACAATCGTCTATAATGAGTTGGAGCACTTGCTGCAGCTTTTCGTGTTCTTTGTTAAACGACGCTTCTTGACCGTGCTTTTGATAGATTCGTTCGAGATTGGTCCAGAATCCGTCGAAGTTAAAGGTGGGTTCCACTATTCATCTTCCGAATTTTCTGCTCGCGTTCTACATCTTTTCTTGGAAGTTGCCGACAAGCAAATGCTCGTTCGTTTCATGTGAAAATGAATGGTCTTCGCGCTAGTCGACCTAGCCCCTAGTATAATATCTCAGCGTACCACTGTACAGTTTATCATATCATGCGATGCAGCGTTTGGCAAGGAAAAGATCATAGCAGGGCGAGAGTAGATTAACCACGCAGCGAAAGCATTTTCACATATGACATTCTCCCCCTTTGATCGCAGTTGGGGTTGACGAGCCACGACTGGCGCGCGAGGACGTGCGCCCTCCAGGCGCTATTGGCCGAGTCGTGGTGAGCGAGGTTTGACAGATAGAGAACCTAAGATGAGCACGCTGACGAGGAGGGCCAAGAGGGCGATGGGGGAGGAGGCGTCCAGCATCGGCACGTCCAGTGGGTTCAGGGGGTCGGTGCCGAAGGTGATTTCTGATCGGTCGGAGACGCCGTCGTCGTCGGTGTCGGTATCGGCTGGATTCGTGGAGTAGATGTTGACCTCTTCGCCGTCGGTGAGGCCGTCGCCGTCGGTGTCCGGGTCGTTTGGATCGGCGCCGTTCGGGATTTCTTCGAGGTTGGGCAGGCCGTCACCGTCGTTGTCCACGGGAACCGTGGCGACTATCTTGAACACTTCGCCGTCGCCCCAGTCCAGGAGGTAGAGTTCGCCGAGCGCGTCTTCTCCGAACGAGGAAATAAGGCTGAGGGTTTCAGGTCCGGGCGGGTCCAACTCGGCGGTGCGTTCCTGGAATTCCGTGAGCGATGCGCCCGCATACCGGAACGACCAAATCCTAGAAAAAACGAAATCCGCGAAGAAGTACGTTCCTTGCAAGTCCGGTATGCCAATCCCGCGATAGACGTAGCCGCCGGTGACCGACTTGCCGACGCTGTGGTTATAGTCGTGAATCGGGGGAGTGAACCCGGGATTGGTGCCGCACGTGCCCGAACCGCCGAGGCACGCGAACCCTTCCGCAATATCCCAGCCATAATTTTCGCCGCCCGTACTGGCTGCCGGTTGAAAGTCAATCTCTTCGCGGGCGTTCTGGCCCACGTCGCCGAGATAGAAGTCGCCCGTCAGTCGGTCGAATGAAAAGCGCCACGGGTTGCGAAGTCCGAGCGCCCAGATGTGGTCATCGCCGGGGACGCCGACAAAGGGGTTGCTCGGCGGAATCGCGTAGGGGGACGCGCTGTCCACGTCAATTCGCAACATCTTGCCCAGGACGTCATTGATGTTCTGCGCGCGGTCCGCGGGGTCGTTGCTGCCGCCGCCGTCGCCCATGGCAATGTACAAATAGCCGTCGTTGGGCCCGAAGGCCAGCATCCCCCCGTTATGATTCGAGAACGGTTGGGCGATTTGGAGGAGAATCGTGCCGCTGCCGGCATCGGCAACGTCGGGATTCGCTGAGACTTGATACCGTTCGATAGTAGTCACGCCGGTGTTGTCAGTGTAATTGACGTAGAAGTAGCCGTTGCTCGCGTAGTTCGGGTGAAAAGCGAGACCGAGCAGACCGCGTTCGCCGCCGCCATCGTGGACTTTGGGATCGATGTCGAGGAACGGAGTGGGGAGGACCGTGCCGTTCTTGATGGTCCGGATTTGCGCGGTCACCTGCTCAACCACGAAGAGCCGCTCCCAGTCGCCGGGCGGCGCGGTAAGAAAGAGCGGCTTGTCAAAACCATTCGCGACCAATTCCGTTGTCAGCGGCGTTGCCGCCGACGGCGTAGAAATCGGCACGGCTATCGCCAGGCCAAGTACTGCAAGAAAGTTTAGGCGACTGACGCTCAAGTATAATGCCTCGAATCTGTTGTCAAGGACAGAACGTTTATGGGCAGGCGAAAAGTCCCGCCTCGCTGTATGTACCGCCGCGCCTCTCATGCTGAGCGACGTCGAGGCACCTCTTGTACCCAGGCCTTTGGTGTGTGAGATTCTTCGCTGGCGCTCAGAATGACAGTAAGTGGAGCACGTGGGACGAGGAATGACAGCAGGGGACAGAGCCGCCGTGGCGCGCTATACGCCGGTTTGAAGATTCAGCATTTTGTCCCAGGCTTCGGGGGTCAGGCCGTTGACAAAACCGCTGTGGAATTCTTCCAGGAATCTCTGGTCCCATAAGGGCACGTGCGTCCTGATTTCTTCCGGCGATTGCTGAATAAGCTCCTGATAAGCGTGTTCCAGCAGGCGGTACCCGGCGGTCGTTGACGCCACGTAGCGCGCGTGCCGTTTGATGATGCCGTCCGTGACCATCGCCGTATCCAGCAACGCGTGCGCGCGTTCCAGCAATTCTATGCGGCGCTCCCAGGTGGTAGCCGACTCAAGACATTCCTCGAGCAACGGGTCCATTTCCGGGGCGATCTTGGGCAAGCGGCGAAACATGGGGTATAGCCACTTGTCATACGGGAAGTACGTCCGGTTGAGGAGAAACGTTAGCTCGACGGTCAGTTTCACGCAACGTCCGAAGGCGGTGAAGGCGTACATCAGATTTCCGCGCAGCACGGCCCGGCGGATGGGGTAGAGACCCATCCCGCTCGCATAGCGGCACCAGTGGGCGATCCGGCGTTTCCAGACGGGTTCGGGATAGTAGTCGCTGTAGACGGCACGTATCCGAGTGAACTCGCCAGGCGCATCGTGCCACACTTCACCATTGATAACGTGCACGATATCTTCTTCGGGGATGTCCAACCAATCGGCCAGTGATTCCGGCGTGGTCGTGCGACCGACACTTCGCCGCAGGAAACTATTCAATCCTTCGGGGGCAATGCCCGGGCCGCCGACGTGGCCGGCTTCCAAAGGAAAACCGCGAAAGTGCGTTGGGAATCGGGCGCTGACCACTCTCAGCTTGCCGTAGATTTCGTCGGTGATGAGTTTTTCGGGAAATAGCATATCCACACGGGGACCCCAGTGGTGGTCGCGACTGATGGCGTCGTCCAGCCCCAAGCATTCGCTGCCCAGGCCGAACCGCCCGCACGCGGCCTGCGCCAGCAGTTCCGGACACGCCTCCTCGATCGCCGGGCGCACCACCTCGTGGAAAAAGTCGCGTCCGAGATCAATGGCTCTGGTCGGTTCCATTTGCCCGGTTGTCATGACTTGACCTCCCGCCTCAACCGATTGCTTCCCATCAGACAAGAATAGCCTATACGACAGCCCGCCCCTTTCCAACAGTGGCAATCCAGTCGAGGGTCCGAACAGGGGTAACAAGACGGATCATGCGAGGGTACGAGTCATGCGGATGTTTTATTGGTGGAGGTGAGCGGGATCGAACCGCCGACCTCTTCGTTGCGAACGAAGCGCTCTCCCATCTGAGCTACACCCCCACGGCTGGCGCGTGGGCCAGCTTATCAAACGCTAACAGAATGTGGGCGATGGGTTCAAGTCGGACCGGAATGATGAAGGATGAAGTGTGAAGGATGAAGGATGAAATAAGGAGGGCGGGACATCGGGCAATTGGTGGAATTCTGGCGGGAGGCGTGGGTACACTTTGGCCGTGCCGGGTAAAGGTCGTCGCATTACATGAAATACGTATTCCTCAGCTTGTTCCTGGTGATGTCGGCGCTGTCGGTGGCGGCGTGGTGGTGGCAGCCGGTCGCGGAGAATGACCGCATCGAACTGGTGTGGTGCAGCGACGACAATCCGATGCGGCGAGAGCAGATCGCGCTGTTCAACCAACTCTACCCACAGTATCGCCTGAAGCTGGACCCGCAAAATTCGACGATGGAGAAAGTGATCGTGCAATGCCTGGCGGGGGTCGGTCCGGACGTGTTCGATTGCTACAGCGGGTTTCAGTTGACGGCCTTCGTGCGTTCAGGGATCGCGTTGGACAGCACCGAAGCCCTGCTGCAACGGGGTGTAGACCCGAGCGCGGTGTGGCCTTGTCTACGTCCGTTGGTGACACTTGATGGGCGCGAATACGGCCATCCGGATAACGCGCATGCGCCGGCGATGTGGTTCAACAAGGCAATTTTCGACGAGGCCGGTGAACCGTATCCGCCCAATGACTGGACATGGACCGAGTTCATCGAGATTGCGCAAAGATTGACAAAACGGGACAGTCGTGGGCGGCCAGTTCGTTTCGGATTCATCGGATATTGGGATTGGCAATCGGCGCTGGCGCAATGGGGCGCAAACATTTACACCTCGGAAGGTACGCGGTCCGTACTGGATGAGCCAAAAGCATGCCAGGCAGTCCAATTTATGCAGGACCTGATCTACAAGCACAAAGTAATGCCGACCCCGACCGAGGAGGCGGCGATGTCCGGGAGTGGGGGATGGGGTGCGGGCGCGCAGGGCGGCGGGATCATAGACCTGTTCGGCGCGGGCCGCGGGGCGATGGCAATCGGGGGTCGCTGGTGGCTATGCCTCTTGCGAAACGAGACGTATTCGAAACTACGTTTGGGTGCGGTGGAATTGCCGCGCGGTCCGAGCCGGCGCGTCTTCGGGGGCGGGCGGTCTACGCTGGTAAACGCGAAGAGTCACAACATTGAGGGCGCGCTGTGCTTCCTGGAATACCTGCACAGCCAGCCATGGAACGACCTCATTAATGAGCAGGCCGACGCGCTGGCGCCTGTGAAGAAGTACAACTATACGGAGGGGTTCCTCTATAACCCTGAACATCCGGAAGAGGACTACAACGCGGTGTGGCGAAGCGCGCTCGAGAATGCAGAGCCGATGCAGGTAAGTGCTTACGTCAACGGTCAGACCGTGGACCGCATTCTGGTCGAGCAGTTGGACATGGTCAAGGCCAACGTGAAGCCGGCCACACGGGCCATGCGGGATGCCGCTCGTAAGATCAACGAAGCCATCGTCGAGCAATTGCGGTTGGACCCGGAACTGCGAGAGCAATACTACGCCGCAGTCAAACGCGGAGCGCGTCCCGCGTGGGACCGCGAAGAGGACGCGCCTTGAGAAGACGGCTGTCCGCCACGATCATTGCCGGCGCTTTTCTTCTCCCAAACTTTCTTGGATTCGTCATCTTTACATTTGGGCCGGTGGTCTTCTCACTCGCCGCTTCGTTCACCAATTGGAACCTGATGAAGACCGTGCCGCTCCAATGGGTCGGGTTGGACAACTTTCTCAAGCTGATGCAGTCGCCGGACTTCCACCGGTACTTCGTGAACACGGCGTACCTGATGTTGGGCCTGCCCGTCGCCATCGCAGGCTCCCTATTGCTGGCAGTCATTCTGAGTCAGCCCCTGCGCGGCGTGGTTGTGTATCGTACACTTTTCTACCTGCCGAGCTTCACGTCGGGGGTCGCGCTCTTCATCCTCTGGAAAGCGCTCTACAACCCGGAATTCGGGCCGATTAACCAAGTCCTGGAAACACTGTTCGACTGGGCGGGCCTGACCTCCGTCAAAGCACCCACGTGGCTTACTTCGACCCAGAACCCCTTGGCTTTGGCGGTCGAGTATGCGGGGTTTTCGCCGGACCAGTTCGGCCTGGGGGCGCGCGACGCGATCATCATCATGGGTATTTGGACGGCGGTGGGGGGTGGCAATCTGCTTCTCTATCTCGCCGGCATTTCAAATATCCCGCAGGATCTCTATGAAGCGGCGGAGATGGACGGAGCGGGCGCCTGCTCCAAATTCCGGCATGTAACTTGGCCACAACTCGCACCGACGACCTTCTTCATTGTGGTGATGAGTTTCATCGGCGGACTGCAAGGCGGCTTCGAGCAAGCACGGGTCATGACCCTGGGCGGACCCGCCGGAACCACCACCACGCTTTCTTACTACATCTACGTGAAGGCCTTCGAAGAATTTCAAATCGGCTACGCGTCCGCCATCGCGTGGATTCTTTTCATCATCATCTTCGCGGTTACGCTGTTGAATTGGCGATTCGGGAGCCGCTATGTCAATTACTGATACTCGAAAAGGCCAGTGGTGGTTCCGACGTGGACGCTTCTACACGTCTCATGCCCTCCTGTTTCTTTTCGCACTGACCACGCTGTTCCCGTTTACCTGGATGGTGCTGGCCAGTTTCAAGCCGCTTTCCGAAATCCGGCAAACCAACCCGCTGCCGAGCGAGTGGCATCCGGAAAATTACACGGACGTGCTCAACTCCAAAGACATCTCCTTCAAGAAATACTACTTCAACAGCGTGTTCGTAGCGGCGTGGGTCACGTTGCTGACGTGTTTTACGAGTTCGCTGGCCGCATACGCGTTCGCGCGGATGTGCTGGCCCGGACGCGATGCGGTGTTCAAGCTCTATCTCGCCACGATGATGGTGCCGGGCGTGGTCACGATGATTCCGAATTACACGCTGATGGTGCAGTTACATCTGCTCGACTCGTATCTCGGTCTAATCGTGCCGGCTTCGTTCAGCGCCTTCGGCACGTTTCTTTTGCGGCAATTCATGCTGACTATCTCGCCGTCGCTGGACGAGGCCGCGACGATGGACGGCGCGTCGCATTGGCGCATCTACTGGGATATCATCCTGCCGTTGGCGCGCCCAGGACTGATCGTCCTATCGATCTTTACGTTCATGGGTAACTACGGAAGTTTCTTCTGGCCGTTGGTGTTGATCAAGAGCGAGCACCTGCGGACGCTGCCCATCGGCATGCTCTATTTCGACTCCATCTACGGTCGTCAAACTAATCTCATCATGGCCGCGTCGGTCATGAATATCGTGCCGCTGATCGTCCTCTTCGTCGTGATGCAGCGGCACCTCGTGCGCGGCATCCAACTTGGCGCCGTGAAAGGCTGAAGTGTGAAGGATGAAGGATGAAAACTGGAAACCGGAAATCGGAAACCCGGGACCGCATTTACAGACTTTCTCGAATGCGTAGATACGAATCGTATCGGAGTTTGGGGATTTGGCTGGATTCGACGGCCGCGCGGACGGCGCAGTTGGGCTCGTGAGTATGGGTACAGTCGCGGAAGCGGCACTCGGTGGCCCGGGCCACGATTTCTGGGAAGTAGAGTTTCACCTCTTCGCGCGAAATGCCGGTGAGACCGAGTTCGCGCGTGCCCGGTGTATCAATGATCCGAATGTCGCCGGGCAACACGTGCAAATAGCCGCGTGTCGTGGTGTGCCGCCCTTTCTGTGTGGACGCGCTGATCTCGGCGACAGGGATTTCCAATTCGGGGCACAGTGATCGAATGATCGTGGATTTCCCGACGCCGCTGTGTCCCGCTAAGACGCTTATTTTGCCTTCGAGTTGCCGCCGCAGTTCATCGAGCCCCGCGCCAGTACGGCAACTGGTGGCGACTACCGGTAAAGCCAAGCTGCGATACGCCGATATCTCTTCCGGTTCAGTTTCGACGAGGTCCATCTTGTTGACGCAGAGCATCGGTTGAACCCCGCCGACCTCGGCGGTAATCAGATAGCGGTCCACCAGTCCGGGTTTGAACCGCGGCTGTACGACCGAGGCGATCACGACGAGCAAGTCTATGTTGGCCGCGATTACCTGTTCGGACACGCGGGCGTGCCGCAACGCTAATCGGCTGAGCTTGGACCGGCGCGGCGCCACGGCCCGGACAATCCATTGGTCGTTTTCGAACTCGACACGGACTAGGTCTCCGGGGGCCACCAGCGTCGCCACGTCGTCGCCCATGCGTTCGTCAATGACACACTGGAACTCTTGTCCTTCGATGTAAACGAACGCCCACGCGCCGACGTGCGACACGACGACGCCGTTGGGCGGCGTAAGGCTCCAGTCCATCAGCGGTAGCGTTGATGCCAGCGCGCGCGCCTTTCCTTCGGCATACGGCTTGGAACCTCGCGCTTGAAAGGGATCATCCTCGAGCGCATGCCAGTCCCGCTGCGATAGCTGCTTGCGCTGGTCCTTGCCGCGACGCGGCTTCATCGAAACCCCCAGACCACGAGCGATTCCCAGACCATATCGGTGTCCAGTCGGCCGTGGGTATCTAGGTCGGCGCGGAGGCGGCGTAATCCTTGTTCGAACTCCTCCGGCGGGATCAAGTCGTACGTAGAAATGAACTTGTTTGCGACCTTTTCGGCATAAGATTGGTCAATCGGTACCGGTTCGGCGTAAACGCGCTCCGAACCGATGTCGTCGAATCCGGCGCGCTTCAAATTCGACGCGATCTCCTCGAAGCTTCGAAATCGCGCTCCATCCACGCGGGCAAAACTGGGAAAGTATTGGTTCATGGGATGCCGCCGGATGAAATCCGGCGGACTGGTTACAAAGGCCACGCCGCCATGGTCCAGGACGCGGGCACACTCGTGAAAGACATCGTCCAAGCGCTGGACGTGATGCAGCACGTAGCAACCAAATACAAAATCCATGCTACGACTCCTTAACGGGAGTTGGGTGGCGCAGGCTTGAGTCCAGTGCGCATTAATCGGTTTTGCACATGCCTGCGCGAGCATCTTGGCCGATAGGTCGAGGCCGATGAACAAGCAAGGATGCACTTCAAGGAAGTAACGGGAATTACTCCCGGTGCCCGCACCCAACTCGAGTACGCGCTGCGCGGCACACGCTTCGGCCAACCGCGTCACCACGCTCAAGTAAGGTCCTCCGCCGCGCCGGTACTGGTCGTACCTCGGGGCAACCTGATCGTAATCAACCCTCACACAGCGTTCGCCTCACTCAATTCCGTTCGGAAGTGCATCGCTTCTCCAGGTATGCCCCGACCTCGTCCATTGGCAGCCGCTCCTGCTTTGTCGTATCGCGCTCGCGGATGGTGACCGTGCTGTTCTCCTTGGTTTCGTAGTCCACCGTGATACAGAACGGGGTCCCGATTTCGTCCATGCGACGGTACCGCCGTCCGATCGCGCCGCCCTGATCGTAGAACGTGGCGAATTTCCTGCGAAGTTTGCGCTCGAGGTCCCGAGCAATGTCCGCGAGACCGTCCTTTTTCACCAGCGGAAAGACGCCCGCCTTGATCGGTGCAATTCGCGGATGAAAGCGCATGACTACGCGCGGCTCTTCGTCAATAACGTCCTCCTCGTAAGCATCGCATAAGATCGCGAGACAGGTACGGTCTACGCCGGCCGAAGGCTCGATGACCGATGGCACGAACCGCTCCTTGCTGTCGGGATCGAAGAAGGACAAGTCTTTTCCCGAATGCTGGGCATGTTGCGTGAGATCAAATGTGCCGCGGTTGGCCAGACCCTGCAACTCGCCCCAGCCGAAAGGAAATTCGTATTCCAGGTCCGTTGTGCGTTTGGAATAGTGAGCGAGGGCTTCCTTCGGATGTTCAAACCAACGGATTTTCTTCGGGTTCAGACCGACGTCCGTGTACCAAGTCCAGATGCACTCGAGCCAATGCTCGAACCACTTGGCTTCTTCCGGCTCTTTGCAGAAGAACTCGATTTCCATCTGCTCGAACTCCCGGCTCCGGAAAATGAAATTGCGTGGGTTCACTTCGTTGCGGAAGCTCTTGCCGATCTGTGCAATTCCGAACGGGATTTTCATCCGCGAAGTCGCGTAGATATCCTTGAAGTCCACGAAGATGGACTGGCAGGTCTCAGGCCGCAAATACGTATCCGTGGCCGTATCGTCGCTGACCCCGAGGCGCGTGCGCAACATGCTGTTGAAGGCCTTGGGCTCGGTCAGTTCGCCGCCGCAATCCGGGCAGCGGCTGCCGTCCAAGTGGTCCTGGCGGAACCGGTGCTTGCATGACTTGCAGTCCACCAGCATGTCATGGAACTGTTCGACGTGTCCGCTGGCCACCCAGACCTGCGGGTGCATGATAATGCTGGCATCCAGCCCGACCATGTCGTCGCGCTGCAAGACGTTTACGTACCACCAGTCATTCTTGAGATTGCGTTTGAGCTCGACGCCCAGCGGCCCGAAATCCCAGCAACCGTTCACGCCGCCATAAATTTCGCTTGACTGGAAAATAAACCCGCGGCGCTTGCAGAGACTGACAACTTTTTCCACACAAACCTCCAATGATGTAAGGATAATGCAGTTGGATAGATAAAGACCGGGAAAGAAGTGATTTTAGCCGTAGTTCGGTATCTTTTCAAGACGATGGCGGTGTGGCCCGCCCATGAATAGAACGCGGGTTCCTCGGATGCCACGGATAAACACCGATCGTTCGCACATCTAATCACCCGTCATTCGCTTCATTCGGCGATTCGGGTCGTTTTCGAATCGTTCTACCGAGAGTCATAATCCGGTCGTAAACCGGGGAGATTGGGAGCGGACGATGCAACGGCGACCAATACGCGTGTACGCCGACGCACTGCATATGGCGGTGGCCACAGTATCTACAGGAGGCAGTTTTCCATGACGAAGAAGGCGAAGAAATTTGATTGCGTAGAAATGATGCACCGGGATCGATTCGGAGTCGCCTATTATTTGGGCGAAGTCCTGGTTCATTTTGCGAGAATCCGGGTTTCGGCAGTGGCAGTGCGAAGACACGTGGAAAATATGTAGCCCCGAATTCCAGTTCGGGTTCTCAAAATCCGGGCAGCGTCCTGGGGTTTTCTCTGGGTTTTCTCTTTATGATCCATCCGATGACTGTGCCAACGAAGAGGCCGGCGAGCAGGGCCGGCAAGAAAATCCAGACAACTGGCAATTGGAGCATGCCCCAATGTGCCGTCCCATCGTGAGTAATGAGCGTGAACTGTGTGCAGAGTACGTAGGCCTGAAGGGCTAGGTACGCGACCGAGGCTACGAATGCGCCGACGACGAGTCCACTCATGATCGGACCACATCGCTTGACCCGCCATAGAAGAACACCAAGGCAGAGGGCCACAAGTGGTGGAACAAGCGGCAAGAGCACGTGTATCGCGTCGGCCAGTCCTGTGACTTGGCGTGGTCGCACAATATACGCGTGCGTAATGATGACAGTCGGCACCAGCACGCCTGCCGACAGAATCGCGTTAGCTACAGCCAGTACTCTTCTCATCATTTCATCTTAGCTTAACGGTGAGGATAACCCGCTGGTATGAAGCGCAGCGGAATACCGGTCAGGTTGATCCTTTTGTTGGGCCGCTTTGCTTCACTCACTTGTATACGAAGCCCATCGCGGCCAGTAATTATCTCGCATACTCCGAGAATCCTGAATCAACTTGAGTTACAAGTCAACGTGGTCAGCGTCCGATGCGGCGGTCACGGAAGCTTCGTACTTGCCGCTGACCGAGTGGACTTTGTGGACGCTCTTCAATCCGCCGTGGAAAGTCCCTCCCGGTACGATAGCCCTCTCGTTGTACCGCCTCTTGGGTCTCGGGTTCAGGGTCTCTGCTTTCGGGCATCAAAACTCCGTGGGGCCAGAAAGCAGCCGGGTGTTCGTATTTGATCCTGGGAGGATCGCCCAAGCCGATTTGTATAATGTACTTGACAAATGGCCGTCTAAATGGTAAGTGTACTTTCATGATTGAACGTCCCTATTGGATACGCCGGATTCATGCGGCATGGGAGAAGCGCTCGATTGTGTGGTTGGCGGGGGTAAGGCGCGTCGGCAAGACCACGCTCGCGCGAATGCTTCCAGAGGCGGTGTACATGAATTGTGATCTGCCCTCAGTAGTGAGCCGCCTCGACGACCCGGAGTTTTTCTACCAGTCACTATCTCCGAAGGCGGTCGTCGTCTTGGACGAAGTACATCGGCTTCCTGACCCGAGTCGGACACTCAAGATCGCGTCAGATGCTTTTCCGGGCTTGCGTATCTTGGCCACGTGGTCTTCGACCTTGTCGGCCACGCGCAAATTTCGGGACACTTTGTCGGGTCGCAAGGTGTCGCTGACGTTGACTCCCGTGCTGTGGACCGAGTCGGAAGCGGCTTTCGGGGTACGCGATTTGGATCGTCGGCTCCTTCATGGGGGTCTGCCGGAAGCATTGCTGAGTCCGGTGAAAGACGCGAACTTGTTCGCCGAGTGGATGGACAGCTTCTACGCGCGGGATATTCAGGAATTGTTCGGCATCCGGGAACGGACGGGCTTCCTGAATCTTTTGCGACTGATACTGCGGCAGAGCGGCGGGCTGGTGGATTACACCGCGCTCGCGCAGGAATGCGATCTCAGCCGTCACACGGTGAAAGCGCACCTGGAAGCGATGAACGTGGCGTGCGCGTTATACGCGCTGGCGCCATTCCACGGCGGTGGTCGGCGGGAAGTGCTTCGGCGTCCGAAGGTTTACGGATTTGACACCGGCTTTGTCACCTTCGTTCGCGGAGCGGACAGCATTCGGGACGAAGAGCGCGGTCTGCTTTGGGAGCATTTAGTGCTGGATGTGCTGCGGGCGGCGGTGGACGGCGACGGACTCCACTACTGGCGCAACAAATCGGGTCGAGAGGTGGATTTCGTACTATGTCGCGGCCCGAACGTGCACACCATCGAATGCAAGGTTAATGCTGACCGGTTCAATCCGGAGTCCTTGATTCTTTTTCGCGGTTCGTACCCCAAGGGACGCAACTATCTGGTGTGCCCCGGGGTGCGGGAAGCGTACGATCGTCGTTACGGAAACGCTACCGTCCGGGTAGCGGGCTGCCGGCATCTGATGGCGGAAATAATCGAGTCAACTTCGGCGCTCTACGTGGGCAAGAGCCCCGCGGCACTGGACGATTAGTCCAGACTATTCCGAGAAACCTTGGACCAGCTTGACCTCCACGTCAACGCGGTCACCGTCCCGTTTCGCGATCACGGAGGCTTCCTTCTGGCCATTTACGGAACGCAACCCATGTACATCCTTCATGCCGGGGCCAACGCGGCGAAGACGTACTGATGCTCCCCGGTTCCAAAGCCAATACACTTTCCGCTCGGTGGTATGGCCACAAGTTATGAGATAAATGTGTCGTACCTTGCCTTCACCCCCTCCAATCCGAAGCGGGATTGGCAAGATGAGACCAAACCCAACCCATCTCATGTGTGCCGGAAACACGTGTTCGAATTCCCCATGCTCGTCGGACGTCAGGCTGATTTCCAAGCTAGGATCGGAGAGCGGACGAAGTCCTACGCTTTCCGGTGGTATACGAAGAGCTACCGCCTTTGCTTCGTCGTCGAAGTAATAAGCGGTTGGCACAATAATCTTGACACTTTGGCCCGATACAGGGCTGCCTTCTGTATCCACAATTTGCCCATGCAGCCTGAATTCCGGGATGTCAACGGAGTTATGGCCCACCGCAGGGCACCCGGAACTTGCTGCCACGATTGGCAAAATCGCCCCAACGGCGAAGACTCGACGCAAGAGATTGCTGCACATCGCCACATCCTCCACAAAACTAATCCTCGTACCACTGAAGGAGCAGAAACGACCCTATCTTGTGGTAAGCGCCCAGCGCCGCGCCATGGCCTGCATCGGTTCCGCGTAGCGAGGCCAGTCGTGTAGCGTCTCCGGGTCAAAATCGGCGCCACTGGGCCATACTAGAGTGTGAACCTCCGGGTCGATCTGCACCTGGTTGAACAGGGATAACTCGCGCAACGGACCGTACAGTTCTCCTGCCAGAACAGGCTGAAAATCAATTAGCTGCACAGAGTGATCGTCAAATTCCACGCGTAACGTGTAGGGTCCCACAATCTGGAAGGCGACGACCCGATGAATGGGATGTGTCATCACGTAGTCTCCGGCATACTTTACAGTCGTTTCACGCCGAAGCCGCCACCTACCTCGATGACCGCGCCGGTGGCGTAATCGAGGTAGCCTTTGGCGAGGGCGGCGACGGCTTTGCCGACGTCTTCGGGGGTGCCCCAGCGGTTTTGGAGGAGGAGACCTTCGGCGATGAGTTTGTCGTATTTTTCCTTGACGGCGGCGGTCATGTCGGTGGCGATGATGCCGGGGCGAATTTCGTAGACGTTGATACCGTGCGGCGCCAGGCGGACGGCGAAGTTCTGGGCGACCATGCTGAGGCCGGCCTTGCTGATGCAGTACTCGGCGCGATTGGGACTGGCCGTATCGGCCGAAATGCTGGTAATGAATACGATAACGGGTCGAAATCGAACACCCGCTTGCGCTTGCTTGATCATCTGATTGGCGACGGCCTGGGTCAGGAAGAACGGCCCGCGCAGATTGATGCCCAGCACACGGTCGTAACTTTCTTCGGTCGTTTCCAAGATATCGAGACGCTGTTTCGGGGCCACGCCCGCGTTGTTGACCAGGACATCAACGGAACCGTATTCGTCCAAGGCCGCTTGTATGATTTTGGCATGGTCAGCGCGTTGCGAGATGTCGCCCGCGATCGGCAGGCAACGCTGGCCGCGTTCTTCGACACGGGCCTTGACCTCGTACAAACCCTTCTCTGGGTTGTTAGGGTCGGCGCTGGTGGCCACCGCGGCGATGTCGTAGCCATGTTCTGCGAGACATAGCGCGATGCCGCGTCCGATCCCGCGACTGGCACCCGTGACCAATGCAATCGCCTTACCCATTCACATCGCCTTGGTGCCAACCGATCACGTGCTTTCCCAGACGTCGCCGAGGCAGACGCCGGTGGCGCGGGCGGCTTTGATGAGCGGGTGATCCAAGGGTACCAATCGCTTCTTTCCGACTACGTCTTTCAGCGGTACCGCGACGAATTCTTCGCCGCGTTTGGCCACCATGTTGCCGAACTGTCGGGTAAGGATGAGTTCGGCGGCCTTCGTGCCAAAGGCCGTGCACAAAATTCGGTCCGTGGGCGTAGGGATGCCGCCGCGCTGCAAATGTCCGAGGGAAGTGACGCGGGTTTCGAGTCCGGTCACTTTCTCCAGATGGGCCGCCAAAATCACGCTGAGGGGTTCCTTCGTGAGCGCGAGTCCGCCCGCGGCAGTGGTTCCCTTGCCGGTGCCCTGGCTCCGTCCATCTTTCTGGGAACGACGCGCGTTGGACCGCGGTCGCGCGCCCTCGGCCACGGCCACGATGCTGAACATCTTGCCGTGGCGCATCCGGTCGAGCAACGACTGGGCCACGACATCGAGCGAATAGGGAATCTCCGGAATCAGGATCACGTCCGCGCCGCTGGCCACGCCCGCGGCCAACGCCAGCCAGCCGGCCTTGTTTCCCATGACGTCCACGAGCATCACGCGGTGATGGCTGGAGGCCGTCGTATGGAGCCGATCAATCGCCTCGGCAGCGATACTCATGCCGGTATCAAAACCGAAGCATACATCGGTGCCGTAAACGTCGTTATCAATCGTCTTCGGCAACGTGATGACGTTCAGGCGCCCTTCCTTCATCAAATGGTAGGCGCTTTTCTGCGTGCCGCCGCCGCCGAGACAGACCAGGCAATCGAGATTCAGCCGCCGATAGGTCTCGACCGCGGCACCGGTCATGTCGCGCACCCCCCCATTCGGGGTGGGAAACTTGTTGGGTTTGATCCGGCTGGTGCGCAGTATGGTGCCCCCCACGGTAAGGAGGCCGCTGGTCTCGCTCGGCGTCAAACGGATATACCGGTTCTCGACCATTCCCTTGAAGCCCTCGAGAATACCGAACACCTCGACACCTTCGCGCGCCACGCCACGCGTGACCGCGCGAATCACGGCGTTGAGTCCGGGACAATCTCCCCCGGACGTAAGAATGCCGATCGTGTGGACCCGTTCTTTGACGGATGTCGAAGGTGTAGACCGCTTGCGCATGGGGTAGTGCCTTTTCCCTATGGACAGAATGTACCTCTGAAGGCTAGGGGTAAACAAGCCGGCCGACGGAAACCGGAATTCTCGGTTGGCATCGGACCTATGGAGCTTTGTTCGAGCGCGAGTTGCTTGACAGGGCCGCGGTGCGCGTGCCAATGTCAGAGGCCGTATGATCCGCGCGGAACAACTCTCCAAAATATTTTACATGGGCCGAGGCAATACCGTCACGGCGGTCCAGGATGCCACATTTTCCGTGTCTCCCGGCGAGATATTCGGACTTCTCGGACCCAACGGGGCAGGTAAGACCACGCTATTGCGCATGTTAGCCACGATTATCACGCCGACCTCCGGTTATTGTTGGATTGATGGCCTTCGCGCGGACCAAGCGCCGGACCGCATTCGCCGGCAGGTGGGGTTCCTTTCCGGCAACACGAAGCTCTACGGACGCCTGACCGGGCGCGAAGTTCTCCGGTATTTTGGGCGGCTGCACGGCATGTCCGATGCCGATATCGCCCGCCGAACGGGGCAACAGGTGCGGTTGCTGGATATGAGTGACTTCATTGATCGCCGTTGCGAAACACTGTCCACGGGACAGACACAAAAGGTCTCGATCTCGCGCGTGCTCCTGCACGATCCGCCAGTGCTAATCTTGGACGAGCCAACCCTTGGACTCGACATTCTTACCAGCCGGACCATCCTCGATTTCATCCTCGACGCGCGTAATCGTGGGCGCAGCATCATTTACTCGACCCATTATATGACGGAAGCGGAACTGCTCTGTGACCGGATTGCATTGATCCACCGGGGTCGTCTTCTAGCCCAAGGCACTCAGGAGGAATTGATCGCTGCGACCAGCGCGGCGAGCTTGCAAGGAGCATTCCTTGCGTTGGTAGACCGCAAAGAAGACGCAACAAAATGAACCTTCGGGTAGTGACGACGATTCTCCGGAAAGAATTGGTTGACCTTCTGCGCGACAAGCGGACGCTTATATTGATGGTGGGGGTGCCGATCGTACTTTATCCGGTGCTGTTTATCTTTGGCTCGCAGGCCGCCGTGATCCAGCGTACCCGTATTGAAAAAGCAGTGTTCCAGGTGGGTATCCCTCGCGATGCCGACCCCACTCTGAAGGAATGGTTGAAGCGAATACCCCAGATTAGCGTCCAGAAATTTGACGACGCGGAAAGCAATTTGCGCCAAGGAAAACTGGAAGCCGTCGTAGTGTCAGAAGGTAATCTGGAGTCGCGTCTGGCATCCGGCGAAAGTGTTCCAATCGAGGTGCGTTACGACGCGACGGACGTAGAATCTCAAGAGGCGGCTACCCGGATCGCCGAGGGACTAAAGAAGGAACAAGAGACGTTGCTGCAGGCGCGATTGGCCGGAGTCGGTCTGAAATCCGACTACGTGCAGCCGCTCAAGGTCGAGCGAAAAAACGTCGCGTCGTCCGCCAAGGCCACTGGTACGGTGTTGGGAATGATCTTGGGCGTCATCATGGTCATAATGCTGGGCCTGGGGGCCTTCTATCCCGCGATTGATTTGACGGCGGGGGAGAAGGAACGCGGCACCTTCGAGACGTTGTTATCCACGCCGGCAACTAAGCATGAGATCGTCACCGGCAAGTTTCTGACGGTGCTCTGCCTCTCCCTGCTGACCGGCCTGCTGAATCTGGGGAGTATGGTGCTGACCTTTGCGTTTCAATTGGGTCAATTGAAGAATCAGATCGGCCAGTTCGAGATCGATCTTCCGCCCCATGTCGTTGCCACGATTCTGGTCGTGTTGACACCATTGGCATTCTTCATTTCGGCGATCATGATGTCCATCGCCGTATTCGCGCGCAGCTTCAAAGAAGCGCAAAATTTTATGACGCCATTCTTTACACTTTTGATGTTTCCGGCCATACTCGCCGCTATTCCCGGCACGACGTTGACGACGGCCACACAGTTGGTACCCGTCATGAACGTATCGCTCCTGTTCAAGGATCTGCTCATCGGTCAGGCGACGGCACAGGGAATTTTGGCGGTGTTGGTCAGCACGACCGTCTACGCCCTCCTGGCGCTGGCGGCGGCGGTGTGGGTATTCCAGAGGGAGGAAGTCATTCTGTCCCAGGAACGCGGGCTGCCGCTGACACTGCGGCGGGGCGAATTTGTGCGACGCCGCTTGCCAACTCCGGGAATGGTACTAACCCTGTTTGCGGCCAGCCTGATCTTGGTGTTTTACGCGGGTACCTATGCTCAGTCGCGTTCTCCGCATGTGGGTCTATTGATCACGGAATGGCTACTCATCTTTCTACCGGTCATCTTATTCTTCTGGTATACGCGGGTGGATATCTTTACCGCGCTGAGCTTACGTATTCCGTCTCTGACCGCAGCGCTATGTTCCATCGCGATGGGTTTCGCCGTGGTGATCTTCTCGCTTCAACTCAGCGTATGGCAGAACCAAGTCTTCCCGATACCGGACGAAATTGCCAAACAGCTCGAGCAGATTGTGAAAGTGGACCAGGCCGGACTCAACATCGTGGTGTTGATCGCGGTTGCCGCGCTTTCACCGGCCATTTGCGAGGAAACGCTGTTCCGAGGCGCGATACTGTCCGGGGTCAGACAGATTCTGCCGCCTTGGACAACTTGGATCGCCGTAGGCGCTCTGTTCGGAGTGTTCCACATCAGCTTGCACCGGATGCTGATCACGGGACTTTTGGGCGTGTTTCTGACGTACCTCGTCTGGCGCTCCGATTCGCTATTCACCGGGATGATCGCGCACTTCATAGTCAATGCGACTTCTATACTCGCAGTCAATGAGCGGCTACCGGCGCCAATGCTGCGCTGGTTCGACGAGAAACAGTTGATGCAATACGGCATGCCGCCGCGCTTGCTCGCGGCGGCCGGGATTATTCTGATATTGGGTATAGTCATGCTGGAATGGGAGGGAAGACACAGGAGGGAAAATGATGGTTGATTTGGTAACTTTCGGAGAAGCGATGGTGCGGCTGGCGCCGCCGAGTTTTCAACGGGTCGAGCAGACCACGAATCTCGAAGCGCGCGTCGGTGGCGCCGAACTCAACGTCGCCGTTGCGGCCAGCCGGCTGGGGCTGCGCACACGCTGGATATCCCGGCTCACGGACAATGCGCTCGGGCGAATGATCGCCAACGAGGCGCGCAAGCACGGCGTGGACGTGGATTCGGTGCTCTGGACGCCGGAAGACCGCATTGGCCTGTACTTCGTGGAATTCGGCGCCGCGCCCCGACCCAGTTCCGTGCTGTATGATCGGGCCCACTCCGCGATCAGTAAGATCGCCCCGCGGATGGTGGATTGGAAGAACGTGTTCGCGGGCGTGAAACATTTCCACTGCTCGGGTATCACGCCCGCCCTGAGCGATTCGGCAGCCGAGGCCACTGCCGAAGCCCTGCGTACGGCCAAGCACGCCGGATGCTCCGTTTCCTACGACCTCAATTATCGCGGCAAGCTTTGGAGCCCGGAGAAAGCGCGACAAGTTCAGGAGCCCATGATGGAATTCGTGGACATCCTGATTTCTACCGAAGAAGACACGAAGAAGGTCTTCGGAATCCAAGGAGACAAGTCGGTAGACGACGATTCTTTCGCTTCGCTCTCCGGTCAGACCTACGCGATCGTGGCTAAGAAATTGGCGGACCGTTTCAAGTTCAAAGTGGTGGCAATTACGCTGCGGGAATCCATAAGTGTGTGGCGGAATACGTGGAGCGCTATCGCCTACCACGACGGCAAGATTCATGAGGGTTCGCGATACGAGGTCGAAATCGTGGACCGCGTCGGCGCGGGCGATTCCTTCAGCGCTGGGTTCATCTACGGATTTCTGAAGCAAGACGTCTCATACGGTCTGCATTTCGGCACGGCCTACAGTGCGCTCGCTCATTCGATTCCCGGCGATTTCAACTATTGCTCGAAAGAGGAGGTGGAGGGACTGATGAAGGGAGGCGGCCTAAGAATTAAGCGGTAACTAATGCGGCTCCAGTATATACTTCCTCGTCCCTCGTGATGTCCTTGACGTCCTTTGGGTTCCTTCGTGTCACCCGAGGACGGTATCCTGAAATCCCTTGCCAATTGTGGGACACTCGACTATAATAATGTTAACTTTGGGGAACCTGGCGAAAGTTATAAACTGGCGGGAGGTCATCTCGTGACACGTGTTTCCGTGTCGTTACTCGTCCTCATATCTTCCTCATTTCTATCCATGGGATTTCCCCTGCTGGCGGAGGCTGCGGCGCCGGCGCCGCCCAAGCGCGCCGAGAAATCGAGCAAAGCACTCGCAAACGTCTACTATTACAACGGCCCGTCTCGGCTGGAAATGTTCCTGGCATTGGACACCCTGAAGATCGAAGGTAGTGTCAACGGTAAGGTCGCGACCATCACCGGCGTGCTGCCGGGAGCGAAAGTAGAGGTTAAGGAGAATATGGGTAGCGTCCCCTATTTTGTGCGGCTGCCAGTTCCAGCGGCGGATTCGGTGGCGCTCGAGGGCCAAGCGGCAAAGCTGCGCGCGGCCGGGTTCACCGTGCGCGCGGTCCTCTACGATTCGTCGCATCCGGACGCCCCCGCAAGAGCGCAACAGATTCTGACCGACACCCTGGCCGTGAAACTGGGGCCGGCAACGACCCTTCAGCAAGTCCTGAGCGCGTATGATGTCTCTCTTATCGAAACAGTTTCTTACAGTCCCAACACCTACATCGTGCGTCCAAACTCGAAGGGTCTGTTGGCCGCGCTGAATACGGCCAATGCACTCTACGAGTCGGGTGCGGTCGAGTTCGCGACGCCTTTCTTCAAGCAGCTAAGACACCCACGGATGACGCCGAACGACCCTTTATTCCCGAGCCAATGGCACCTCGAGAACACCGGCCAGAGCGCGGGGGGCATCGCCGGAAATGATGTAAACATCAAGACGGCCTGGGACGATGTCACCGGCGCCGGCGTCAACATCGGAATAGTGGACGATGGCTTGGAAGCGGCCCACGAGGATTTGGCCGGAAATGCGCGTACCGACGTGGATACCGATATCAATGATGGAGACAGCGACGCCTCGCCCGGGGCCGGCGATTTCCATGGTACCGCGGTCGGCGGTGTGGCTGCGGCCGACACGAACAACAGCGTCGGTGTGAGCGGGGCTGGCTTTGGCGCTTCCCTGATCGGCGTGCGACTGATCGCCGGACCGATTACCAGCGCCCAGGAGGCCCAAGGGCTGGGCTATCTGGTTGATCCGGTGAATCCAGGTGACCGTATTTCGATCAGTAGCAATTCTTGGGGTCCATCGGACGATGGGGCGACGGTGGACACCTTTGGACCGCTCACGGCCGCCGCACTCGACGACGCCGTCACGAACGGCCGGGGCGGACTCGGCACTGTATTTGTCTTCGCGGCCGGGAATGGGCGAACTGCAAGCGACAATATCGGCTTTGACGGCTACGCCTCGAGCCGCTACACCATTGCGGTGGGCGCGTCCGGGGCAAACGGGCTTTTCTCGTTCTACAGCGAGCCGGGCGCGGCGATGCTCGTAAACGCGCCGTCAAGCTACACCGGCGCCGGCATTACGACCGTGGACCGGACCGGGGCCACGGGGTATTCTGGAACGAACTATACCAGCACTTTTGGCGGCACTTCTTCGGCAGCCCCGCTCGTATCGGGCGTTATTGCCTTGATCTTGGAAAAGAATCCTGCCTTGGGTTGGCGTGACGTGCAGCATATCCTCGTCGAAACTTCCACACAGAACGATCCGTCCGACCCGGACTGGCAGACGAATGGCGCGGGCCATCTTTTCAACCACTCTTACGGATTCGGACGTGTGGATGCGTTGGCGGCGGTCACGACGGCCGGGACTTGGACAAACGTCCCCGTGAATGCCACGCCCTTGGAAGCCAGCGAATCGGTAAGTACGGCGATTCCGGACAATGACCTCGTGGGTGTCTCGCGCACCTTAACCTTGTCCGGCGCTTCGAACTTCAGCATCGAACATATCGAAGTGACGGTGGACATCACCCACCCGTTCCGCGGCGACCTCCAGATTACGCTGACCGCGCCGAGTGGAACGGTATCTACACTTGGAACACCGCGGCCTGATTCCGGCGACAATCTGAGCAATTGGATGTTCACTTCGGTCGCTCACTGGGGCGAAGACCCCAACGGTACGTGGACCCTGACGGTGGCGGATACCGCCTCGGTAGACGTGGGGACGTTGAATAGCTGGTCGGTCCGCGCACGCGGTTTCCTCTCCGTCGGCGACCAGGACAGCGACGGCATTCCCGACAGCATAGAAGGAACCGGCGACGCCGACAGCGACGGGATTCCCAATTATCTCGATACCGACAGTGACGCAGACACCCTCCTGGACGCTACTGAGGGGACTGCGGACGTAGATGGAGATACCATACCCAATTTTCTCGATACGGATTCGGACGGCGACGGGGTTTCAGACCTCACCGAGGTCAATTTCGGCACCGATCCATACAATGCGCTGGACACGCCCAGTCTGTCCTTGACGGCGTGGCCACTCGCGCTACTGCTCTTAGCCGCCATGGGTAGCCTTGCAGTGCGCCGGCGTCAGCCCAACAATTCGTCTGGGTCCACGAGTGGAACGCCGGCCCGGCAGAGGGCGCAATCTTGAGGCGGCCAGCTTTCCATACGTAGTGTGGCCAATGCCTCGAAGCGGCAGTCGAACTGAGCTTCGCCGCCGCTGCGATCAATCAACACGCCCACGCCTAGAATCTGCGCGCCGCGCCGTCGGAGGTGGGCGATGCTTTTCTTGACGGAACCGCCGGTCGTAGTGACGTCTTCGACCACGAGCGCGCGGGCGCCGGGTTTCAGCAGGAAGCCGCGACGAAGCGCCATACCATCCTTCTCGTCCTTCTCGGTAAACGCGGCGCGGGCATTTAAGTGGCGGGCCGTTTCATAGGCCAACACGATACCGCCGGTAGCCGGGCCGACGACAACTTCCACGCCATCTTCGGCAAAGCGTTCGGCGATCGCCGCGCACAGAGACTCGGCGTGGGGGGGATATTGGAGGACACGAGCAGCTTGTAGAAATTGGCGACCATGCCGTCCACTGGCATAGAGAAAATGACCTTCGAGCAGCGCGCCGCATTGGCGGAACACATCTAAGACCTCGTCGGAAGACATTTATTCAGACTCCTTTGGATTGAACTGATCTCGGCACGCGCGACCTCATACCCGAATCGCCCCGACCAAGTCCGAAACGGTCGGGATTCCGTGCTGCCGGAGATAGGCCTCGACGCCTTCTACTACGCGTAGCGAGGCGTCCGGCTGCCGGAAGGACATCGAGCCGACCGCGACTGAGCTGGCGCCCGCCAGCAGGAATTCAATGGCGTCCGCCGCGATACAGATGCCGCCCATACCGATGATGGGAATCTTCAGCACGCGCGCAGCGTCCCAGACCATCTTGACCGCGACCGGGCGGATAGCCGGACCGCTGAGTCCACCCACGATATTGGCCAGCTTAGGACGTCTGGTCTCGGTATCAATCGCCATACCGAGCAGAGTATTGATCAGGGCCACTCCATTGGCGCCGCCTTCCTGCGCCGCCAGTGCGGGTTCGCAAATGTTCACCACGTTGGGGGTCAGCTTGATGAACAGGGGAAGCTTGGTGGCGCTGCGAATGGACGTGGTGTACTCGGCGACTTGCTCCGGCACTTGCGATACCATGCTGGGACCTGTAGCCAATTTCGCGTTGTGAACATTCGGGCAGGACAAGTTTGCTTCGATGGCATCCGCTGCGCCCTCGGCCTCGAGCCGCCGGGCCAGTTCCACGTATTCATCCGGCGCATGGCCGTAGATGTTCGCGACAATGGTTACGCCCTTCTTGCGCAGATACGGCGCCTTTTCACGAAGATAGGCATCAATGCCCACGTTCTGCAGTCCAATCGCGTTCAGCAACCCCGCGGGCGTTTCGACCAGCCGGGGCGGCTTATTGCCGGCGCGCACGTTTAGTGACAAGCTCTTGGTGCAAACCGCGCCGAGCTTCGAGATATCGAAGTAGCGGTCGTACTCCTGGCCATAGCCGAACGTACCCGAGGCAACCATGACTGGATTCTTCATGGCCAAGCCGCCGAGGTTTATCGAAAGATCAGGGGTCATAGGCGAAATTGTGGGCTTCCCAGTCAACCATCCGGGCATCAAAAACCGGTCCGTCACAGCACACCCGGATCATGCGTTCGCCCTCAGATTCATGCTTGGACTCGACCACGCAGCCAAGGCAAACGCCGTCACCGCAGGCCATTTGCGCTTCCAGCGAAACCAGACACTCCGCGCCAGCTTCGAGGGCCACCCGTGACGTCTCGCGCATCATAATCATTGGTCCACACGCGTAGACGCGCGTACCGGGAGCGGGGGAGAGGCGCTCGAGCACCTGTGACGCATAGGCTTTCTCGCCCGCCGAGCCGTCATCGGTGGCCAGATGCACTTTGCAGCCCATCTCGCGAAAATCCTGCTCACACAACAGCAAGTCCTTCGTGCGGGCGGCCAACACCACCTCCGGGGCCGTGTCACAGACTTTGATCAGAGCCTCCGCCAGTCCGGGAAAGGTGGCCACGCCAATCCCTCCGGCCACGATGATGTGCCGGGTCAAGTTCGATTCGATGGGAAAACCGTTACCGAGCGGGCCTTGCACGGAAATCATCTGACCGGGCAGGAACGCGCTCAGCAAGCGCGTACCTTCGCCTTCGAGCTTATAAAGGACCGTAAAAGCGTCGGCGAGGATGCGCTCAAAGCACATAGGCCGTCTCAAAAACGGATAGTAGCCACGGGCCACTTCGATCATACCGAACTGCCCGGCCTTAGCCTCGCTTGCGATCGCAGGACCCTGGAGCGCGACACGAAATTGGCCGGGCGCCAATTCGCGGTGTGTCAAGACCTCGCAATTCACGATATGCGGCATTCACCGCGCCCCGCGGTCCATCACCACTTGGCTTCTCAAGAGATTAAGGCTGCTGCGCACGCGTTCGGCCAGCACGTCGCCCACGCCGTCCACGTCCTGAAGTTCATCTTTCGAGGCGCGCATGATGGCTTGCAGCGAATCGAACCGCGCAATCAGATTCTCGATCACCTGCGGTGTCAATCGCTGCGTGAGCGTCAGGATACGATAACCTCGCGGTGTGAGATACGTGTCCACGCTTCGCGGATTGGGCCCGTAGCCGAGGGCTTGGCTGATGTCGCTTAGGTCAAGCAGTTCCTGCTGAGAGAATCCACGAATCTTTTCTAGAACTTGCTCGTAGGTGGTGCCGGGTTTTGCCCGGTAGTAGTCCTTGATCACCAGTTGCGCTTCCTCGACGGGAAGAATCAGTTCCTGCAACTGCAGGTTAATGAGACGACCTTCCACGCCGAGCTCGAGCAGGTAGGGGTCAATCTCGCGGGCGATGCGCACCACCATTTCACAACGCTGTATGGCCTGGCACACGTCAAAAATAGTGACCATGTCCTGAAACTCACGCGCACTCAACTCCTGCATACTTTGCTTGAGCACGTTGGTATATTTTTCAAGCGCTTGAATTGCTTGCGTGGCCTTGTTGAGCAGCGTCGGAAGGCTGTCCAACTGGTGCTTGAGTTCGTTCACATAGAGGGTCACGCGGGCGCGCTCTTCGGAAATCGTGATGACCATACACTTGGCCTGCCGCGCGGTGCGCTCCGCGGCGCGATGCCGCGTGCCCGTCTCCTTCGAGGGAATACCGGCATCGGGTTTTAGAAAACGATTCGCGGCCAGGATGCGGCTGGCGTCTCCGGTAACAATAATCGCGCCGTCCATCTTGGTGAGTTCGTAGAGCAACTGAGGCGTCAAGGGCGCGTTCACTTCGACGCCTCCTTCTGAGATGTCGTCGAGCCGCCGGGAATCCCCGAGGCAAATCAAAGCGCCGTTGCCGCTCTGAAGCACTGACGCAATCGCCTCCCGCAACTTGGTGCCCGGCGAAATCATCGTCAACGCATCACGCAACGCTTCCTCGCTGGTCTTCCTCTTCGGTCTGCTCATCTTATCGCTCCAAGGCGAAATCAATGGCGCGCGACAGACGCGACACCGGCAGGACCTCCATTCGCTCGCCGTTCACGTCCCCGGCGCAGTTCTTGGGCAGAATACACTTGGTGAACCCGAATTTGGAAGCTTCGGCCACCCGCTGCCGCGCCATGTCTACGGCGCGAATCTCGCCGGCCAGACCCACTTCACCGAAGGCCACGGTTTGGGAAGGCACCGGGACCTCGAGCAGGCTGGAGACCAGCGCCAGCGCCACCGCGACGTCGGTGGCCGGTTCGTCCAGCCGGACCCCACCGGCAACGTTCACGAACACCTCCTTATCCGAGAATTGAAACCCCGCCCGCTTCTCGAGAACGGCCAGTAAGAGCGACACGCGGCTAGGATTGACGCCGGTCACGGTCCGGCGAGGCGAGGCAAGATTGTGATCGCCGACCAGCGCCTGAACTTCCACAAGGAGCGGGCGGGTTCCTTCCACGCTGGGGATTACCACCGAGCCGCTCACGCCGCTGGGGCGCTCCGTCAGGAACAAGGCGCTCGGATTCGGAACTTCGCGTAGACCGGCATCGGTCATTTCGAACACACCGATCTCGTTCGTGGAACCGAAGCGATTTTTCACCGCGCGCAAAATGCGCAGAGCCTGCCGGCCTTCGCCCTCAAAATAGAGAACGGTATCCACCAAGTGTTCCAGTAAACGCGGCCCGGCGATCGCCCCGTCTTTGGTCACATGGCCTACCAGAAAAATCGGGACGTTGCAGCCCTTAGCTAAGTGGAGGAATTCGTTCGCGGCTTCACGCACCTGTCCGACGCTTCCCGGGACGCTGGGCAAATTCGAGGAATACACGGATTGAATGGAATCAATGATGACCAACTCATATCGCCCATTCCGGATTTGCCGGCAAATCGCCTCGACCTCTGTTTCAGTGAGCAGAAACAGTCGCTCGCACAACGCGCCCAACCGGCGCGCCCGCAAGCGCGTCTGCTCGAAAGATTCCTCGCCCGAAACATAAAGCACCGAACCGACGCGTTGCGCCAGACAGCGACAGAGTTGAAGCATCAGCGTGGACTTACCGATTCCCGGATCACCGCCGAGCAAAACCAACGAGCCTGGAACGATTCCCCCGCCCAACACCCGGTCACATTCGGCCATCCCGGCCGGAATGCGTTGCAAAGGCTCCTCCGTGGTTCCGGTAATGGGTACCGGTTCAGTGCTGTGCTGGAAGGTCGGACGGCTGTGGCTGCCTTCTTCGGCCGACTTCTCTTCGACAATCGAGTTCCACTCGCCGCAATCGGCGCAACGGCCGGCCCAGCGCACGCTGGTCGCGCCACAACTCTGGCATACGTATGTCGTGTGAAGTTTCCCCACAATGCACCTCGGCACCGAAGCTTACCATAACTACCCCAAGACGTTGTAATCCGTTTCCTGTTTCCTGTTTCCGGTTAACTGGAAACGGGAAACCGGAAACCGCTCTTATTCTTCGAGCGCCATCATCTCGTCGTACGTCGGACGCCGACGCACCAGCCGAAACGTATCACCGGTCACCAACACTTCCGGAATCAGGGGGCGGCTGTTGTACTCGGAACTCATGCTGGCCGAATAGGCGCCCGCGCTTTGAATCGCCAAAAGTTCCCCTTCAGATACGGTCGCCATTTCGCGGTCCCGCGCCATGAAATCGCCGGATTCACATACGCCCCCGACCACGTCCGCCACAAAGTGGCCGTTGGTCTGGCGCACGGGCAAGATTTGGTGGTAGGCGTCGTACATCGTGGGTCGCCACAGGTCATTCATGGCCGCGTCAATTACCACAAAACGTTTCACGGGCGTTTGCTTCACGTACAACACTTTGGTAATCAGATTGCCGACGTCGCCGACCAGCGAGCGCCCCGGCTCGACGATGATCGTGACGGGATACCGCTCCCAATGCGGACGCAGCGCCCCGATGTATTCCGCGTAACACGGAGGTATTTCGGCGTTGTATTGGATACCGAGCCCGCCGCCGATATCAATATATTGCAGGGTAATATTACGCCTCTGTAATTCGAGCGCGAGTTCGATCAGCTTGCCCATCGCCTCGGCAAACGGGCCCACCTCGACTATCTGCGACCCGATATGCGCGTGGATGCCCACCACTTCCAAGTGTTCCGCGTCGCGTGCAAACTCGTAGCAACGAAGGGCCGCGCATAAGTCCACGCCGAACTTGCTCTTCTTCAGTCCCGTGGCGATCTTGGGATGCGTGTTCGGGTTGACATCCGGGTTCACCCGAAGTCCCACCCGTGCTATCTTGTTGATTTCGCCGGCGATTGTGTTCAGGAGCTGCAACTCGTTTTCCGAATCTACGTTAATGGCGTAAATCCCGGATTCGAGCGCATACCTAAGTTCGACCTCGGTCTTGCCGTTGCCGTCGAAGACGATGCGCTCGGGTTGGTATCCCGCCCGCAAACTGCGGAACAGTTCCCCGCCCGACACCACTTCGGCGCCACAACCGGCCTCCGCGAGAATTCGATTCAGCGCAAGATTACCATTGGCTTTCAGCGCGAAACAGACCAAGTGTGGGATATTCTCGAACGCTTGGTCGAGGGCGTGATACCGCTCGAGCAGCTCCGCCCGGCTATACAGATAAAAAGGCGTACCGACGGCCTCTGCAATCCGCTCGACCGGAATCTCTTCGCATTGCCAGATGCCGTTTTTGTATGCGAATCCACTCATTGTTGGTTCGTTGCTGGTGGCTGATTGCTCGTTGCAGGTGAGTACGAGCTTACTCAGGGTCGGTAGGTTAGCATAGCGGTCTGCGCACGCGCAAAAGGGACGAAACGGACCAAAGCGACGAAAGGAGCTCTATTTACCCTCCGCGGCAGGCAAGGACACCAAGGACTACAAGGACCGCAAGGATAAACGGCCGACCAAAAAGGGAAGGCTACTCAGTGACAGTGGGACTTGCCCTGGAGCCGCTCTTCCATTAGCGGTGGACAAGCATCGCAACGGCGCTTATCACGGTCAATCCCTTCCGGGATGATGTGGGGGAGGGATTCGTCCTTCATGACGTCGTCCAAGCGAACTTCGAAGACGTTGCCGAGCCGGTAGTTCTCGTTTCCCAGCACCAAGCCGCACGTGTACAGCGCTCCCTCGGTGCCCACGCAGGTCATGCTCTCGGGGAGGTGGCAGGTGTGTTGCTGTTTCGTATGGTCGGAACTGTCGGCCACCTGAAGTCGAATACCCAACGGTTCGAGATAGCGGAACGCGTCCTCGTATTCACGGTCCACGTACACACGAGTCTTCTCGAGGTCCAGTTGCCGAATTTCCGAAACGGCATCTTCCGCCAATCTATCCCCGAAAATATGAAGACCGACACTCATGCCGTGAGTCTCCTGCGCCCAGTGGCAAATTCGCCAGATGCCCTGGTTCTGTGAGAGGTCAGAGCGAACCTCGATGATCACGGTATTCACACCGAGTGTCGCGGACTCGTCCAGCACATTAAGCCAATCTTCGACCGACATAGTACCGGTCTCACCTTGCGGCGCTGAACCGTCGTCTCCGATGTAAATCCACAAATACTTGACCGGCTCGCCGGCCTTACCTTGTTCATGTTCGCGCGATCTAACGCACTCTTTCAGACCTTTCGCGATGGCCTGCGGCAGTTTGAACGGGTTCTCTTTGGGATAGATCGCTTCCCAGCGCTTTTTGGTTTTCACGACACTCACACCCTCATACCTCTAACGTGGCGATTCTGTGACAAATACTTTTCATTGCCGGGTAGATGTCCCGATATATTCCAAAGCGTTGTTCGAACGCCTCGTGCCGTTTGGCATCGGGTTCAAACACGCGAGCAACTTTCACCGCGCGTCCACTAAATTCTTTCAAATCCGAGATTAACCCGGCCGCCTTCCCGCTTAACATCGCTACACCCAGCGACGCGGCTTCTGTCGTCGCCAGCACGGCCATCGGAACCCCCATAATATCCGCCTTCCGCTGTACCCAGGCTGTGCTCTTGGCGCCACCGCCGGTGGCTCGTAATTGCCGAATCGTCACTCCTGCCGACTGTAACAATTCCAGGTTCAGTTTCATTTCATAAGTCACCCCCGAAAGGATCGCGGCGACGATTTCAGCACGGCGCGTGTGCAAGGTCAAGCCGAGTATTGCCCCCCGGCTCGACGTGTCAAAATGGGGCGTGCCCGTCACCGTGAAATGCGGAAGGAGGATCACGTTCTCCGGTTCCAGAGATACCGACTCACAGATCAGATCATAGACGTCGCGGCCGGTAGCGGCCGCCTGCTGTAACTCGGCCTGCGCGAAGGTATCGCGATACCAGCGAAGCAAGGAGCCACCGGTAAAGTTGAATGCAATCGAGGCAAACAGTCCCGAAACACAACTCGGGTAACAGCAGAGATTGCTGTCCACGGTCTCCTTTGTGACTGCGAACTGCTCGAAGATGGGGCAGATACACTCGACCGTGCCGGTGGCGTACATGGCCTCGCCGCTCTCAAGTATACCCGCACCCAGCGCGCCCGCCGGTTGATCATGACCGCCGGTCGAAACGACAACACCCTTCGGTAATCCCAAGTCGGCCGCGGTAACATCGGGGATTATTCCCACCACGTTTCCCGCCGGAGCGGTCTTGGGCAGAATCTTTTCGTCAATTCCCGCCAAACCGAGAAGTTTGCCGGACCACTTTCCGGCGCGCACGTCCAGGGCCATGGTCCGCGCCGCCAAGCTGTGGCTCATTACCGGATCGAGACCGAGCCGCTGGTGCACGAAATCTTCGTAGCACAGAAACTTCCACACTTTCTGGAAGATGTCCGGACGCTGCTGCTTGAACCAAAGGATTTTGTTCAGCGTGTACATGCCGTGCAACGGCATGCCGGAAATCTGGGCTAGTTCGAATCGGTCCATCCGTTCCAGCCACCACGCCGGCAGGTCCGCGGTGCGCGCGTCAAATGTCACCACGCTGTTATGAAGGCAGACGCCGGACCGGTCTACCGGATGGCAGGCCTCGCCCTGGGCCGAGACGGCCATGGCGCGGATGGGGTCCCGTTTGGTCTTACCCGCCACTTCGGTCAGAACTTCGCGAACTGATTGCCAAACCTGGTTGGGATCAAGCTCCTGCCACCCCGGGCGCGGCGAAAGCAGCGGATATTCCCGATAGGCGGACGCAATTGGGCTTCCATCCAGGTCAAAAGCGACCCCCTTGGTACCCGTAGTGCCTACATCCAATCCAAGTAAGCTCATCCCCCTCTCCTGAAGAGTTCAAGCGGAAAGCCGCCCCATTTTCGCTTATCGCAACGCCCGTGTCAATTCCAACGGAGCCGTAAATTTGCCTCGCAACCCCAAGGTATGTCGCTGGACGTGTTGCTATCCTTAAAGGAAGCGTTTAGCGCTCTTAACCCCGTCAATTCAGGCGAGGGCGGATGTAGCTTGGGATGAAGACTTGCACGCCTTCAGACTTTGAACTATAGTAACTACGTCGTATCGGGCAGCCTCAAGGGCGCCATACCAATCACCGGTCACGCCAGGTGTGAATGGGCGAGGCATCGGGTGCAGGCACGTAATTACAGGTTGGGGATCTAACGTGCGGAATGCGGTGAAACGCCGACTTATCGAGTGTAAGGTCGGCTCGGCAGCGAGTTTCAGGTGCGTGGCCCTCATTTGTGTCGTTACGACTTTCGGCTCAAGTTCAAGCGCTGCTTTCCTGATCAAGCTCGACGACGCCATCTTACCCCCGGGCCAAATCGGTGAAGTGAACCTCTGGTTGGAACGGACGGATGAAAACGACGCACCGACAAAGGTCCAGTTTAGGGTGGAGTTCGATCCCAGTATTGTCCAGCTTCTGGATGACGAGACCGGCCCGCTAATCCCTGACAGCCTGCTGCGTCTCTGGTATTCCAAGAACGTCGAGGTGGTACCTCTCGCCGACGGCGCCGCTACCGTAACGGTCAGCGGGGGCGAGCGCCAAATCACCACCTTCGATGATCAAAGACCCGCAGGCGAACCTCTTCGGCAGGTTAATCCCTTCCCGCTGGGTGCCTTACGATTTTATGCCTGCGGATCACCCGAAGCTTATGGCTCAATCTCCACGACAGTCATTTCCTCGGTTGACGGTGGCGGTAAAACATTGCAGCCTCCTGTTAGCCATGTTGCTACGATTGGCATTGGCCCCTTGGTTCCGTTTCTGTCGGTTACCCCTGCGATACTCGAGATTCCTGCCGATGAAGAGACAACGGTTATCCAAATCAGGAATCTTGGCGCGGGCAACCTCCAACCCACAGCGCAAGTAACCTCGGGAGGCGAGTGGCTCAATATCGTGCCTTGCTCAAACGCGGTCTACGCCTTTCCTGGACGGAATCTCACAAAGACGACACAAACGGCTGTTATTAGAATTGAGGCGCCTGGCGCTGAAAACTCTCCTCTCGACGTGCCTGTAGTTAAGGCTGGCATTCCCACACTTCCGAAAGCAGACTTCGACGCAGCCCCGCGTCAGGGAGTGGCACCACTGGCCGTCCAGTTCACGGACAAGTCCCAGCCGACAGATCAAGTCATCTATTGGTCTTGGGATTTCGGCGACGGAAGCTTGCCCGGGAAGGAACAAAACCCTCAGCACACGTATTCACGTCCCGGCGTTTACACAGTAGGATTAAAGGTTGACGATTTGAGCGGGAGCCCTATTCCGCAGGAAATCAAGAACGACTTGATTACAGTAACTCAACAAGTGACTTTGCGATTCTACGTTTCGACCGCCGGAAACGACGTCGACGGCAACGGTACAAGAGAAAAACCTTTCGCAACTGTAAGCCGCGCCATGCGAGATGCAGGAAATGTAGCCACGGACACACAGCCAGCGGAAATCTATCTTATGCGCGACACTTCGGGCCAGCCAGCGTTATTTGAGGAACAAGTGATCTTCGCGCCCAATGTCCACCTTTCCGGAGAAGGTCCCGAATCTCCTAGCCCACAAAGTTTCGTACTTCGTTTTTTCAGCGAGGCCGCCACACCTAATGCTGTGGTAATCGGCGGACGAAACGCACAACTCGAGAACTGCACCGTAACGATGCCTGCAGCACGAACGGAGTTTTTCGAGCTCGTGGATATCGAGGAGAAGCCTATGACCATGAAAAACGTCATTCTCGATGGAGCTCGAAGTTTGAACTCGATAGGACTCCGGATAGTCGGACGTGGCTCGTCCGATTCCAAGGTCGAAAATTGCCTATTTCGCTATCTTAATCTAGGTATCTTCGCGGTCGAGTCGGGTGCCCGGTTTTCTCGGAACCATTTCGAGAACATTTCGGTGAACGACGATAGCGATGCGATCATCGTCGGCTTCACCGGTAAAGCCAACCCGCCTACGCCCCTGTTCGGAAACGCCGGTAACCTCAAAGATACGGGTTTCAATCTTTTTGAAAATGTTTCCGATAAATTCATCTTCTATCAGGAGAGACGCGATACTTCCACCGACGCGGAATACAACGACTGGGGATTCGATGATCCGAAAGATATCGCTCTCCATATTGATGAGAAGGCAAGCGTCAATATCGCTCACCACATCCGGTCTGTAACCAAGATTGTTCCGGGCGCAATTATAGGAACCATTTTCGAGGAAGGCACAACGCAACCCGTCAAGGGGACAACCTCTGACGTCAACATTTCTCTTCTTGGAGGAAAGACTGCGGCCATTTACGACCCAGAGAACGGTGTCTACACATTCCCGGCGGTATCGGCCGGGAGCTCTAGGATTGACGTTAACGTGACCGGATATACTGGCCAAAGCCGGCGCATTTCTCATAATGGCGTTGAAACCAAGGTCGAAAACTTCGTTCTCCAGCGGCAAGGAACAACCACGCCGACACCCACGCCCGGGGGGTGTGCCGCCAAGATTGCCTTCCAGGATCAGCCGGAGCTTCTCGACGCCTTGCGCAGATTCCGGGACCAGGGTCTCGGGAAGAGTGCCTTGGGCAAGACACTCGTGGAAGGGTATTATCGGGTCGCGCCTGGCCTTGCTGGCGCTGTGAAATCCAGCTCGGACGTGCGCGCGATGTTTATCGCGTTAGCCGGGCCTTTCGCGACACTGGGCCGGAGGCTCTAGCCATCCACGGCCAAAGTCAAGTTTGAGCGCAACTTTCACCAAGTGGGTAGCTACCGAAAAAGCGTACGGCGTAAACCCAGGCTAGCGGGAATGATAGGCGATAATCATCAGGACGGCAAAAGCGGTACTGATTACTAGTTGCCGAATGCCAATCCTACTCGGTTTGTATCCCACGGGCGGCTTGGCGACACTATGGAGACCGTCGGCCAGGGTGAGCAGGAACGCGGCAGGGACGAGCCAAGGCACGAGTTGGGTTGCCGCGAGGATCGCGCTGAATACTGCGCCGGACGTGTGATAGAGCAGGGGAATCACGCCCATCTTCCAGCGGGATTTGACGTCGGGCGGCGTTTTCATCTGGCGTTGTTCCAAACGCAGATATACGTGTCGGATGGATGCGGCTGATTGCAGCCACGTGAGACACCAGAGCAACGACGCTTGCCCAAAGTACGGCCCGTCGCATACCCAGTACGCAGCCGGCGCGGTCAATGCCAGCACTCCGGACGCGACTAACTCGATGCCCAGTTGGCCGCGCTCCTCTTTGCGGCTCACCAACCAAAGATGGAACGCAAATACGGGAACGCCCGGCAAGGCCAGAATCAGAATCCGGACATGACCAAGCCATACCAGGCCGACGACACCGGCGGCAATGGTGACGCTGTAGACCCATGCCCAAAATACCGATGGGGCGAGGTCGCCGCGTCCGCGTCGGCCGCTCAGAACTTTGACCGTCATGGTCATGGGTTGCCGGAGCAGATACGCGGCAAGCGCGGTCGCCGCGAGCATGAGGAGGTCTACGGATAATGTCTGACCGGCGGCAGCGCCAATGGCAAATGGGCCGATCCACCAAATCCAGGCGCCATGCTCCGGTGGAACGGCATAGTACTTATGCCGAATTCGTTGCCAGAACGGTTCCTGTCGCGCCATATTGCCTTGGTTCCGCGGGAAATGGAGTAAGGCCACTCTTGGTTAATGAATGATTCCGCCCTTCGGGCGGGGATTTTCTGAGGCATCGCCGGTCTATCGTCCGATGCGTTTTGATGGTGGGCGCAGAGTGATTACCCCGCGCCCTCTCCTCGTCCGATGAGCGGGGCCGTGTTATTCCTCGGTCCCCGCAGAGCCGGCCGCCGCTTCACACGGCAGCGGCGAGTATAGCATACGCTTCCTTTCGGGCCGCGGAGATTCATTCCTTGGGCGGGGCGAAGTAGGGGTATACTCCGGTCGTGCGGCCAACGTCACGCTCACACGGATGATACTCTGCAACCTATGGTGCCTCGGCTGAGGGGGATGTACGCGCACCTATCGTGCCTTGCCCTTATTCAAACCCGCACGACGCATCTGTTCCTCCGTCACCTTCAGCAAATCAGGCCGCGCGACAACGCGGTAGACCATGCGCCGGTGTCGGACGGCGAGCCGGATTTCCTTCCACGACTTGGGCAGTCTGGGATGAAACATAAGTCCGTTCTCAGCCGCGCGCATTTGAAGAAAGCCGCGTACCACGCTTTGCCAGGTGACGCCCATCGCGGCCAGATGCAGTCCGTCGCAAGTGTTGCCCAATCGGTCTTCAAGGTCCATGAACGCGGAGAATCGAAAGTAGTGGTAGGCTCTCCCGGTGTGCGCGAGGTCGCTGGCGACAATGGAATGGACGCCGGCGCTCAAGGAGGAGTCGTGGGTCGTTCGCGGCTCGTAGTATCGCCAGTTAGCGAGCTTCTGGGCGCGAGAAAATGCCTGCGGCCAAAGCATGAATAACATCAACACGTCCGCCTGTTTGATGACCTGGGCAGCCTGTAGACGCCGCATCCGTTGCTTTTCGGGAGTCCGCGAAATCCTCGCCGACAACTGTTCCGGAGGTACCTGCTGAAGTGCAAAGAACCCCTTGTGCTGCTCAATAAGCGGTCCGTTGCCGGCGACCGGCGGCGTAAGGCCGTCGGCGATGGCTTCCCACTGATCGGGCTCGGATTCCTTGATCCGCAGCCACTGCCCCCACATCCGGGAATGCCCGGAGCGTCCGGCCAGAAGCTCCCGGGCCGCCGCTGCTCCTGTCCTCAAATTCCAAGCCGCCATGTAATTCGTAAACGTGCTATCGCCGACGTCTTCGTGGAACTCGTCCGGGCCGATGACGTGGGGGATGCTATACCGATTAGCGGAAGGATTCCAAGTTACGCGACTCGCCCAGAATCGGGCCGTTTCAATGGCGATCTCCGCGAAAATGCCTTGTTTGAATGTGCGGTCCGCGTGGTGTCGGAGGTAATGGTCGGCTCCGTAGACGATATCTGCGCTGATGTGCTGCTCGAGGTCGCCGCATAGCACGCGCACCGGCTCTCCGGTCCTGGGATCGGGGACGAACCGTGGGCAGGTCTCGTCGCCGGTGTCCGCGCTTTCCCAGGCGAACATCGCCCCGCGGTATCCGGCCTCACGCGCCTTGCGGCGCGCACCAGCCAATGTGCGGTGACGATACTCAAGGAGACGTCGCGCCGCTGCCGGATTCGTAAAAATGAAAAACGGAAGCATGAAGATTTCCGTGTCCCAGAATACATGACCCCGATATGCTTCCCCCGACAGCCCCTTCGCTCCGATACTCACCGACGCGTCTTGACGCGAGCAGGACTGGATTAGATGGAAAACGGCAAAGCGGACGGCGCGTTGATCTTGCTCGGGGCCATCAATCTCGATGTCACATCGTCGCCATTCTCGCCGCCATGCGGCGGTGTGCGCCGCCAGTAGGGTGGCGTACGTTGGCGCGCGCGGTCCCCGAAGGCTCCGAACACTGGCGCGTTCGACGCTCGTGTCAATCGGGTCCCGGGAGGTATAGGTGGCCAGGACACGGTCAAAGCACGCGCATTCGTCCGGTTCTAGATGACAGCGGTAGCGGAGTTCGGCGCGGCCGTTGTCCGTTTCTACGCGCTCGGAAATTGGCCGTTTTCGGGGAGTCCATGGCTGGGCGCGGAAGATTTGTCCGACGCGGATTTCAGAGCCAAGCGTGTGAGTCAATAACATGACGATATGCGATGCAATTTGACGCGCCTCGATCACCCGTATGTGCCGGCCCGAGCGGTTGCTGACCGCGCCGTCAATGGTGAAGGTGAACTCCAGTTCTCCACTCCAGTTCAAGGGCACGACCACGACTCGCTGCCCTGCCAAATGCGGCGCGTCCAAGCAGACAAAACGCTCGAACCGGACCCATGTGGTATGCCCGTGGTGGGTGAACACCAAGGACCGACGCAGGACTCCGTGGCGCATGTCCAATTGCCGAACATATTCTGTGACGTTGCCGTTGGCGAGTCGCATCGGACTGCCATTCAGCACCAGGTTCGTGGCGAAGATATTCGGCAGGTTTACCAGTTCGGGAATGCCGTGGTCGTCCGGGGCATAGACGCCGGCCACGTACGTACCCACGAGAGACGGACCGGCGTCCCAGGACTCCTCCGGATGGCCCCGAATTCCGAGATAGCCGTTGCCGAGGGTGCAGAGACTCTCCCACACCTGATTCCGTTCAGGTTCCCAAGGTTTCTCGCATACGTGCCAGCGAGGGTCTTCAACGAGATGTCGTCTGAGCCGGTTCATAGCCCATCGAGTGAAGCCGAATCTGTGCGTCCAAAAACTCGAGGAATCGTTTCGGCCCGCCGCCTAACCAGATAACGCCCGGCGGCGTTCCGTTGGGTTCCTTGCCCACGGAAATACAGGTGGCGCCCTCGAACCCGGTCATCTTGAAGTCGCTGCCCTC
>JACQVH010000289.1 GCA_016209895.1 Candidatus Hydrogenedentota bacterium | reverse complement strand
TCGGCGCGTTGGGGCCTTGCCGATTGGGCGGCAGAAAGGCGGGCGAAAGTCCGCAAGAAAGAAGTCAAAATAAACGGTGACTGTCCCTAGTTATTCGGACGGAGGATCAGATGTGAAGTCTCTAGGCGTACGACGGACGGCTATCATAGTAGCACTTGGTGTTGTTCTCGGGGTCGTGGTGTGTGTCTGCGGTTATTACTGGGAGTTTTATGTATGGGACAAGTTGCAAGTCCTCCCGTACTCCGCGGAGGCAGGAGGAGGTCGTGTACCGGCGCTTGCGGGTCCGGCGACAGGTGACGAAGCTGTAGAGGCAGAGAGTCCGCCTTCTCGGCCGTTTTCCGGGTCCATCTCCGGCAAAGTATATTTGTCAAATGGGTCGGTCCCCGTGGATACCACGGTACGTCTGTTTACCGTCTCGACCAGTGAAGACCCGTACGCGACTACCATTCCCTCGGCGACGAGTCCAGGGAAGTTGTCCGAAGCAGCCACGGCCTTGACAGGTCAGGACGGCCAATTCGAGTTCGCCTCGTTGGCGAACGGACGATATTCGGTCCAGGTCGTCTTGGAGGCACTCTATGCGGAAGAGGGCGTCCAACTCTCGGAACGGGAACCCACGGCATACGTGACCTTGATGCTGAGGCCATCGGGCTCTCTGGGTGGCACCGTGGTCAACACGGATGCAACGCCGATTGAGGCCGCCGTGGTGACGCCCATCCAGAACAACGGTCAGGAAGTCCTCGCTTCGCTTCAAGCCGCCCTGACCCAAAGAACCGGCCCGCAGGGCCAGTTCCGTTTGGAGCATCTCTGGTACGCGTCATGGCGGCTGCAGGTGCAAGCCGACGGCTACGCGCCGCTTATAACTGATCCCATCGAGGTCGGGACCGCGGACGCGCGACTGGTCCTGACCAAAGGCGCCCGTATTGCGGGAACCGCGGTCGAAAAAGAGACGCGAAGTCCGGTGTCGAATCTGGAGATTGCGGCACTGCTCGAAGACCAGTTCGGCAAGGGACCCCGCGTAACGACGGACGATGCCGGTCAATTCTCATTCGATTTGCTCCAAGCCGGCGCGTATCGCCTGGACGTCGTGGACCAGTGCTTTGCCTTGGCGAGTCGCCCGGACTTCATCAATCTCCACGACGGTGATACGGTGCGTGATGCCGTACTGGAAGTCTTCGAGGGTGGCAAGATTCGCGGACGGGTGGTGAATGACCCTGGCCGGGAAGGCGTGGCTGGTATCGAAGTCTACACTCAGCCCGAAGGCGTTCTCGCGGCGCGGAAGCAAGCCGTCACGACTACGCCCGATGGAGAGTATGAACTCGCCGGTCTCGCCCCGGGCCGCTATCAAGTACGGGTCTCTTTGCAGGGAGTAAAAATGGGGCCAGGTATGACGGTCTACCCCAGAGAACAGGCTGCCAGCCTGCTCTCGCCGACCGTCATCGAGGGCGTGGATTTCGTATTAGCCCGCGGCTTCAGCATTTCCGGTACGGTGCTAGATGAGCGCGATAACCCGGTACCCCGCGCCCGCGTGGTCGTAACCAACTACTCGTGGAGTCCACAAGCTCCACTGTCCGCCGAATCGGATGAGAACGGGGAGTTCTTGCTAACCGGATTCGATTCTGAGAGTCACGTGTTTCTGAAGGCTCAACGCGAGCATACCGTGTCAGTTAAGTATGGGCCATTTATCATGTGCCCGCGTGAACTACCCGTGCCGGGCGGCGGCTTCAAGAGAGTCGTTTTCGTACACAGCGACGCGGAAGCGCCCGGTGCCGACATGTACTTCCCCGATGGGTTCCGGAACGTGCGTCTCGTGCTCAAGAACTATGTGGACGGTCTACTGGCAGGACTCGTGGTGGATGATTCCGGGCGACCAATACGGGCGATTGTTCAGGCGCGACACGCGGAGTACGAGCCGGATTCGCCGACTCCGACGGCTACCGACGGCGCGTTCGTGCTTGAAGTCGGGTCTCCAGGCACCTATCAACTAATGATCGGGCCACAGATGTCCGATGGCATATTTCGAGCCCCGTCAGTCCTGGGCGCCACCGTAAGCCTGAAGCGCGGCGAACAGCGTACGGGGCTTCGGCTCGTATACCCTAAGGGAGAATTCCTCGCCATTGCCGGCCGCGTGACGGACAGCGAGGGACATCCCGTACCCGGAGCTCGCATCTCGGCAGAGAGGGGGGCAGCGTTCACGAGTACCGACCGATCCGGCCACTTCTGTTTGGAGGGTCTCCGCGAAGGCACGTACACGGTTGATGCCATAGCGCCCGCATGCCTCCCAGCATCCATCGAGGGAGTCGAGGCCGGCAGCGAGAACGTTGACTTGGTACTCCAATCTCAATCAAGACTGGAAGGGCAAGTCCTCGATAAGCGCACGCGGCAGCCCATCACTACGTCCCAGATCGCTTCGGCAGTTGTCGGCGGCCTGCAGTATGATGAACAATCGCTCCCCGGCAGCGCTTATTCGTTGATCGCGGACGCTGACGGCCGTTTTTCGATTCCGGTACGCCCGTCTTCAGTAAGCAATTCGGGAGAACAACGTGAACTCGGGCTACTCGTGCGCGCCCAAGGCTATAACCCGGGCCGGTTTGAAGTCGGGCCCGTGCAGCCGGGACAAGTGATCAGCGGACTGGTTCTCGAACTGGAGCCGGCCAATGTTGTCGTCGAAGGCATCGTGCGTGACACCGCCGGTCACGGCATCGCGGATGCCCACGTGTTTCCAGGCGGGTCTGCCGACCGGCAAGTTCCGACGGAGACAAGCGTCACCTCCGGCCCCGATGGCACGTTTCACCTGGAACAGATAGCGCCCCAAACGGTCGCGATTTGGGCTACGCATCCGGAATATGCGACCGGGTCAATCGAGGTCGCTCTCCGGCCCGGCGCTACGAATCGTGTCGAGATTACCTTGAGTCGCCCGGGAATAATCGAAGGCCGGGTCCTACACGATGGCCAGCCGATCGAAAATGGGCGCGTAGGGCTAGCGCCCGGCGTGGCAGAGCCGACGGAGACCGATAACGCGGGTTACTACCGCTTTTCCAACCTGCCGCCCGGCGAGTACACCGTAGGCGCGTCCTACGGGATTCGAGACGGGAATACTACGCATTTCTATCCCGGCCAAAAGGTAACGGCGGTCGTGGAGCCCGATAAAGTCACGCAAGTGGATTTCGCGCTCTGACCGGGGCTTCTCGTTGGCTGTTGGGACGGATGCCAAGCCCGTCACGACATGCCAAGGACCCAGCCGGCAAGACGGGCAGGATTTGATTCCGAATGGGCCCCGATCGTTCCCATTTCTTTTGCGCGCGGATTCAAAGTCTAAGTGCAACGGCCCCAGGCGTCGTACGCGAAGTTGGTATCGGTGCCAGTGGGAACACGCCCGCCGCAGAGGGCGGGCGCTACGGCTTGGCCAGAGGGCCTTGATCATCCTGTGGGAACACGCCCGCCGCAGAGGGCGGGCGCTACGGCTTGGCGAGAGGATTCGAGGGGGAGCAAAGGTCGGTTGCTTGCTTGGTATGGGGGCGATTGATGCGTAGGGTAGAACTATGCGGCGTCTTGCATTCTGGCCAGATTGTTGGGACGGACGACGTGGGAGGCGAGTCCGAGGAGCTCCATGGCGCGGATCGTGAGGTAGGTAACGTCGAACTCGAACCAGCGGTGACCGTGGGCGGCGGAGTGCTGAACGGCGTGGTGGTTGTTATGCCAGCCCTCGCCGAAGGTGAGCAGCGCGACCCACCAGGTATTGCGGCTGTTGTCTTTCGTGGGGTAGTTGCGGTAGCCCCAGAGATGGGTGGCCGAATTGACCAACCAGGTGACGTGCCACACGTAGACGGTGCGCACGATGCTTCCCCAGACCACCAGGGATAGGCCGAATTTCCATCCGCCGATGAGGAAGCCGACCAGAAACAGCGCGCCGGCCACGGCGAAGTAGAGCGGCACGCAGCTTTTCTGGAAAAAGCGGATGACGCGGTCCCGGTCGAGGTCTTTGGCCCAGCGCCGGAGCTTGTCGTAGGTGTCCAATTGGGGGTCAGTGAAAAAGAGCCAGCCCACGTGGGACCACAGAAAGTTCACCAGCGGCGTGTGGGGGTCCGGCGGCAGATCGGCCTCTTTGTGGTGGAGGCGGTGCGCGGCGACCCACGAGATGGGGCCACCCTGGAGCGCGAGGCAGCCGCAGCCGGTCAGGATATACTCGACCAGTTTGGGTGTTTTGAAACTACGGTGAGTAAGCAGCCGATGCCAACAGACGGTGATGCCGAGAGCGCCGGTAACGAATACTAAAACCAGGCAGACTATCAACCCCGACCAGGTGAAAGTGAAGGGGGCGAGAACGAGGCCCGCGTGGAGCGCCGCGATCCCGACAATGGTTGAAATTTTGAGTTTCCGCCTTCCAATATAGGCACTTACCTTTTCCATTGAATTTCCTCTTCAATCCTCAGAATGACCAACGTAGGGGCGATGCTTGTCGAGGTGATTCCGTTCCGGAGATTGTGGTTCTAATTCGGCCTCGGTTTGAAGCTTCGTTCGTTTGACTTGGTCCCAGCCGCTTCACGGCGCGCCAGAAGGTGGCGCAACCGATGCCGAGGAGTTCCAGATAGATTATAGCACAAACTCTGTTTGTGTGGGAAACGCCATCATCATGGTCGAAATGGTTTCAATTCCAGATCGGAGATGGGGCGGTAATGTTTGGGGTTGCCGGTGCAAAGTGACTGTTTGCGATCCACGGCGGTGGCCGCGATCAAGACATCTGCGGGCGCCAGGTCTATCTTCAGTCCATACTGCTCGACGTAGAGACAACCGCGCAGGCCGATTTCTTCGGAGAGCGGAATGGTTTCAAAGTGCCCCAGAAACTGGCGGATGGCGGCCATCTCCCGTTGATTCCGGGCGTGGCCGAGCAGTTCCATGCAGGTGATGATAGAGACCGCACGTTGCGGGTCTTGCTCGGCGACGAGGGCGGCCTTGTCATTGCCGCGCAGCACCCAAATTAGTACGTCGGTATCAAAGACCACCGGACCCTCCTTGGCGCAACCGGCGGACGTGCTTGGCCGGGTCGCGCATATCCGAGCGATTCTTCCAGATACCGAACGCGGGACTCTCTCGGAGCGATGCCGATAGCTTGGCGTCCTTCTTAGGGACGATCAGGGCGATTTCGCGGCGGTGCTTGGTCAAAGTCACGGTTTCGTTGCGTTCGATGGCTTCGACGATCCGTCGCGTCTTCCGCCGCAGGTCCAGCAGAGTTGCTTTCATGGTTTCATGTCCCGCTTATTGTGCGCAGAATGAGTATGCATTTCGTGGCCGCCAAAGTCAATTGCCAGAATTTGGACAGTTCGACCCCCACCGGGTCGGTGAGTAATATCTATTTCCCGAATTCGGCGTCAGGGGTGCTGCCCAAGGCTTCCATCAAGGTCACGACGACTCTTTATACGCCTATTCAAACAAATACTTTGCTGTATGTCAACGGCGTTCTGGGCCTCAGAACTTGCACCTTGCCCGCGTGAAGACGGCGTTAGCGCTGGTTTGCAGGTACTCGTTCCATTTATCGCACTCTCGATTCGCCTTTCTTGATTCTCATTATCCTGGTCGGATACTTTGTTTGGTATTGTTGAATTTTCAGCCTTTCTTGACGATTTGAACAGACGGCAGCGTCACCGTTCAGGCTCGCCGTACACAAAACGAAGCCAGATTGATGCGAGGGAGACAGTGACAATTTCAGACGCCACAATTCAGCAGGTCGTGGGGACATTGCGCTCTTTCGGAGCAAAAAGAATTCTTCTATTTGGGAGCTTTGTCCGCGACCCGACAAATGCAAAAGACCTCGACGTGGCCGTGGAGGGAATTCCGTTGAGCCGTGTCTGGGAAGCCGACGCAGAACTGTCCGAAATTCTGAACATGCCGTGTGATCTTGTGGTTCGCGAGGAGAATCCGGCGTTCTACGAAATAATCCGAAAACGCGCGACGGTGTTGTATGAGCAAGCGGGCGTTGATTGAAGAAATCCGTTGGGAACTTTCGCAATTAAGGCGACTCGCGACGGTCGCTGCAGAATTGGCCGCCTTACCGGAGGCTCAGCGCGACCCTTGGGACACCGCCGCTGCCGCAAAGTACGCGGCGGATGTGTTTAATGGTCTGGAGAATCTCTGGAAACGCCGGTGTACTCACTTGAAGGAGCCTTGGCCTGAGGGTCCTGATTCGCACGCGCGGATTCTCAACGATTTTCTCTCGAACTCGTCCCTGGGTGCGCGACTGTCGCCGGAGATTGCGGAGCGACTCAGGCTCTATAAGAGCTTTCGTCACCGGTTCATCCATGGGTATGCATTTGAACCGTTGTGGGAGACCGTAGAGACCCCACTTCGCCTCATTCCGGAGACAGTCGCCGCGTTAGAAAGCGTCTGGGAGCGTTGGATATCTGAATTATCGGACGATTTGGGTCAATGACCCGCAACCGAAGGGAGTTCACCGGCACATACTGAGGACACGAATTTCTACTCTAGTCCTAAGCGTTTCATGGCGCGCCAGAGGGTGGTGCGGCCTACGCCGAGCAGGTCGGCGGCGCGGCTGCGGTTGTTGTGGGTGCGGCGGAGGGCGGCGCGGATGACGTGGGCGGTGAGTTCTTCGGCGGGTCTTTCGACGCGCGTGACGAGAATCTCGTCGGGAAGGTGTTGCGTGCCCAGCTCACGGTCTTGCGCCATAATCACGGCGTGCTCGATGACGTGCCGCAGTTGGCGGATGTTGCCCGGCCAGGCGCATTCCTGTAGGGCCCGCTTCAGTTCGGTGGAGAGGGTCCTGTCCGGGCGATTGAAACGTTGCGTGGCTTCCTGAAGGAACAACTCCGCGAGGCGCGAAACGTCGAGTCCGCGCTCTCGCAAGGGCGGGAGGTCAATGCGGCCGACGCTCAGGGCGTAGAACAAGTCCTCGCGCAAAGCGCCCGACTCGACGCTTTCCTGCGGGTCCTGCTGGGTGGCGGCGATGATGCGGACATCCACTTTGACCGGTTCGGGAGCGCCGAGGGGTGTGAAGCAATTGTCGCGCATGCATTGCAGCATGATGCCTTGGGCGTCTTCGCGCAGTCGGTTGATCTCGTTCAGGTAAAGCGTACCGCCGTGCGCCCGCGCTAACGCGCCGGCATGGCTTCGCACGGCGCCCGGGAAGGCGTCCTTCTCAAAGCCGAGCAGTTCCTGCATGAGCAGCGAACCGGTGAGTCCGAGACAGTCGAAGATGATGAAGGGTTTGTGCTTGCGCATTCCACCAAAGTGGATGGCCCGCGCCCACGCCTGGCGACCGGTTCCCGGCTCGCCCACAATCAGCGCCGGAGAATCGGAAGCGGCGATCTGCTGCGCACGGTGGGCCACCGGCTGCATGGTGTCGGAATCTGCGACCAAGTTATCGAGCATGAGTTCGGAACGGAGTTTCCGGTTCAGATCGTTCAAGGCGGATTGGGCGCGTCGGGCGGCCTTCTGTGCGTTGGAAAGGAGTTCGTCCTTCTGGGCCAATTCTTCGTCCACGGTGCGTATGCGGAGGGCGTCCCGGCACCAATCGGCTTCTTTGCCCCATTCCGGGTCGAGTCGAGAGATGAACTTGCAGGCCGCCGCGCCCCGCGCCGAGCATTCCGCCTCGACGGTAATCACGCGGCGGCCGACCAACTCGCTAGTATGACCCGAAATCCGTCCGGCCGTGAGCCAGCAGGCACAGTGCTCGGTATCGTCCACCGCCATGCGATAGGCGAGCGCCTCGATGCAGCCGTACAGCAGAATTTCGCGGTATAGGGTCCGGGCTTCCAAATCGAATTCGAACTTAATCGGCTCGGCGGCGTACCACCCTTGCAACTGTCCGAAGACGGGTCCGGCTTGAAGAGCCAGCCGGGCGTTTTCCGTGTACAGGGCGTAATGGCGAGCGCCATCGCGACGACCCTGTTCGAATCCCACGCGATAGCAAAGCGCGCGTGCCCGGTCGTGTCCCAAAAGTTCGAGGAGGTGACGTCGCTCGACGGCGAGCGATTCCAAGTCGGTAAAGACGCCCGTTCGATTGAGGAGCGTCATTCGGCCGCGGTTCGGGGTGGATTCGAGCCATTGATTTCGAGGCGCTTCGAGATAGTGGGCGAGTGCGGGCGGGAGTTCGAGAAAGACTTTGGAGCTGAGCTTTGTGGGACGCATGTGCCGGCACCTTGAAACCTAAGAGGGAAGGTAGTTGAAACAGCGCGAGAAGTCAACTGTTTCAATTGGAACAGACGCTACATGATTCGTATAAGTGGCGTAAGACCAATGAGTTATGCTGACTAAAAAGGACAACAAAGACAGCAGGGACAACAAGGACATATAAAGAACGCCAAGGACCGAATAGTCGGAAGGCATGCCAAGAGGGGGTGGGCTGGTGTTGGTAGTGAGGTAGGTAGGGTTGGAAGAGAGGTTCGCAGAAACCGGAAGGCGGCCCGCGCAAGTGTGATTGCTGCGCTTTACTTTGGCGTTGTCGCGGGCTATTGTACGTGCGAGAATACCGGTGAGATCGAGTATGTTGGGGGAGATGATAGAGAATCCATGTTCAAGCAAAGTGAGTTCGAAATAAGCCGGACGGAGCGTTCGGTTTCGTTACGAGTCACGCTGGCGGCCCTCTTACTGGCGGCCAGCGTGGGGTGCTCGATGAAGTCGGCAATCAGTGGCGAAGGGCCAGCGGCGGCGCCGGTGAGAGCGGGGTTGGTGGCGCAGAAGACGATTCCGATCCAAATTCCGGGTATCGGCACGGTGGAGGCCTATTCCACGGTATCGGTGAAGGCGCAGGTTGCGGGTGAACTTGCCCAAGTGCATTTTCAGGAAGGGCAGTACGTGAAGAAGGGCGATCTGCTGTTCACGATTGATCCGCGACCTTTTGAAGTGGCGTTCAAGCAGGCGGAGGCGAACCTGGCGAAGGATCAGGCGCAATTGCAGAATGCGCGGGTCGAGACGAAGCGGGCCGAATTGCTCACGAAAGAAGGCATCGGAGAAGCGCAACAATACGATTTGCGGCGGACGAATCAACAGGTGCTCCAAGCCGCCATCGCGGCTGACGAGGCCGCCATCGAGCATGCGAAGCTGCAACTTGAGTATTGCAGTATCCGCGCTCCGATGGATGGACGCGCCGGCAAATTGGTGGTGCATCCAGGGAATCTGGTCAAGGCGAATGATGACCCCGCGCTGGTTGCCATCAATCAAATCACGCCTATATACGCAGCCTTCTCCGTGCCCGAGGGACATCTGGCCGCGATTCAGCAGCGTCTTCAAGAAGGGGAAATACCCGTGGCGGCTCGTCTACCCGATGTTTCGGATGAGCCGCTGCAAGGCAAGCTTGCTTTCGTAGACAACGCGGTAGACAAAGCGACGGGAACGATTCTTCTTAAAGCTACTTTCGCAAACGACGACCGGCGGCTTTGGCCGGGGCAATTCGTGAATGTGACGCTGACGCTCGGCACGCGCGAGAATGCCATGGTCGTGCCGGCCGCGGCCGTGCAACCGGGACAACAGGGTCCGTACGTGTACGTGGTCAAACCGGACCATACGGTGGAAGCGCGTGCCGTCGCGGTCGCAGAAGAGATAAACGGAGACCGGGTCGTGGAGACGGGCCTGGCGTTGGGCGAGCAAGTGGTCATCGAAGGTCATTTGCGGCTTTCGCCGGGCGCCAAGGTTAACGTGCTGAGCGAAGCGGAGAGTAAACCGGCCGCATGAATCTCAGCGAGATATTCATCCGTCGTCCGATCATGACGACGCTGGTCATGCTCGCCATTCTTTTCTTCGGCGCCATGGCCTATATGTCGCTCCCGGTGAGCGATCTTCCTTCGGTGGATTTCCCGACGATTCAGGTCCAGGCCAATTTGCCGGGGGCCAGTCCGGAGACGATGGCCTCGTCCGTGGCGACGCCGCTGGAACGTCAGTTCACGACGATTGCCGGTCTGGACTCGATGACCAGTGCGAGCAATCTCAGCAACACGCAAATCATGCTGCAGTTCTCGCTCGATCGCGACATAGACGCGGCGGCGCAGGACGTCCAGGCGGCGATCGGCAAGGCGACTCGGCAACTGCCTTCGGATATGCCGTCACCGCCGACGTACCAGAAAGTGAATCCGGCCGACCAACCGATCTTGTACCTCGCGCTAAGTTCGACGACACTCCCGCTTTCGACGGTGAATGAGTATGCCGAGACCTTTCTGGCCCAGCGCATCTCGATGGTGAGCGGAGTGGCGCAGGTCCAGGTCTATGGTTCCCAGAAGTACGCGGTACGCATCCAGCTTGACCCCGAGTTATTGGCCGCGCGCCAACTCGGGATTGACGAAGTGGCGGAGGCGGTGCGACGGGGTAACGTGAATCTGCCGACCGGCGCGCTGAACGGTCCCGAGCAGGCGTTGACCGTCGAATCGCATGGTCAGCTCGAAGATGCCGCCGCCTATCGTCCGCTGATCGTGGCCTACCGGAATGGCCAGCCGGTGCGCCTGGGCGAACTGGGAGCGGTCCTGGACAGCGTATCCAATGACAAGGCGGCAACCTGGCACTTTGACCGCGCCAACAATATGCAACCGACGCGGGCCATCGTGTTGGCGGTGCAGCGTCAGCCGGGTACGAATACGGTCCAAATCGTAGACGCGATTCACACTTTGCTGCCTGCGATCCGCGCACAAATGCCGGCGGCGGTGGACCTGCACACCATGTTCGATCGCTCGCAGTCGATCCGAGGCTCCGTGCGCGACGTGCAGTTTACGCTCGCGCTTGCCGTGGTGTTGGTCGTCCTCGTTATTTTTCTCTTCCTCCGTAATTTGTCGGCCACGGCAATTCCCAGCTTGGCCTTACCGATGTCTATCGTGGGCACCTTCACGGTGATGTATCTCCTCGGGTACAGCGTGGATAACCTGTCGTTGATGGCGTTGACGCTTTCGGTGGGTTTTGTGGTGGACGACGCCATCGTCATGCTCGAAAACATCGTGCGGCACATGGAGCGCGGAGAGAAACCTTTCGCGGCGGCGTTAAGCGGCTCGAAAGAGATCGGGTTTACCATCCTGTCCATGACGCTCTCCCTGGTTGCGGTATTCATTCCGGTGCTGTTCATGAAGGGTATTCTGGGGCGTTTGTTGCATGAGTTTGCGGTAACCATCAGTGTTGCGATCCTGGTGTCAGGCATCGTCTCGCTAAGTCTTACGCCGATGCTCGCCAGCCGGTTCCTGCGTCCCTCGGGTCAAGCCCATCATGGCCGGATATACGCGGTGACGGAGCGGCTCTATCAGGGCATGGTGCGCCTGTACGAATGGACGCTGAGAGGCGCCTTGGCGATTCGTCCTTTGATTGCGCTGATCACGGTCGGATTGCTGGTGGCCACGGTGTACCTTTATTTGAAGATTCCGAAAGGGTTCATTCCCACCGAAGATATCGGCTTTATTTTCGGCGTGACCGAATCGGCGCAAGGCACCGCTTTCGAAGCGATGAAGAAATACCAGAGCGCGGTCACCGACGTATTGCGGCAGGAGCCGACGATTGAGGCCATGGTCTCGAGCGTGGGCGTGGGCGGGCCGAACGCCGCCGGCAATGCGGGGCGGATGTTCATGCGGTTACAGCCTCACGAGACACGGACTCAAAGCGCCGACGACGTAATCGAGGAGTTGCGTCCCAAGTTGGCGGCGGTACCGGGTATTCAGGCCTTTCTACAAGTGCCTCCCATGATTCGAATTGGGGGTCAACTGACGAAGAGCATGTATCAGTTTACGCTGCAAAGCCCGGACATCGAGGAGCTTTACTCGAACGCGACGACCCTTGAAGAGAAGCTGCGTAAGCTCGACTTGTTGCAGGACGTGACCAGCGATCTGCAGGTTCGCAACCCGGAACTCGATGTCAGGATCAATCGGGATAAGGCTTCCACGTTGGGCTTGACCGCCGAACAGGTCGAGGATGCGTTGTATACGGCCTTTGGGTCGCGGCGAGTCTCGACGATCTTTGCCGCGAACAACGACTATGACGTGCTGATGGAACTGGCGCCCGCTTACCAACGCGATCCGTCGGCTCTGGAGTTGCTCTATCTCCGTACCAACACGGGACAACTGGCGCCACTTGCCACGGTGGCCGCGCTCGATAAAAGTGTAGGTCCTATGTCCATCAACCATTCCGGACAGCTTCCCGCCGTGACGCTCTCGTTCAATCTGCGGCCCGGCGTGGCGTTGAGTCAAGCGGTGGACGCGGTGCAGGCGATGGCGCGCGAGACCCTGCCGGACACCATCTCCACCAGTTTTCAGGGCACGGCGCGCGCGTTCCAATCCTCGTTGGTAGGACTAGGCGCGCTGATCCTGCTCGCGATCCTCGTCATTTACATCGTGCTGGGCATTCTCTACGAGAGCTTCATCCATCCGATTACGATTCTCTCCGGACTGCCCAGCGCGGGTTTCGGCGCGCTGCTGACGCTGATGCTTTTCCGGCGCGACCTGGATTTGTACGGATTCGTCGGGATCATCATGCTCATTGGGATTGTGAAGAAGAACGCGATCATGATGATTGACTTTGCGCTGGACGCGCAGCGGAAGGAAGGGAGAAGCCCTGCGGAAGCGATTTACCAAGGCTGCCTGATTCGGTTCCGTCCCATCATGATGACGACGATGGCGGCGCTGATGGGCACGCTACCTATTGCGCTCGGATTTGGCGCAGGTGCGGACACGCGGCGGCCGCTGGGGCTCGCCGTCGGGGGCGGATTGGTGGTATCCCAACTGATGACGCTCTACATTACGCCGGTCGTGTACGTGTATCTCGACGCATTTCAGACGGGTTTGGCGCGATTGTTCGGCTGGAAACGTGCCCACGGGCAGGAATCCGTAGATGAGATCAGCGTTTACGAAGCGAAGTGAGCTTTTGTCGCGACCACAGTCCAACAGATGCAAAGACACCAAGGACATCAAGGATCACAGAGGACTGCTCGCCCAAGGCTTGTTTGGGATTCCCTATTTGGAAATCGGGGTTACTTAGAGCACCTCAGGGTTTACACAGTTGGGCGGGGGTTCGCCGTTGAGGCGGGCAACGATGTTGGTGGCGGCGATTTCGGCCATGCGGGAACGGGTTTCGTGGGATGCGCTGCCGAGATGAGGGATGAGGACCGCGTTGTCGCAGTGCAGAAGCTTGGGATGGACCTTGGGCTCATCCTCGTAGACGTCCAATCCCGCCGCGAAAATCTCGCCGGATTTCAGGGCATCCGCCAAGGCTTCTTCGTCCACGACGGGACCGCGCGAGGTGTTAATCAAACACGCCGTTTTCTTCATGGCTTTGAATTCGGCTGCGCCGAAGGCGTGACGTGTCTCTGCGGATAAGGGGCAATGGATGGAAACGATGTCGGATTCGGCCAACAGCGTGGCTTTGTCTACGGGAGCAGCGTTCAATTCGCGTTCGAGGCCGGATTCGAGGCGGGTGAGCGAGGTATAAAGCACGCGCATCTTGAATCCGATGGCTCGGCGCGCCACCGCGACGCCAATGCGGCCCATGCCGAAAATGCCCAGCGTCTTGCCGTGCACGTCCATGCCCAGGAACATCATGGGTCCCCAGCCGGACCATTTGCTGGCGCGAAGAAGACGCTCGGATTCGCTGAGGCGCCTGGCCGTGGCGAGGAGCAGGGCCCAAGTAAGGTCGGCGGTCGTTTCAGTCAGGACACCGGGCGTATTGGTCACGGGGATTCTCCGCGCCGTCGCGGCGGCGACGTCAATGTTGTTGTAGCCGACGGCGTAGTTGGCGATTATCTTCAATTGTGGTCCAGCGGCGTCCATTACGGCGGCATCAATGGTATCCGTGAGTATGGGGAGGAGGGCGTCGGCTTTTCGGACTCCCGCCAGCAGGTCGCCGCGCGGGATGATTTGGTCATACTCATAGACAATTACGCTCTGTTTTCCGAGCGCGTCCCACAGGATTTTTAGTCCACGTTCCGGAATCATCCTGGCTACGAATATCCTTGGCATTTTCTCCTCCGTGATTTATGCGTTGCGCCAGGCTTCCAATAAAGTTCGTTTGGAGCCGGCAATCACCGCCTCCGCGCTTTCGCCGGTCATGGGCTTGACTTCAAAACTGACCACGTTGCGTTCTTTTGTCGAAAGATAGCCCGTGTTCAGCAACACTCGGAGAAACTCGGTCAATTCCGGCACGTCGTTTCGCGTACCCGGAGCGCCGAATCGTGGATGGTTGTCGCCGTAGGCCGGATGCTTGGGGTCGTCCATGGCGCAGTTTCCGATGTGCACGTGCGCGAGGTGATCGCCAGCAGCGCCGATTGCATCCGCGGCCGACTCGCCGATGAGCGGGAGATGACTGAGGTCCAGCATCAGGCCGAAATCCGGATATTTCCGGCGTACTTGTTCGGAGACCCGTACCGCGTCGCTGGTCGGCCCGATGAGGCAATTCTTGCCGTAGGGGACTTGGTCGAAAGTTTCGAGAACGAGTTTGAGGTCCTGTTGGTGCGCGTAATCGCAAAGTTGCAACAAACTGTCCACGAGGCGCTGCATGGCGGCTTCTTTGTCAGCGGTCACTTTGCCGCTCAATACCGCGACGGCCTTGCAGCCGAGTTCCGCGGCTTGGTCAATGCCCTCTTTGACGGCCGTTACCGCTTGCCGACGTGACGCCGCGTCCGGATGATTCAGGTCCAACCCGCCGCCGAGGGTAATCGGCTGCGCGCCGAAGTACGCTTCCATCCGGGACTCTTGCAAGATTGAGCGTAGCTGGCGGCGTAGCGCGGCATCCTTCACGCGCGTGATCTCGATGGCTTCGAAAAACGGGTCCTGGACAATTTGACTGGCTGTTTCGATAATTGGTCCTTCACCGCCCATGCATTGCGGAAACGCCATGAAATGGACAATGCCCACCCGGATATAGCTTTGCAATGGCTCATTCACAATCTACATCTCCACAATTTGAACCACGAATTACACGAACCACACGAATACTCGCCAGCTCGAGATTCATTCTCTGGAGCGATTTCCTCTTCATCGGACAATCCTTTCGTATTCAAGCCCCGGATGATGCCCGAAGTTTACGAGCAACCCTAATCTCATTCTTGTTGTTTTCAGGCTCCAAAGATTCCTGATAAACAGGTTCCAGAAATCCGCAACCCTTTTCCTTGTACACTTCAAAACACGCGCCCAGCATCTTGTAGCTCTCGTCTTTGTAAATAATGTCCACCACCGATCCCTATGACAATCTCGACAAAATCCAAGTTAACAACTCACCCTGGCCTTGTCGTTCTTTCGTGTAATTCGTGTGTTTCGTGGTTGATTGCGTAGCGTTACACAGTATAAGTCTGCGCTGAGGTGGTGCCGCCGCGGCCGGTCCAATTGGTGTGGAAGAACTCGCCGCGCGGTTTGTCTACTCGTTCGTAGGTGTGGGCGCCGAAGTAGTCCCGCTGCGCCTGGAGCAAGTTTGCCGGTAGCCGTTCGGCGCGGTAGCCGTCGAAGTAGGCGAGTGCGGAACTCATCGCGGGCGCGGGAATGCCCAGACTGATGGCCGTCGTCAGTACACGGCGCCACGCCGGTTGCGCTTTCTGGACGGCTCCGGCAAAGAAGGGATCAAGCAACAGGTTCGAGAGATTGGGGTTTTGGTCGAATGCCTCCTTGATCTTGCCGAGGAATACCGAGCGGATGATGCAGCCGCCGCGCCACATGAGTGCGATACCACCGTAGTTCAGGTGCCAGCCATATTCCTTGGCGGCAGCCCGCATAAGTTGGTAGCCCTGAGCGTAGCTAACGATCTTCGATACGTACAACGCTTGCCGGAGGTCGTTTATGAAGGCTTTCTTGTCGCCGTCAAACGGCTTCCCATCGCCTTTCAACAGTTTCGAGGCGGCGACGCGCTCTTCTTTCAGGGCGGAGAGGCAGCGGGAGAAGACCGCTTCGGCAATCAGGGTCAGCGGCTGGCCTTGGTCCAGCGCTTCGAGCACGGTCCACT
>JACQVH010000296.1 GCA_016209895.1 Candidatus Hydrogenedentota bacterium | reverse complement strand
TTCCCCCCGCGTGCGGGGGGATTGAGGGGGGTAATGTGTCGCGAAAGCAAACATTCAGATGCGATTGCCCTGGCAAGCCCCCGGCCGATTGTTGACAGATGCCGGGCCAATGAGTATCATTGTTTTGCCCCGAAAGTACGCTTCCTTTCGGGACGGAAAGGGCACTAGATGAATGCTTTCGCCTGTCCGCACTGCAAGACCAAAGGCCTGGTTATCCCCAAATTCGCCAAAAATGCGGTTGCGATTCTGGCCTGCCCCGCCTGCAACGAACTGGTCGTGCAGTACCGCAAAAAGGTGATTGCGCTCAAACGCCGTATCCTCGAGCGCGGCACCTTCGAGGAACGCAAAATGCACCTCGCGGAGATTATTGCCGAGTTTCTCGAAGCCGGCCTCTTTCCGCTCCAGCCCACCGAATTCACCGGCGCTTTCGAAGCCGCCTTCGAACCCGACGACGACGACGGAGAAGAAGAACTCGCCGAGAAACCGAAATCCCGCCGCAAACCGCCCATTTCACAATCCGAAGTCGAACGCTTCATCAAGATTGATCTCCAGAAAATTGACGAATCCGGCTACTTCAGAAAACACTTCGGCTGACTCGGTAGTCCGGCACCGCAAGCGCCCCTCCCCGCCAACTTTCCGAACAATTGTCCAAAGATCCGTCCCGCGAGCATCTATGATAGGGTAAGACCAAGCGGAGGGTCCTTATGAAACCCGTGTTGATGAAGCTTGCCATCGCCCTGGTGATCATCATCGTCGTCCTCTAAAGCTGTCCAAGGTCGCGTTGGCGCTGAACCGCTACCGGCGCGCCCAAGGGCGATGGCCCGCTGATCTCCAAGCCCTCGTGCCGACCTACCTCACCGAACTCCCCGAAGACCCCTGTTCCGGGAACCCCATGATTTACAAACTCGACGGCCATTCCTACCTCCTGTACAGCATCGGCGCGAACGAAACCGACGACGGCGGCAACGGCCGCGACCGAAAAGAACTCGTCTGGGGCTACCGCCAAGCCTCATAATCGCGTTCTCGCAATCGAGATTTATTCGCCTCCGGCCGAATCGTAATCATCCCGTCCCTAGCGTGGGTATCCTGCTCAAGAACGTGCCCGAGGATGGGCAAGCCACGCATGGGTAGACTGGAAAGTCTGCCCCTGGAGTTTGTACATTTCGTAGCATGTTGTGTATCCCGCCCTACGTTGTATATCGCGCCCAAAGTTTTAGCCCGCTTCAGCGGGCTCCTCTTTGCACCCTGCTTTAGCAGGGGTGAAGAGAAACAAAAACTATGGACAGCACGCTTCAGCGCGCTTGTAATAGCTGTAGGAATTTCTACATCGCGCGCCCGTCACCAAGCTCCTTCGCTTCCGTGCGGAAAATTCGTTCACACATGGTTACTGGAGGTTTACCCGCCTCGGGAGGGCAAAGCGATGCGACGCTCTGGGTATCAGATGCCCATTTAAACGGAAGCTCTGAAAGAGCGAAACAACGCATCCTTGCGGAAAATGACGACACGTTACGGAATGATTCATTCGTACTACTACCCCTCCAAATGTTCTTTTCGAAGAAGATCGTCCGGGCAACGCCGCGCAGCGTTTTTGTGTTCCTTGCGTTCTCTGCGGTTATAAAGATTAGCGATTCAATCGCAAACAACTGAATGCAACGAGTTCTGACGACAAACGGCTGAAGATTTCATTCGTATGATTCGTCAAATTCGTGGTTGATCTTCTTTGGTTGCGGCCTTCGGCCGCGTTGGGGGATCCGCGGTCAAAGAAAGTACAAAAAAGAACCGCGGACCGCGTGGATTTCGCGGATGACGGACGCACGGTGTTGGACGAGGGGTATTTCTTCGTGCTCTTTGTGTCTTCGTGGTTAATGGTTTTGGTCGCGGCAAAGCCGCGCTAAATCATTCGTGTGATTCGTGGCTAAAAGAAGACAATTGTCCGCAAATCCCCCCGGCGAGCATCTATAATAGGGCCAGACAAAAAGGAGGGGGGCATGTTCGGTACGGCGAAGCTCACCGATGACCAGTTGGTCCGGCAGGTGCTGACCGGACACGGCGACCAATACCGCGTCCTCGTCGAGCGCTACCTTTCCCTGGCCCACGCCCTAGCCTATGCCCACACCGGCAATCACGCCGACGCCGAAGACATCGCGCAGGAAGCATTCATGAAAGCCTTCTTATCCCTGAATTCGCTCCGGGAAGCTGGCGTCGAGCAAATGGACATCGCCACCTTGATCGAATGGGTGTGCATACCCGGGGCATAATATGGATAATTCGCACATCTGACGGTGGTAAACCCCTGGTCAGGCGCCGAGGATAGGATGTCGCACAATGACACGTTATCGGGAATCCCGCACGCTCGTACGAAAGCTTCGCCGCCTTCCGGGGGAGAGCCGTGATGAGTTCAAACGGAAGGTCGGCCTTCTCCGCCGGCACTTCGAGCAGTTCAACGTGGACGTTTCCGATCTCTGCCAGTGGCTCATGAGCCTCCGGCCCAATTCCCCAAAGTCCGGCGCGGAAGCGCAGCCGTTCTGGGATAGCTTCCTCGAACCGGCCGGCGCCGCCGACAGCCGAGACGATTCCCGGGCCGACCATTTGCGCCGCGCCATGTTCCAAGTCGTCGTTGGATGGAAGCCCGAGGGGCATCTCGACGAATACGGCCTAAATGAGGCGCTCCTTGCCTCAATTCGCTACGCCAAAGAACGACTCCTGACGCCCACCGCCCAGAAACTGTTTGTGCGTCTCCAGAAGTTGAACGACGCCCACGTCTTGGTGCTGCTCAAGGCTGCGGCCGATTGGATCGTCTCTCGTTATCAGCGCGGCTACGAGAATTGGACACGCGGCCACGCCGAATGGGAGAAGGAGAAAACTGAATGGGAATCGCGGCATCCCGAATTGACGCCTGAAGTCCGTGAGAAGTTTAACGACGTGTTCCGGAAGTTGGAAATCCGCCTCAAGCGCCCGCGCGTGTGCTCCTGGGAACGCCTTCAGGATCGCAAGCTGTCTTGCGACTTCGCCGGTGAGCGGATCGGCCAGAGAATGCACGCCCCGCTTTGTAAAAGCTACTCGAAATTCCTCAGCTTAAAGGACCCTAACCAACGCAGTATCGAAAATTACTTCGTCGAGAATGCGCAAAAGTATCTACGCATCCGGAACCGCCACCCCAGGCGTGCGCGAAAAGAGCTTATCGCCGAACTCCTCGAGAAGAACTCCCAAGCCAGGTGGTTTGAACAAGCTTGGATTCGCTACCTCAAGACGGTAGGTGTAAACGAAGACACCATCGTTCGTCAATACCACGGCAGACTTCCCCATTGCGAGAAATTCGACGGCGAATGCCCGTGGAACAACCACACCGACTTGTGCCGGCAATATCAGAGCCTCTTGAATTCCCAGCACCAATCCGTGCGCGATCTCGAACCGCTATACCGCGAGTGGCGGCGAGATTATCTTAGCGGTCCACGAATTCCGTCCTTCCGGTATCCGTCTAGCCGCGATCTCCCCATGCCCAAGATATTCGGCAGCGGCTTCTTCGCGCCAGACTTCGACCACGCGCGACTCCGCCTGCGCCTGGACAACATGGCCGAGGGCGAATACCTCGAACTCGGTTTTGACCCCTGGCCCGCGGACTACAATCGCCAACCCGAGGACATCGAAATCACTAGCGTCCATGTCACCTTCGTCGGGACCCACGCTCGCGTCGGTTTCCGCTTCGAAACGCCGCACACGGTCTCCCGATTCCGTGTGTCGCAAGACGAGATCGATCTCCTCCGCAGTCGCAAGTATCCGCGCCGCGCTCAAGACCAGGCGTTTCTCGACGAGGCACGCACGCTACTACTCGGCTCGCTCGACCGTCCCGAATCCCCGATTCGCATCCTCGCCGTGGACCTCGGCGAAACCGGCGCCGGCGCCGCCCTTCTCCAAGGAAAAGAGTTTCAATGCGTCGAGCCGCTGAAAATCATAAAAGTCGGACGAGGCAAGGACACGCTGACTACAGAAAAACCCAAGAAAGACCAATCACGAGGCCTTGGCCTGAGCAAAGAACACGTCGGCCGCCACCTCGAAGTCTTCGCAGAGGAGGCCAAGAAGATCGCCCAGGCGCGGGCAAAACGGCAGCCGACGAATGCGCCGGCACCGGAAACTTTACGAGGACACGACCTTCGCCTTCTCTCCAGACACGTCCGCTGGATGATTCGGGACTGGGTCCGCCTCAACGCACAACAAATCATCGAGGTGGCCGAACGCCGGCGGGCCGACTTAATCGTCTTCGAGAGCCTGCGCGGTTTTAAGGCCCCCGGCTACGACAAGCCCGAACTCGATAAGAAGCGCCGCATGGCCTTTTTCGCCTATGGGGCGGTCCGCCGCAAAGTTACCGAAAAGGCCGTCGAGCGCGGGATGCGCGTCGTGACCGTGCCGTATTTCTACTCCTCGCAAACTTGCTCCGAATGTGGAACGAGGCAGCAAGATCAGCAGAGGCTCCGCAAAAACAAAAAGAAAAGACGATTCATCTGCGAACACCAAGGTTGCCGCTGGAGCGAACCAGACGGAATCAACAGCGATGAAAACGCCGCCCGCGTGCTGGGCCGCGTCTTCTGGGGCGAGATAATACTCCCGGATAAAGTGGACACCACCACGTAAGCTCGGTACCCGTCCCCTCGATACGCACGTAGGAAAACGGCTTGTTGCTCGCCCACCGAAGTGACGGGGTTTGTAGACGCGGCGCTTGCTCCGTCCGAAGCCGCAGGCAAAGGCCAGTCCGCGTCGCGTCATGCGTAGGCGTCGCGATAAAACGCGACGAGGACGTCGCGTCTACGCACCCGCCGGTGCAGATGTCCCGTACATCGGTTGATTCCCCACGAGCGCATTCTGGTGTCCCGTTGCAGTTCAGGGCAATCGCATCAAATTACCTTACAAAACTCGCCAGGCTTATGATCCAAACCACATTTACCCCACCCCCACCCTCCCCGCAAGCGGTGAGGGAGCACGTTAACCTCCCTTCCCAGACTTCCTCCATTAGGCCTTCCCCCCGCGTGCGGGGGGATTGAGGGGAGTAATGGGTCGCGAACGCAAACATTTAGATGCGATTGCCCTGCGTTGCAGTTTGACTTTACGGTATCGAATCGTTAACATGGTTTTTGTCACGTCGCCGTGTGTGATCAGGCTCGGCAAAACCTCCACGGAGCTTAGGCACCCAGGAGAGGAACTCGAGCCCGGACGCGATAAATCCGCCAATACGCGGCCGGAAAACGGTTGGCCAGTGCGGTTTTTTGGGACTGAATTGTATCGCAAGTGCCGGGACGCCAAGGCGATACCCAAGCACTGTTGAAGCCGGCCCCGAATTGGCGGGTTTCAACACCCCAAGTAACGTAGGGCTTCTTCACCGGCGCGTTGAAGCCGGCCCCGAATTGGCGGGTTTCAACACCGGGCCGCGGTTCATTTCATCTCATACGAGCGTTGAAGCCGGCCCCGAATTGGCGGGTTTCAACACCGGATACCTAGGTTGGCGCACCACGAGTACGGTTGAAGCCGGCCCCGAATTGGCGGGTTTCAACACCTTGGAGGCGTTGCGCGGATATTGTCATGTCGTTGAAGCCGGCCCCGAATTGGCGGGTTTCAACACCCGACATGTGCGGGCTCCCCGTTACCCGCAGGTTGAAGCCGGCCCCGAATTGGCGGGTTTCAACACCAGACCCGGGCGTTCCCGTAGACCCAGGCGGTTGAAGCCGGCCCCGAATTGGCGGGTTTCAACACCAAACCTGGGCGTTGCCGTAGACCTGGGAGTGTTGAGTTCGGACTCGGGGGAAAGGGGTTTCGATACTTCGTAGGGGCGACCCAGTGCGGTCGCCCGGTTGAAGCTTCAGCGAGTGGAACCTTCTACGGTTCTGGTTTGCGATCTTTGATCCGGCGCCCCTACGGGCGCACTACGAACTTTGCCCGGCCGCAAAAGCCTCGTTCGTAGTAACGCCGTCAGGCGTTTTCGCCGGCGAAACTGCGCCCCAATAAGAACGCCCGCTTAGGGACCAGGGCAATCGCATCAAAAGACTACACCAAATGGCAGACTTCTCGTCTCCACCGAACGTGGTGCCCTCAAACTAGTTTGAGGGTGTTTCGCCACTAACACTGCGCGAACGTCTCTCCGGGATTTCATACCGGAAAAGATTCCTTGTCAATCGGAATCGGACCCCTCAATTCTAGCCAATCTCGCCCCACCCGCCACCCTGGAAACGCCAATTCGCCGCTAGTGGCATCGGCATCTTGCCGATGAATCCCGGGCGGGATGCCCGCGCTCCTCTTCACCCATAGACTAAGTCCCTTTGGTCCTTTAAGTCGCTTGTGTCCCTTTCCTTGATTCCGTTTCTCCCGAGGCCAATTGCCGTTTCTAACGCGAAACGGACTCGTGCGCCTCTGGTGCATTCCGCTTTCCTGCCGTCCTTGGTGTCCTTGCGGTCCTTGTTGTCCTTGTTGTCCTCCCCTATCTTGCAGTAATTTTCGTAGTGTTGGCCTCTCTAGCACCAAAAGTGCAACGCCCGGAGCTATATATATAGAGGGATATTTGCAACGCTGGCTAGCCCGCCTAGGCGCGGCCCGGCCACGAAAGGAGAACTATATGCTTACGCATCATCTGCCAACCCCCAACGACCGCGTACCGCTACACTTTTCACGGCTTACCCGTTCACCGTTCACCACTCACCGTCCAGACCCCGCGTTCCTCTATGGCCCCGCCCTGGCACCTACGGCCTACGGCCTTCAGCCAGCAGTGTTTTCCTACAAAAATGTATCCCGTTTTTGTACCGTTTTTGTTCGCTTTTGTTCGCTTTTGTACCGCTTTTCACCAAAAATGTCCGCTTTTATACCGCTTTTGTACCGCTTTTTCACGCCGAATCCCCGCCCTACCTTGGCTTCTACCCTTGCACGACAAGCACTTACACACGCGGCCCCCCCCCCGCGATCAGCCTCGCGCCTGTGCCCAAGCAACGATCGCTTGCACCAAATTGGGGATGTCGTGTTGGTCGGGTTGGATGGCGACGGTGAGGCCGAGGTCTTCGGCGGTTTTGGCGGTGATGGGACCGAGGCAGGCAAACGCGGCGGTCTGTTTGATTGCGGCCAGGCGTTCCGGCCCGAGGATTTCGCAGAAGTTGGTGGCAGTCGAGGAGCCGGTGATGGATATGAGGTGCGGTTGGCAGGCGACGAGCGCATGTGGGACCTCACTCGCCACGCGCTCGAATTCTTCCAAAAGCACCTGCCCTTGGCGGAAATGGAACCGAATCCGGGAGTGATTCAAGCCGGAGACGCGTGGTGTCTGTCCAAGCCCTCGGAAGTCTACGCCATCTACACCTGGAACCCCGGAGCGGTGAGATTAGAGC
>JACQVH010000290.1 GCA_016209895.1 Candidatus Hydrogenedentota bacterium | reverse complement strand
GCCGAGGCCATCTCGCCGCCGGTCAAGACCAGACCGCCTATCGTACAGTCCGCGAGCAGCGTCGCTGCGAGTTCCGCGAGGTCGGCGGCAACGGCTTGGGCGCCGCGGGGCGAATCTGGCGTACCGGTGGCGGTGATCACGAGGTCGCGGCGTCGAAGCAGGTACTCTTTCGCCTGAGAAATGAGTCCCAAGGTTGGAGTTCTCCGCAGCTTCGCCAATGGGGGAGCTTGGTCGGAGGAAGTGGGGTCTTCTTGCGGGATGCCCAGAAATATCTCGGGTACCTGCATCACGGCAATATTCGCCCGCTGCGCGGCCTCGACCTGGCGTTGTGTCTGACGGTGACGACTGCCGGCGATAACGAGGACGGGACCTTCGATACGTTCGCGGGTAGTAGGGTGAGGCGCCTGCGACGCGCACGGCATAATTTCGGCGAGGGCGCGCGCCAGCCCCGCGGACCCGCACAGCACGGGCACCTTGGCATGCAGGGCACTTTCGGCCAGGGTCCGCAGGTCTTGCTCGTTCTCGGCGTCGGCGACGATGATGCCTGCCGGCTCGGCTTGGAAGTGTTGGGTAACTGGCTCGCATCCTTTCCGCACGGTGGTTAAGTCGAGGGGAATCACCGGAAGCGGTGACACGCCGTCGAAAACCGCGGCTAAATCGGAACCGCCTGATTCCGGACCGAACTCGGTGTCCTCGATGGGGAAGCCTTCAACCTGTTGCCGGCCGCTCACGGTCGTGCGACCTTGTTGTGGGAACGCCGGAGCCACCAGCGCACGGCGTGCTCCGAGCGATTGCATCACCGCGGTCAATTCCGCTCCGGGATGTCCCCGGAGCGTCGAATCCATTTTCTTGTACACGAGCGTCGGCGCTCTGATGCCGGCGTCGGCCAGTGTTTTCTGCAAGACCATTTCCACTTGTGCGACGGATTTTTCCCTGGTGAGAGCGCGGCTCTCGGTAGACACCGCGAGCACGTCGCATGGTGGAATGTCTGGCCGCTGCAGCGAGACGATGGCGACGAGTCCTCGGTTCGCGAAGGGCGCGCAGGCGTCAGCGGCGCCCGTGAGGTCATCGGCCACGATCAGCAATTGTGGAGACACGTCAGGAGGTGAGAATCGGGAGCATTTCGGGCGCATGCGTCAGCACGGTAACGGTGGCGTTCGCGCGGTAACGTTGCACGGCGGCCTGGAGTGCGTCGTCAAGACTGGGGAAGGGGTGGAAGCCCAACGCCTTGGCTTCATCGTCGGAAATTCCCTCACTTACGAGCGAGACGTGGGCGTGCCTTCGCACTTTAGCCCATGCCAAGGCCAGGGCGCCGGAAACGAGGTCCGTGATCACACCGTTTCGTATCAGCACTTCGATCTCATGCGCGTCCAGAGCCGTGTATTCGAGCATATCGCGGTGGGTGGTGGTAACGCCTTCGGGACAGGAGGCCACGACGATGATGGTACCGCCACGGCGCACGAGGCGTTCGGCTGGGTAAAGCGACTTATGGGCCTGCCAGAACTCGATGTCGCAGGGGTGGGCGCCGGCGACGACCACGTGCGATTGCGCGCGCGCGGCCACTCCGTAGACTTCCGTTGAGAATTCGGCCGCGGCCCGGAACGCGTGGCAGGGCTCGCCAAAGAAGGCCCGTACCAGCCGGCCCTCGTGGTCCAATACCGTATTGAGCACGGCCTTGAGTCCAACTTGAGCCGCAATAGCCTCCATTTCCGCTCGGACCGGGTTCTCGAGTTGGCCAAGATACGATTCGTCGGCACGCGTACTAAAGAGGTGCGTGGCGCCGGTGGTGGCGGCGCCGGTAACTCCGGGCTGGACGATTTTCGCGCCGCCGGAGAAGCCCGCGATATGGTGGGGTACGACGCTCCCCAAACCGATAATAAAGTCCGCTTCGAGCACGGGCCGCGTCACCTGGACCGGTGTGCCGTTTGGTGTGGTGCCCAAGTCCACCAACTGATCCGGGTTCTGCCAGGGACTGTTCTCTATCCGAACGCGGCGGGCGAGGTCCGAGCCGAAGCGCGTCTCAATCTCGGCCGAGGTCATGGGCCGGTGGGTGCCCAAGGCGATTAGAACGGCCACCTGATGGTCACGGATGCCCGCGGTGTGGAGTTCCTCCACCAGAAGCGAAATCATCGGTTGGACGGGCGTCCGCCGGGTGAGATCATCGGCCAGGATCAAGACGCGCTGGGCGCCGTGCGCTGCCTCAGACAAGTGTCTCGTTCCGATCGGAGAGCCCAACGCGCTGCGGATTTCGCCTTCGACGTTAAGAGACGGGGTGACCGGATGCGGGGACAGCACCCCGAGAAGCCGACCGGCGGTCAATCGTACGTCCACATGCGTCCCGCCGTACGGCAGCGTGAAGGTCGAAGCCATGGTGTGAAGAGCCATCAGCTCCTCTCCGCCTCTGCAAATTGCACGGCCAGTCGAATGGCCGCACAAAGACTCTCTTCCCGGGCGACACCCTTCCCCGCGATATCATAGGCCGTCCCGTGGTCCACCGAGGTCCGTATGATGGGCGTCCCGAGCGTAGTGTTCACTCCGCTATCCATTGCCACCAATTTGAGCGGAATATGGCCCTGATCATGGTACATTGCCACGGCCATATCAAATTCCCGATTCAGCATCCGCAGGAAGACCGTATCCGGCGGGTGCGGGCCGCTGCATTCGATTCCTTCCGCGGAACAGCGCTCGATGGCGGGACGGAGTTCGTCAATTTCCTCGCGCCCAAACGCCCCCGCTTCTCCGGCATGGGGATTCACGCCTGCGATGGCGATTCGCGGACGCGCGAATCCGAGTCGCACGAGGGCCGCATGTCCCAGACGAATCGTCACCGCAATCCGGTCGGCTTTCACGAGGCGGATGGCCTCGATCAGAGAACAATGGGTCGAGTTATGAACAATCCGGAGTTGATCAGCGAATAGACAGAGCCGGTAATCGCGGGTGTTTGTCAGCTCCGCGACCAATTCGGTATGGCCCGCATAATCGTATCCCGCGAGATGAATACCCTCTTTGTTGATTGGGCAGGTGACGACTCCTGCCACTTTCCGGGCAAGCGCCATTCCCACCGCCTGTTTCACCCACTCCACGGCACACCGCCCGGCTTGCGGATCAAGTCGGCCCGGATGATATTCAGGTATGGGCACCGGCCCTTCGATGACCGGTATTGATCCCGCCGGCAAAACGGTCCGGGCGAAATCCGTTACGAGTGTGGCGGGCGGACAAAGAGGAGCATGGTCCCGCGCGGTCTCGAGAACCCGCGCGCTTCCCAACACGACGGGCTCGCAAAGTTCCTGGACGTCAGGACGCGCCAATGCCTTGACCAATATCTCCGGGCCGATGCCGTTGATATCGCCCATGGTGATGGCCAATTTCGGTTTCATAGGGTCTTTCTTTTCCGGGTTCGCCCAAGTGGAAGGATACGTCCACACTACCGCCGCGCCTTATTCGAGTCAATTTTGCTGTCGGTCGGAGTATGGATAGTCAGCAATCGTCGCGGCATGTGGTCGGGCGGTGCTCAATGGCGATTGCCGCGCGACTGCGGACGCGACGCCGTGGCGCCGGAGCAGCGGGCACAAGAAGGCGGCATAGGAGAATATCGGTTGTGCGTGGTGTTCGAACAATGCCATAGACGATTCTTTGTTGACGATTGAAGTATACTCAATCTGCCTGGAATCCGAGAAACATCGAATCGAGAGTTTTGTCGGGTCAATAGTGAACGTGAAAAAGAAACCGCCGCTGATAGCGGTAGAATATGCGCGAGAGATTCGCCGCCGCTTGGGAACCCATGTTAACCAGATCGTTTTGTTCGGCTCCCAGGCCCGCGGCCACGCGTCCGATGCTTCCGACTACGATTTCGTGGTGGTTGTTGATCGTTTGGACCGTTCACTCCGGGACCAAGTCCTCGATGCCAGCGCCAGCCTCATGGATAGGCGGTCGGTCTTATGTGCGGCTCTGGTTTATGATCTTCGCCAATGGGATAAAGTCCGCCAAACACCGCTGGGCTGGAACATTGACCGTGAGGGGCTGGCGCTTTGAAGGCCAGCGCGGAGGTCTTGCTCGCCATCCTGGCGAAAGCGAAGGAAAAACTGGCGGCCGCGGAACGGGAACTCGCAGCCGGCTTTCCGGGAGAAGCTTCATCACGTGCGTACTATGCCGTGTTCCACGCGCTTACCGCGATCCTGGCGACTAAGGAACTGTCATTCTCGTCTCATGCGCAAACGATTGGCCGTGGGGATATGGCGCCTTCCCGTCCGAAGCTTTCCATAAGCCCGTAGATGATGTACTCCCGCGCGGGAGCAACATTGGAGATAAGAAAACGACCGTCGGCATCGGTACCAATTGTGTAAGGTCCAATAAGCGTGTTTGCGCCTCGGTTGGTTTCAACCATGCCCAAGGCTACACCTGCCATGGGCGACCCATCTTTCACCACACGCCCTTTGACGGTCGCGCCGTATCCCAGCCACACGCCGTGGAATTGATCCCCGGCATTAAGATTGGCGAAGCGCTGCGACGCGAGCCCACGTGCTGAGACTTTGACCGCAATGACCACGCACGGGAACTTGGAGTTGATGATCCACACTCCCCGGCGGTTCGTAACCGCTAGCTGGTCTAATCTATCTTCTTGGCCCGGCCCGAGGTTGGTTTCCGTCACTTCCACGGTTGCGCCCGTCACGGGCATTCCATTAGGGTCGAACACCCCGCCTCGAACACGATACCATCGTCCGGGTTCTACTCGCACGGTCTTCAATGTCATCTCGACTGGGCCTTGCACTGGGTCCACTTTATCGCGGAAGGCCGATTCGTAACCGTCGGCAAGGAAAAGCACCCGAAACACCAATTCGGGATCCAGTGATTTGATTTGGAAGCGGCCCGCTTGGTCCGTTTGGGCGCGCCTAGCACAATCCGGGAAACATGAACTACAGAAAACGCATGTACCGGTTCGCACGTGAGCGGTATAAATGTAGGCCGTCACGTCCGAGACAGGCTTCCCGTTCTCATCTACAACTGTGCCTGTGAGGTCAACGCGCTCGGCAGCCGCGACCAGTGATACCATTGCCACCAAGGCAACTACCGTCGTCAGTTTCATGATGTAACGCCTCCCCTTGGTCCACGGCCTTGGTCGCATTTGTTGGACATGTACAGTCTAGCAGAGATATTTACGAGAAGAGTAGACGGCCTGTGCCGCGTGAGATCTTCCACGGCAGCAGTCTGGGGCGCAAGAGATGTTTTCGACTTCGCTCAACATGACAGCAGGGGCAAGTACGCAGAAGGTAAAGACGCTTTCGTCGCTCATGTCACGCAACAATGAATCCTGGCCTTCAACCCGGCATTGTCAGAAGCGGTCAGTGTTTAGGACCTCGGGTCTTTCGGCGGCGCCATTCTTGTTCGAGGCGGGGGCGGAGTTTCCAGCGGCGGTGAAACCAGAGCCATTGGTCGGGATTTTCGCGGACGAAGGCTTCGATGACGTCCTGGCAGCGCTGGGAGTTTTCGACGAGGTCTTTGCGCAAATCGTCCGTACGGACAGTCTCGATTGGAGGAGAGAAATGTAGAAGATATCGTCCGTCAGGCTGCCGGACCATCCGTACGGCGTGAATGGGCACGCGTGCGCGGACCGCGGCCATCACGGGTGCGATCGTGCCCCAGCACGGTTGACCGAAAAAACGGACCGGCACGGCGTTGTCGCGAGGACTCTGGTCAATAAGCACGCCGACCACATAGCCTTCCCGTAGGAGCCGCAGCATTTCGTTTCCGGCGCCGTGCTTGGAGACCGTAATGACGCCGGGTGAACGACGAATTCGCTCCACGTAGGCATCCAGTACGGGATCGTCGAAGGGGCGTGTAATCGCGGCCGTGCGGCAACCGTACGCCTGGAGAGTGGACCCCATCCATTCCCAATTGCCGAGATGCGCGCCGATGACAAGCACGCCCTTCGAGGTGTCCCAGAGTTCGGCGTCTTCGAGCCGAACTTGTTGGCTCACACATTCCTGAGTCATTTCCGGGATGGCCGTGAACTCGGCGGCTACGATCCCCAGATTCTCGGCGGCCCGCTTCAGGATTCGGGCTTTTTCCTGTTCAGATAGTTGGTTGCCGTAGGCGAGATCGAGGTTTGCGCGGCCGACCGTACGGACACGCGGGATCAGATAATATGCGGCGCGACCCAACAAGCGGCCGACGCGCCGCTTCGCAGGCAATGATAAGTAAGATGCGACGCCCATGAACAGGAACACGAGCATTCGCAGGAGCCGGCGCACGATGGGATTCCGGCGCCGCGCCACGGCCTAGGTTTCCAGGACGACGGTCTCGCCGATGGCGGGACTGAATTTCCGGAAGGCGCCGTGACAGTTGCTATGCATCCACTCGATGGCTTCGGGGTCGCCATGCATGAAGACCACGTTCTTCGGCTTGATATGGTCAATCAAGCCGACAAGGTCGTTGCGGGCCGCGTGCGCGCTGAAATTGAAGCGCCGGAGGTTTTCGAGGCGGACTTTCACGGGCGGGCTGCCCCATTCGAAAGTTACGTCGTCGCCGGTCTTCGCATGCAGCAGCTTGTATCCGAGCGAATCGGGATCGAGGTAGCCTACGAAGAAAATTCCATGCCGTTTTTCGCGCACCATCTCGAGCGCGATCATGGCCGAGGGCGTGCTTTCGACCATCATCCCGGAAGTCGCCACAATAATACCGGGCCGCTTCAACAAGTCACGCGTCACGGACCGCTCCCAGACATCGCCGATACGCTGGAATTGCCGCAAGGGGCTCAGCGTCGCGTCCGGTCGCAGATACTGGGCGAACTTGCCGTAAATTTCGTAAATGGCGCGACCGAGACCGGACGCATATACCGGCACGTCCGGAATGAGACCGTCGCTCTGAAGCCGCGCGATGATGTTCAGCATCTCTTGAGAGCGGCCGAGCGCAAAGCACGGCACGAGAACGGTGCCTCCGCGCTTGAGGACGGCCGTCACTTCGTCCGCGAAGCGATAGGTCTCCTGCTCGAATCCGACGACTTCGGCCGGATCGTTGGCGGCCCGGGTGGACTCGATGACGAGGGTGTCCACGGAAGCGTTATGATTAAGCGGTGTGAGGCCGCCCATGAGTTCCTGGTTGGTGGCACAAATGTCGCCGGTGTAGAAGAGGGTGTGTTGCTCATTGCGGAGCAGGATGCTGGCGCTGCCCAGGACGTGTCCGGCGTGGTGGAAACTGATACGAATTGGAGATTCCCAAACGGGGGCGAACTCGTGCTCGAAGTTGACCCCGTAGGTCCGGCGGATGACGAAGTCCACGTCGCCGTGAGTATACAGCGGATAGTCGCGGATGCCGCGTTCCACCGCCAGCGTGCCCATCACCGACACGCTGTTGTGCAACATGCGGTCCATGATCTGCACGGTTGGTTTGGTCGCGTAGCAGACCGTCGAAGGGAATTCCTTCATTAGCGACGGCACCGCTCCGCAATGGTCAATATGGCCATGAGACACCACGACCGCGTCCGGCGCTTCACGCAGCAGCGAGAACTCCGGCAGGCCTTCCCGTCCCTCCTTTTTGGGATGAATGCCGCAGTCGAGGAGGAGCCGGCAGCCGTCGAGGTTGAACTGATAGCAGTTGGCCCCGATTTCGGCCCCCCCGCCGATCGGGGTAAAAGTTACTGTGCTCAATAAGTATCTCCAAGTGGGAATATTGTAGCTGCGAATCGGGGGGCGTGTCAAATCAGGAGTCAGGAGACAGAAGTCAGGAGAGAGCGTGGCGCTGACGTGTTGGACCTGTCGGACGGGTCGGACCGCTCGGTTGAGATGCTATAGGAAGCGGGAACGTTCGGCGTTCATCAGGGTGAAGAGGCTGTAGCCGATCGTGCGCAGCAGGTTGTCGAGTTTGACGATGGGGAGACCGAGGACGTTGAGGTAGCACCCCTCGTAGCGCTCGACTAGGAGGCTGCCGGGTCCGTCTACGGTGTACGCGCCGGCCCGGTCGAGGGGCTTGACGACCGAGACAAACCGCTTGATCTCGTGGTCCGCGAGCGTGCGAAACGTGACGCGGGTCACTTCACTTCCTTCGGCGCCGAGGCCGGACTCGGTGTCAATCAAGGAGAGGCCGGTCACGACTCGATGAGTGTTGCCGGAAAGGCGCGCGAGCATCCTCCGAGCTTCGTCCAGGTCCTTTGGTTTTCCCAAGATTTCGTCGTTCGCGACGACCAGTGTGTCGGCGCCGAGGACGACGGCGGGCGCTGAGGTGCGCGACGCGGCTACGTCTCGTTTCGCGCGCGCGTTGGTGATGGTGGCGCCGGCAGGATCGCCGGAGAGAATTTCGACTACGTCGGAGTGTACGACCTGGAATGTCAGCCCGAGCGCTGCGAGCAATGCCCTACGGCGGGGCGAGGCGGAGGCGAGGACCAGCCGCGTCATTTCTTGTCAGGCGAATCCGAAGGTTTGACGTCCGGCGCAGGCTTGGCCGGAGCATCGGATGGAAAGGTCTTGCCGCCCGGGCCCACTTTTTCGACAAACTGGTCGTTCTCGATGATGTCCGTTCCCTCGGGGACCTGGAGGCGCAATTTGGAACGGTCCGCCTCCTTGTTGAGCTTGTATTCGATAATGCGGATGTCGGTGTTGGACTCGGCGTCGTTAACGATGTGCACGCGGCACGGCAAGTAATCCCCGTCGCGCAGATAGAGCAGCGCTTTTTCAAAATAGTCGGACCCGGCATCGCGACGTTTAGGGCGTAAGGTCAACTGCTTAGTTCCGCAGGATTCCTCCTTCGATTCGCCCAATTCGATTTCGTAGGCCGCCTTGAGGGCCTTGGTGTCGTTGTCAAAGCCGAGGAAAAGGGCGTGCGTCTGGGGATCGTCGCCCAATTGGTGAATTTGTAATTGCTGCAGCTTGGCTTCGTAGATATAAACCTTGGCGCCTTCCACGAGAAATACGGTTTCTTGGTCCTCGTAGTTGAAGAGGATACGCTTGGGTCGGGCATACACGATATGGCCGCCGGTGTGGACGGTCTCGTCGGGCGACACGCTGGCTTGGGAGAAGCGGGCCTCGAGGATTTCGATGGCGTCCCGCTTCTGTGCGAAATCGGTGAAGAACTGATCGAAGGCCTGGTCAGTTTCTCCGGCAGAGAGCGTGGCGAGCAGGAGAAGCAGCGTCATGTGCCGTTATCCTTGCCGGGCGCCGCGGCTGCAGGCTCGCCATCGGTCAGGTCCAATTCGACTTCCGGCGTCGGAATGAGGTCTGATTCGAGGTCGTGCGCGGGCGGCGGGATGTTCTCGCGTTGCGTCGCGAGCTCGGCGGCGGGTGATCCGCTCGTTTCGGCGATTTCCGTTGATGGAGGTATGGGCGACGAGGCGGGCGCAGCGGATTGTTCTAGCTGGGCGGTCTCGAAAGCTACAGACGGGCCGGCGACAGTACTCGGTGGCATTGAGTCTTCGAGGAGTTGACTATGCGCTTGGAGTATGCTGAGGAGTTCCTGGCGCAGGCGCGCACGCTGTCTCTCCAACGCCTGTATATCCCGCGCCAGCGCCTCCGGGATTTTCGCGGACTCGAGCTCGGCCTGCATTCTGAGCAGCCGGGCCTGCTCGATGATGGCTTGGGCTTCGCGTTTGGCGGTTTCGATGATGTCATCACCGAATTTCTGGCTTGAGATCAGGGCGCTGCGGAGCGTTGCTTCCATTTGTCGGTATTCTTCGAGGCGCTGTTCGAGGTCGTCCCGTCGTTCCTTGAGGGTGCGCACCTGCACAATTAGCCCTTCCAGCGTATCGGCGACGCGTTCCAGGAATGCATTCACCTCCAGGGTGTCATATCCCAGAAGCAGTGACCGTTTGAATCGCTTGTTGTAAAGGTCGCTCGGGGTTAGGATGTTTTCGTGGCCGAGCACCTCGGTCACTACTTTGTCAGTCCGCATGTGCTCCACTCCAAGATTGACGAACGCCCGGTCCGGGAATTCACGCCCCCAAGGCCTTGGACCGCGCGACGGCGGCATCGAAGCCGGCGCGCACGATGCGTTCGAGGCCTTGTTCCTTAAAACAATTCAGCGCGGCCTCGGTGGTGCCGCCTTTGGAGGTAACGCGTTGGCGCAAGACCTCGGCGGACTCTCCGGACTCGCGCAGTAATCGGCCCGCGCCGGAGAGAGTTTGGGCGGCAAGCCGGACGGCCTGTTCCCCCGACAAGCCGTGGGCAGTACCGGCCGCGGCCAAGATTTCGACGAAGTGAAAAAAATACGCCGGGCCGCTGCCGCTCAACGCAGTGACGGCATCCATTACTTCCTCGCGGACAATTTCGACGATTCCGACCGCCTCGAAGATGGCGCGGGTGGTTTCGATGTCCGCCTCGGTGCACTGGCTGTTCAGGGCGGCGGCGGCCGCGCCGGCGCCGACCAAGGCCGGCGTATTGGGCATTACGCGGACGATTCGAAAGCTTGTGCCCAGCGACTGTTCCAGGCGATTCAAGGAAATACCGGCGGCGATGGAAATGATCAAGGTGTCCGGGGCCAGGCCACACTTGGTCTCGCGGAGCGCATCCGCCATGGACTGCGGTTTCACGGCCAGGATCAGGACTTCGCTGCGTTGGGCCAGTTCGCCGGAGGTGGCCACAACCGAAACGCCGAGGGCGCGCGCGTCCTCCAGTTTTTTCTCGTCAATGTCAAAGATGAGTATTTGCCGCGGCGTTACGGTTCCTGTATCGAGGAGGCCGCGGGCAATGGCTTGGCCCATGTTGCCGAAGCCAAGAAAACCGAGAGTGCCTTCAAGATTCATTCCCGCAACTCCGCCAGGGCTGCAGAAGGTTTGTACGATTTCAGGTCGCGGACCATTGCGATCTCATCGCATCCGGGAAACAGATGGCAACGCAGACAATCTTTGAATACCTTGTGTGGAAGTTCGCTCTTCTCGACCTGATGGAAGCCGAGCTTTTCGAAGAAGGCGGGCACGCGGGTCAGGGCGTACACGCGCGCAATACCGAGATTGCGCGCTTCGGCCAGGCACGCCTCGACCAAGCGCACACCGACATGCCGGCCGCGCAGGTCTTCGCGCACCACGAGAGAGCGGATTTCAGCGAGGTCCGCCAAATCTACATGTAAAGCGCAACAGCCGCCGATGCAGCGTTCGTCCACGTACATCAGGAAGTCACGAATGTACTCGCACAGTTCCGCGAGACTGCGGGGCAACAGCGCGCCGGCCGCCACGGCCTCGTCAATCAATTGTTTGATGGCGGGCGCGTCGGCGGTCGTGGGTTTGCGAATCGCGCCGGATATGGATACTTCGATGGTCATGGTGGCGAAAGTTTAGCACAAGCGCGAGATTCGTTCGACTTCCTGGGATGACGGTGGACGTTGAAGACTGTTTGGACAATCCCTCCCTGCGTGCGGAGAAAGCTCGGCAGGCTGGAAAGTGTGTCCCACGGAATTCTCATTTTCCGATGGCGGCGGTGCGGGGTGTGGTTGTGGCCAACTTCGCCTTGAGATGCTGGCCGGTATAGGATTTTCCGTTGCGCGTAATCGCTTCCGGAGCACCCGTGGCCACGACGTGTCCGCCTTGATCGCCACCTTCGGGACCGAGGTCAATGATCCAATCGGCGGTCTTGATGACGTCGAGGTTGTGCTCGATCACGATAACGGTGTTGCCGGACTCGACGAGGCGGTGGAGCACGGTGAGGAGCTTGTCAATATCCACGACGTGTAGGCCGGTGGTCGGTTCGTCCAGGAT
>JACQVH010000285.1 GCA_016209895.1 Candidatus Hydrogenedentota bacterium | reverse complement strand
GCCGAGACCGCGAAGATACTGAATCCCCAAAAGACCGTGTTGATCCCGTCAACGAAAGCGGGATGCTCGTTGGCGGCGGGCGTGAACGCCGGGGACGTTCGGCGGATGAAGCAGCAGTTTCCGGGCGTGCCGGTGGTGAGCTACGTGAATACCTATGCCGAAGTGAAGGCCGAGTCCGATTATTGCTGCACGTCCGGCAATGCGGCGAAAATGATCAAATACCTGCTTCAACAGGGACACCGGCGAATACTCTTTCTTCCGGACGAGTATTTGGCGCGGAACACGGCGGCCGAAATGGGTATCGCGTTTCGATTTGTGCCGGCGGCCGGTTCCGAACTCGAGCCTCCGCTGGCGGAGGGTGAGCCGGTGATTCTGGGGCTGCGGGTCCGTTGCGAAGTGCACGAGAAATACACGGTCGAGGACGTCGAGAACGTGCGGCGACAGTTCCCCGACGTCGTGATCCTGGCCCATCCGGAGTGCAGTCCGGAAGTGATCGCGCGTTGCGATTTCTCCGGCAGCACGAAACAAATGATTGATTACGTCCGCGACGTCAAGGCGCCCCGTTATCTGCTACTGACCGAATGCAGCATGGGCGACAATATTGCGGCGGAGTTTCGGGACCGCGAGATGCTGCGGCTCTGCGGCATCCGGTGTCCGCACATGAATCAAATTACCTTGGAAGATACGTTGGAATCACTCTTGCACATTCAATATCGTGTCGAGCTTTCGCCCGACCTCGTTCAAAAGGCGCGACTTCCCATTGACCGTATGCTTGCCATCCGCTGAGGCCGCGCGGTATCGGGTGCGAGGCACGTTGGGCCAATGGTATGGCCTTACGCATCAGCGCGAAGGGTTCACATTAATTGAGTTGCTGATCGTGATTAGTATCATAACGATCATCATCGGGATTGCCGTGCCGCTCATGCTGCGCACCCGCATGAACGTCAACGAGACGGCGGCCGTCGGGTGTGTTCGCACCATCTCGACCGCCGAGCAGGCCTTCCGCTCGGCGATCATCTTGGACGCGGACGGGAACGGCGACGGAGACTACGGGGCGCTTCAGGACCTTGCTAACCCGAGCACGGGACAGCAGGCGCCGTTCATCGATCCCTCGCTGGGTTCCGGCGCCAAGCACGGTTACTCCTTTACCATCGCGGTGACGCCGGGAACCGCGACACAAACGCCGGCCTACGAATGCCTCGCGGTTCCAACCAGCCCGGGACGGACCGGCGTCCGGCAGTTCTTCGTGGACGAAAGCTCGATCATCCGATTCACCGCCGATGGCAGCGCCCCGAGCGTGTCGTCAACGCCAATCGGTTAGCGGATTCAGTTTCCGGTTATCTGGTCCCTGGTACTTGGTTTCTAGTCCCTGGTTAAGGGTTCCCGGCTTGGAGTTTCCAGCTTTCAGACTTCAGCCTTCATACTTCATACTTTCCCAGCGCGGCGTTGATCACGAGTTGCACGTCTATCGCGTCTACGACGCTGTTGCCGTCTACGTCGGAGCTTGCGCGGGAATCGAGGCCGAGGGCGCCGTTGATCACGAGTTGGACGTCCACGGCGTCCGTGCCGCCGCTGGCGTCTATGTCCAGTTCGTCGCCGGTTTGGTATTCGTACGCGCCGATATCCACGCCCGCGCCTTGTGGACGCGCCACGCCGCGGATATCCGCCGCCGGGGCGTCCACAGCGGTGCCCGCGTCAATCGCCGGCGACGTGGGCCGCAGGCGCACATCGCCGGCGATGGCGTCTACAAACTGTGGGTCGAGTTCGAGATTGCCTTCGCCTTCATAGCCGCCCTGGACCAGGCTATGATGCACCGAGAACGGCGGCGGGAACGCTGTGACATTGTTCACGATCTGCAACGGCGTGTTGTTCCAGAAAATGGAATTCCAGACGGTAGTGACTGCGCCGCCGTTGTGAACTGCCCCGCTCCCTTCAGCCGCGACGTTAGCGAAGAAGGTACAATTTCTAATCGAGACATGGGTACCGTACACACCCAGTTCCCACTCGTACTCGCCACCGGTGGACACGGCACCGCCGGTCCAACCATGATTACCGATAAACAGGCAATTCTCGAGCGTCAGATCCTCAGAGAATTTACCTATCGCACCACCGAAACCGCTCTCATTATTGAGGAAAATCGAGTCTCGCACCACGAGGTCTCCACCAAAGCCGCCGCCGATCGCGCCGCCCGCGCTGCCGCTGCGGTTTCCGATGAACAAACACCCAATGATCGTAGGACGAGAGAAGGCGTTTGCCAGGTCTATAGCGCCGCCACTCTGACTGGTCTGATTGTTTACAAACGTGCAGTTGACAATGAGCGGCTCAGCTCCACCAATACCGATGCCTCCCACGCTCAGATCCGATCGGTTGTCGCGAATGATACAATTTGCAATTACAGCCGCCCCGATGACACCGATTCCGCCGGTAATTCTGTCATCAGCATATAGTCCGTTTGCGTTGCCACCTTGAACGGTAAAGCCGTCGAGCACGGTCTCGTCGCCGACACTTTTTATCACGTGATAAGCGGGTTGTCCTCGGCGCGCCTGACTACCGTCAATGACTGTAACATGAGCTTGCCAATCACGTTGACCCCTTTCAGTTTCTCCTCCAGTGAACCCGCCGTAAAGCTCGACACCGGCGCGCGCCCTTAAAGCGCCGTCGAAAGAGCCGTCGGGCGACGACCTCGCCCGATCTTCGCTGTACACGCCTTCCGCGACCCAGACCTCGCCACCGCTCGGTTCGACGGCCCAATCTATTGCAGGTTGAATCGTTCGGAATGCCGTGCCCCACGCTCTTCCGTCCTCGATCCCAGACGTATTATCCACATCTACATACCAGACCCCTGCGTGGATACCGGTTGAAAAAACCGAGAAGAACAACGAGACAACGACCACAAAATTCCCTAGCGCGATAGCCGCAGTTCTCAACCTTGTCTGTTGATTAAGGCCATGCGATCTCCAAATCATGTTGCTATCCATATCACGGCTCTGGTGCTGGACCAAATATTTCCCACCAGTAAGTCTGACTCCCAGGCGGTGGTGTCGGGGCTTCGTCTGCACCGATATCGCGTTCGATAGTTCCGTTTTCTGTCCCATCGATCGGGCTGGCCTGGTGGTCGAAATCATAGAATCTCTTCAACTGAGTCTTTCCCTGTTGGTCGGTATAGGTTTCCGTATACCCCGCGTCAACACATGGCGACTGCTGGGGCGGCGTGTCCTTTTTGTTTTTGAGGTGTAGGAACTCTTCCCAGGGCGCGATCGGATAATTACTCCGAAAAGCCGGGTCCGCAACGATATTGTTTCGACCATTCCCGCTCCATTCCTGGATGCAGCAGTACTCAGGGGTGGACGAAGTGGTGTCGAGTTGCTTACCCGTAGTTGCACCACCGGCGGTGTTGTAATAGATGATATTGTTGCGGAGCCAAGACACGTAGTCTGGTGCCGGTCCGAGCCCGGGGTTACAACCCCACAGACCGCCCATCTTGCCCGTACCGCCTGGCGCGGTGTTGGAGACAATGGTGTTCTGTTCGAGCGCGATGGCGTCGCAGTTATACATCCCGCCCGCCTGGCCGTTGGCCGTGTTAGCATAGATCAGATTGCTGCGAATCCTGGCGTCACACGCCGCCATCCCGCCCCCGTTGTACGCCGTGTTGTGGGCGATGTAGTTTTCGGCAATTGCCGCAGGGATTGGCTGGTTGAATTGGTCCACACCGGAGGTGAAGGTCCCATCGCAGTTGTACAGGCCGCCGCCGGCCGCGGAGGCCGTGTTGTACCAAATCTTATTCCGGCGGATCGTGCCGTTGCATACGTACAGGCCACCGCCGTACTGGGCCAGATTGGCGTTGCCGCTCCCAGCCTTGCCGATGATGTTGCCGTGGATCAGACCGTGGCAATAGGCGATCGCGCCGCCGTTTCCAGTGCTCGCGGTCCCATTGCCGTAGATTACGTTGTATTCGATGCGCGCCTTGGTACCCACGGTAGGGCTGCCGTTGGTCGCGCCCAGAATTCCCGAACCGGGCGATTGGTGGCCGCCCTTGATCGTGAAGCCGATCAAGGCGCAATCCGCCGTCTCATCGCCGTCAAAGGTGACACAACGCAACGAACTCGTCCCCTGGATGATGCACGCCGCCACGACATTCTCGTCGGCCGGGTCGTTCGAACGCACCACCACGTCTACACCCGAAAACGTAATCGGACTAAACGGCGTCGCGACCGGATTCCAGCCGGCATCGTAGTTCGGATAGACGACAATCACGCTGTGTTCGACAATCGGCCCCAACGATGCCTTCTGCACCGATCATCTCCCAATTTCGGGGAAAAGGTCCCATAAGGACCAACGAACATAGCCCAGCGATTTATCGCTGGGTCCCAGTCGTCCGGCCATTATAAGTCCCCTCGGGACGACAGAACCCCTTTCCACGACCAAGATTCTGGCGGCCCACCGCAGCCAATGCGCTATCACACCGGCCTTCGAATTTGACACAACTCCGCGACTCGGCCTCGTTCGTAGTGACGCCGTCAGGCGTTCGAGCCCATCCATCACGCCCTGACGGGCGCACTACCAACCTGGGTCTGCGCCGCATCCACGTGCTGTGTAGACGCGACGTCCTCGTCGCGTTGTCCATGCGCCTCCCGATAAAACGCGCCGAGGACGTCGCGTCTACGTAAACCTACAGCACGATGCCCAGTCCACGGTCACCGGTAGCGCCCGCCCTCTGCGGCGGGCGTAAATCCTTGCCAACGCCGGCTCGCCAAGGTTCTCGTCCGACGCAGAGGTCGGACGCTACAATCCCAGCGCGGCGTTGATCACGAGTTGCACGTCTATCGCGTCTACGACGCTGTTGCCGTCTACGTCGGAGCTTGCGCGGGAGTCGAGGCCGAGGGCGCCGTTGATGACCAGTTGGACGTCTACCGCGTCCGTGCCGCCGCTGGCGTCTATATCGAGTTCGTCGCCGGCCTGGTATTCGTACGTGCCGATATCCACGCCCGCGCCCTGTGGACGCGCCACGCCGCGGATGTCCGCGGCCGGGGCGAAGTCCACCGTTCCGACGTCAATACACGGCGACGTCGGGCGAAGGCGCACGTCGCCGTTAACGGCGTCCACAAACTGCGGGTCGAGATCAAGGTTGCCTTCGCCCTCATAACCGCCCTGCACCAAGCAATGATGCACCGAGAAGAGCGGCGGGTAGTCTGTCACGTTGTTCACGATCTGCAGCGGCGTGTTGTTCCAGAAAACGGAATTCCGAACGTTTACTACCGCGCCCGTGTTGTGCAACACCGCGCTGCCCTCGCCGGCCACATTGGCCCAGAACGTACAATTATGTAGGTAGATGCGCGTATCGTACTCCCCCATTTCCGGGTTGAATGACCCGGAGGTTCTAAGCGCGGCCCCCTCAGTGGAAGCGTGGTTCCCGAAAAATACGCAGTTTTCTAAAGTCATCACGTCAAAAAACTTGTGAATGGCGCCCCCGTATCCGTCCCCTCCGGGTATTGTTCCCGCGCGATTGCCTACGAACACGGAATTGCGCACCGTGAGATGCCCGCCAAATCCACCGATGGCACCGCCGCCGCCCGATTGCGACGTATTTCCGATGAACCAACAGCCGACGATCTCGGGTCGCGACGCGCTGTTCGCGAGGTCGACCGCGCCACCGCTCTGCATGGATTCATTATTTTGAAACGTGCAGTTGACAATAACCGGGGTTCCCTCACCGATAACCATGCCGGCGCCCGGAGCGACGGCGAAGTTCTCTTTAATCGTGCAGTTGGCGGTAACTGCAGGATCATAGCCGCCGATGCCACCGCCACTGCTCATTTCCGCGTAGTCCCCTTCTGCTCGACCGCCCCGGACAATGACGCTGTCCAATATCGTGGCGCGACTCTCGACCCAAACCACCTGATAGCTCGGATAACCGTCGCGGGCAGTGCTTCCATCAATTACCGTAGGATGCATTCTCCAGTCCCGCTCCTCGCGCACGGTTTCAATCCCGGAGAATCCCCCATAGAGTTCAATACCCGACTTCAACAGCAATGCCCCGTTATTGACACTTGGTATGCGAGGGTACACATAAGTCGTCCGTCGCTCATCGTAAATGCCTTCGGCCACCCAAACTTCGCCACCCCCGCCTGCGTAAGCTGCATCAATCGCTGGCTGGATCGCGTTGTAAGCCGTGGCCCAACGTAACCCGTCCTGCATTCCCGACAGGTTGTCCCTATCCACGTACCATACCGCCGCCGTCACGTCGCTGGTCACAAGAAGGATGCCTACAAGAGGGACCGTCCATTTGACTAGGGAGTCGCGACAAACCGTGCATCCTGATGACTGCCAAACGTGGTTTTTCATAAGTTACGTCCGATATTCACAAATGCTTCCTACAATGGCAATGTGCAGCATCAATTGATCTCACGGCTATTCTGGCGAACTGCCAAAACCTTCCCACCAGTATGTAAACATACCGGGAGACGGCGTGGGATACTCATCCGCGCCCATATCACGCAAGATTGTGTGCTCTTGATCATTGTCGCCGTCCACCGGTCCGCTTCGATGGTCGAAATCGCGAAATCGGTACGGTTTGTTAGGATCGTTGTCTTTCCTCGGTGTCTCCCCTTTATCGATACATGGCGAATCCGACCGTAGATGCAGGAACTCTTCCCACGGCGCGGTAGGATTGGGAACGTAGTTGACAAAAGTCGGGTTGCTGGAAATGTTGCCGTTTCCGGCGGGCCAGCCTTCGATGCAGCAGTACCGGGGGGCTTCCGAGCCGCCGTCTACTTGGGCGTTAGTCTCGCTGCCGGCCGAGGTGTTCCAATAAACAATGTTGTTACGCAGGCGCTGGGCCGTCGAGTCACAGTCGTAAAGGCCGCCAAACTTACTCGCGACCGTGACCGCGTTGGAGACGATCGTGTTGTGCTCGATCATGCCGCGGCTCGGCGCGGTGCCGAGTGAGTCGTCGAGCGCGTCACCGTAATTCGGGTCGCCGGACAGGAGTTTGTCGCAATTGTACAGTCCACCGCCTTGGGTCGTGGCCGTATTGGCATAAATGAGGTTGCTGCGGGTATACCCGTCACATTGAGAAAGTCCGCCGCCATAGACCGCTGTGTTGCGCGCGATATAGTTCTGCCAGACATCGCCGTCGCATTGGAGCAGTCCACCGCCCTCGCCGTTCGACGCCGTCGCCTGGTTGTACATGATCTTGTTTCGCCAAATGCGGCCATTGCAGATGTAAAGGCCGCCACCGTGCTGGGCGGTGTTTCCTTGGCCAATCTTCCCGATCACGTTATACGCTATCACCCCATGACAATAGGCGATGGCCCCGCCCCACAGTGTCGCGACATTGCCGTAGATCGCATTGTTCTCAATACGGGCCTTGGTGCCATTGATCGGACTCGGATTGTACGATCCCAGGATTCCGGCTCCGATAGACTGATGTCCACCCTTGATCGTAAAGCCGATCAAGGCACAGTCCGTCGTCTCCGTCCCAGCAAACGTTACGCAGCGTGCCGAAGCGGTTCCCTGGATGATCGTGTTTGCCACGGTGGTCGCGTCATAGGGATTGCTTGAACGGACCACCACATTCTTGCCATCAAAACCGATCGGATTATAAGGCTGGTTGTTTGGTCCGGGAAACACGATGATGATGCTGTGGACAGGTACCGCCGTAATAGCCGTCTGCAGGCCGTTCCCATTGTCGTATGCAAAATCGACAATACCTTCGCTACCCAACGGTGCGTTCACCGTGTAGGTCCCGTTGGCGTCCGCACTCGCGGTTATAAACTTCTGTTGTAGGTTCAGGTACATGTTCCCAGCCGCATCAATATAGGCGACCGTGGTTCCGGTGGGGTTATTGATCTTGAACGCCGCCACCCCCGGATTTGGAGGTTGCCAAGTGGTTTGAATGCGTCCATTGAGGTATAAAGTCGCGGGATGGTACGCGCCGCCCTGATAGGGGCTCGTCCAAGTCGGGTCCAACCGCGCAACCACCGTTCCCACAGCGTTCTTAAGAATGAACTCACCGACGGTGTCGAGCGGCGTCAGTTCGGCCGGGGTGGCGTTCTGTTTCAGCACTCCATCCATAACGAATCGACCGTCCTCGTCCCAGGACATTACGGTGCGACCTTCTGGATTCTTGAAGGCAAACCGGGCTTTCTGAGTCAGTAAAACTGCCTGCTCGGCATCCAGCCGGCCCCAACCTGTGTAATAATCTCGACCGGCCGCCGCTTCCTCGCTACCATAGGTGTATACGAAATCATGGGCTGACCATTGCAAGATGGCCTGAACCTCGGCGGGGCAGAGGTCAGGATTCACGGTCAATACTAAGGCGGCCAAGCCTGCTGTGGTGGGCGTCGAGGAAGATGTCCCGCCCCCGGCTCCGTAGCGGTGGTATGGTTCAGCGGGAGGATCAGTATAGAGCAGGTTCCCCTGGTCGTCAAACACTTGGCGGCCCATGGAGGCGCCCGCGTGGTTGTTGAGCGTTAACGCGTCGCTCGATGGAGCTACCACGTCGAGCGCCCAGCCATAGCTGGAATAGCTGCTGCGTCTTTCCGGGTCTTCAACCTTGGTCGAAGCCCCCACCGCAATCACTTCCGGCCATACGGCCGGATAGATGGGATACGCATCCATGGACCAACTGTCGTTGCCCGCGGGTACCGCGATCACCCGGCCCGCCTTTCGCGCGCTCTTGACGGCGTTGTAAATACCCGGATCGTAAACGTCCAGAGGCATCATGATCGAGAGCACGTCTGCACCGGTGTCTACGGCGTAGTTAATTGCGTCCTCACCGCGCCCGGCATAATACACATCGTAACTCCGGGTGTTGTCGTTAGATGCCGTGTTAATGTGGTAGCGTATCGGCATGATTCGGGCGCTCCAACACACTCCGGCAACGCCCTTGTAATTGTGGCCGCGCGCGGCAGCCCGAGAGATAGTTCCATTGCCGTGACCACGGCTCGTGGCCAGGATCGGATTGCTCTGAAAATCCGGGAATGGTATACGGTCGTCTTCGGTATCAACAAAGGGGTCTTTCCCGACAAAGTCCCAGCCGAAGTAATCGTCATCCTTTCCATTGCCATCGTCATCAGCATTCAACGTGCCCTGAATTTCCACCAAGTTCAACCATTGATTCGAATTCAAGTCCACGTGACCGAGCAAGTTCTCGTTCTTCGAGTTATCCAGAATATAGAGACCATTATCGGGGCCGGGACCGGGTCCCGGAATGGTGTACGACTGACCGTTGTAGGTCCGCGACGCAGTGATGTAATCCAGCGAAACGCCGTCGTCCAGCCCGGCAACAACGATCCGGGGTGTGCCGGCTGGCGGGTCACACGAAGGCGGGTCGTTTTCAATAGGAGAAGTGCTCCCACATGCGGGCCAGTAATAGAGCCCGGTTTGGCCATAGACGAGACCCCAGGCCTGCTCCGCCCTAATGCGCGGAAGGTGCCACTGACCAACGCGCGCACCCAGGTCTTCGGGATATTGATTGGGTGCCGGATAGACCGGATCATTCGGGACTATGTCGGTGAAAAGATTGTACAGCGGCGCGAAGGTCGGCGCCGATTCCAGAACGAGTGGGTCGCTTTGCAGCTCATTGGCGAGGTCCAGGGCGTGCTTGCCCGTGGCGGCGCGCGTGGCTTTGGGGACTTTGAGCCGGTAGCCGATAATGCCGATCTCGCTGTAGTCGTTGCGCTTGAAGACTTCCAGACGCTTGGCCGTGATCAGGCTCTGCACTTGCGATTCGGGCGTCGCTGAGGAAACGTTGATGTAGAGATAATCGGTAAGCAACGACTCTTTGCCGGGTGAGGTCTCAAATACCGGGTTCACGGACTCGACGCCGGGCAAGGCGCGCAGCGCTTGCACGATACCGGTGATGGATTCCGTCGGCGTTCCCGCCGCGGTGTCCACCACGAAGGTACGGGCATAGTCCAACCGTTCGAAGTCCAATGTGACCGTGCCCGCGTTCAAGGTCGGCGCGGTAGTCAGGGCGCTGCGCATCGCGTCCGCTGTGACTCCCGGCTCGAACGTGATGCCGACGCGTCCGGAGGATAGATACAGCGGTGTTCGCACTCCGCGCCAGCCGTAGTAGGTCGCCTCCGCCGGCCGCTCCTGCCAGTCCGGCGCTACGGCATCGTAGCCGGTCGGCCTCGCTGCCCCGCTACTTGCGCGCTGAATTCCCAACGTCATGACCGTCACCAACACTATTATACCCCGTGTCGCTACTGCCGTGCGTCCCGCCATCGTTCACCCCTCCCCCGTCCTCCCCGATTAGGAGTACGAGTCTGTTTTCGATTTACTCTGGAACGGCCTCAATTGGAAACGTAAACCGTAATAAGCTCCCGATACGTTATTCGCTTTCGCCTCGATTGGGGCTGTCCTATGCCCGCCCCTCTGTCATTCTGAGCGCCAGCGAAGAATCTCTTGTACACCAGTCTTTGGTATGCGAGATTCTTCACTCCGTTCAGAATGACAAAAGGGCTATGTCTTCATCCCAAACACCTGCCCCACCTGTCATGCTGAGTCCGCCGTGGCGGATGAAGCATCTCTTGCACCCGAGACTTCGGCATGCGAGATTCTTCGCTGCGCTCAGAATGACAAGGCGGAAGTGGCTTTCGCGTACATCCCATATCGTTCCCGATACTCCTCATTGCTGGTTGCGACCAGTTGCGTGCCTCTCACTTATTGCCCAAGCTGAACGATCACATCTTTGCCGCTAGCGATAACTTGGGCGTTATTGGGCGTTGCAAGTCGAACCTCGGTGGCCTTCAACTCCATGGTCTCATAACCGGCCGGCGTTTCTGCCGTGCTAATCTGATTGACGTTGTTGTTCCCAAACAAGATTAGCCCTTCTACCTGGCCCAATGCTCCCGGTTCGGCGAATTGCAGCGTTCGCGTCCCTGGATTCGTATCGGTACCGATTCCCACATAAACGCCGCCGTTCGTGCCCGTAGCCAGGCTACTGAAATAACTGGCATACGCGGTGAACACGCCCGTAGCAATCGCTACCCCCACCAAGCCTAATGCAATGAACATTCGCCTGAGTTTCATGTGATGACCCTCCCTTTTGCGCTTCCCACCGAACTGGCTTCCCTTTCCCAATTTCCAATGAAATAGGATGTTTACTTAGTATAAGCCCGAGATGGCCCCTTGTCAACACATTTCTAATGAACAGGGACTGCGCTTTCGATGAATCGTGCATAATTCGATTACGTTTGGATATTCAGTTGTGCCGAGCTTGGTTGAAACCAGGTCTCACTACAAATTGATTCAGCCCGATTCGGGAGGGAAGCTCAGAAGTCGTTCCACTCTATGACGGCTATTCCGGAATAAATTTCTAACAAATCCATGGCGACAATAAAGCGTTACACTATAAGGCTTTACATTTGAAGTGTCGATTCAGCGCGGCCAGTTTCGGCGTAATATTTCTGGCAGATTATTCCCGTCGCCCCCATACTGCCGTCAGCCGCGACGGTCGAATAGAGGCCCTTGTGGGGATTCATCCAACCGCCGTCCTGGTACCGCCCGGGTCTGAAGAACGCCCGCCGCAGAGGGCGGGCGCTACGGTCGGTGTGTTAGGCGAGCAAGCGCCGCAGTAGTTCCGCCGCGTGTTCGTAGATGTCGGGGCATTTGCTGGCGCGGGGTCCGGCGACATTAAGTGTTCGGACGGAGTTTTGGCGAATCCATTGCTCGATCGGTTCCGTATCTGAAGTTTCGTAGAGGTCCACGGTCAAATCTGGTTTTCCGAGTTGCTCCGCGATTGCGATAGTGAAGGCCGTGCCTTCCGTGGGTGGTCCCCAGGTCAAGATCAATGTCCCGTCCGAATCGCGGACATTCCAGGCCGTTCGTTCGGCATAATCAGAAGAAGGAGTTTCTCGAAGTGGATATTGCGCGGGGATGACGCCGTCTTCAGCAAGGCGGCCTTGGGGACACCAGCCGCCACAGGGTATGTTTACGTCCAGGGCCACGTCCAGTGCCGCACGGTCTACACCGGTTTGGCCGCCGGAGACTATCTTACGGACCGGGACGGGCATTTCGGGCTATGGCGAGGCGGGAACAAAGGGTACCATCTTCTCGTCGAATTCGACTTCCAACCCCGCCGTTTTGGCTAGTTCCGCGATGGTCGCGCTCACATTTTCGGGCGCATTGGGATGTTTGCGGATCACGACCGCAGTGGTCTTGGGGGAGGATTGGACCTCGCCGAACACTTTTTCCAAGTCTTCCAGAGTCACTAGGTTCCCCTTGGAATGGATGCTCCCGCTCTCGCCGATGGAGACGCCGATTTCGTTTCGTCCTCGGGAGAGTCGGCTTTCCATCCGCTCGAGCATAGGTTTCTGAGAGTGACGCAGAGTCTCGGAGACGGTCCCTTCCAAGTCGGCCAGGCGCTCGGCTTCGGGACGCGTGTACTCATCCACCAATGTCGGCGTAATGAAGATGAGCAACTCCCGGTGCCGATGGTCTTTTTCGGTGTTTTTGAATAAGCGGCCCAGGAACGGTACGTCGCCCAGGAACGGAACCTTCTGCACTTGATCCTCGATGGTGGCGGAGCGCAAGCCGCCGATCACCAACGTTTGTCCGTCGTGCACCAGCACCTGGGTTTCGGTCTTATTCTCGCGCTTCTGTGGAATGGTGCTCCTCTGGTCGCCAACGGTGACGGTTACGTTCTCGGCCGTACTGTCTTCCGCAGAGATTTTCATTTGGATATTCGCTTCCTCGCCGATCAACGGGGTGACTTTGAGAATGGTGCCCACCTTGATAAACTGCACGCGCAGCGGGATGACCCGGTTGAAACTGGGATCAAGCACGCTGGTGCCCGTGAACTGCGAATAGCCGCCCTCTTGATACGGCCGGTCTTCGGTGTTTTGGAAGTTGGCTTCTTCACCGTCCATGACGGTTACACGCGGGCGTGAAAGAATCGTCACATCGCCTTTGGAATCCAGGTAGTTGAGCACGACCGAAATACGGTTCCCACGGAATTCATCATCCGGTATCGCGTTTCCATTGATATCCAGAATTGGCGCGCTCGTGAGCGGATTTCGCAACGGGACCTGGAACGGCAACGTCCCGATGGTCAAACGCTGCCCGCTTTCCGGTATCGCCGAGTAATCGGGCACGTTGGGACCGCTCTGGATGGCAAAGGGACCGCCGGAATGTTGATCAAAGTAGGACCAGTCAACACCCAGGTTTCGCGTAATCTCGGTTGAAGCCGCCACCAAGTAGGCTTCAATCTCGACCTGTTTTCGCTTCTTGTCCCAGGCTTTGATTAACTCGTCAATCTCCGTCAATCGCTCGGGGATCGCAGTGGCGCTGACTTGGTGTGTATCTTCATCCACTGTTACGATGCCCATTTCTTCCGGAACGATATTCTCCAGGCGTTCCACTATACTCTTGGGGTCGGCGTAGCTGAGGGTCCAGGTCTTCGTTTCCACCTTCTTGTCCAGTGCCTCCAAGACCGCGGCAATTTGGTCGAGACGTGAAGGCAGATCGCTGATGACCAGCGTGTTGGTGCGAGGGTCCGCTTGCGCCAGACCGCGTTCCGTCAGGAGGCTGCTGATGCTCTCGAGCAAACTCTCGGCGGACACGAATTTTAGGGCGAATACGCGCGGCTCAAGTTGCACGTCGAGCCGAACGACGGCCTCTTGCATCGCTTTCAGGTTCGCCTCGGTGTCCCAGACCAGAATGCGCCCCGTGCGCGGATCGGAGATGATCCGGCCGGAAGACGAGAGCAACGAAGTGAGGATGGCTTCCATGTCCGCCACCTCGGCGTGCTTGATTGCGAATTCCGAATGTTCAATGGCGCCGTGCTCTTGCCGTAAATATTCCTCCTGCGTCATCACGTAGAGGAATTTAGTCTCCGGGATGAATTCGTAATAGATGCCGTTGAATCGGAGAACATCGAGGGCTTGCTTCGCGGTAACTTGATTGATCCAGAAGCGAACACTCTTGTTCTCGAGTGTTTCCGAGGCCACAATGTTCCAATTCGTCGCTACGGCCAAGGTATCCAGTAACTGGGGGACTTTAATGGGCTGATCGGTGGCGGCGAGGGAAATTAGCTCGCCCATTTCCGGGATGTCGCCGTACTCGATTTTGTTATTCAGGACCGGCTCAAATGCGCCTTGGCCCGTGGTATGCACCGGGCCGCTCGTACCCGGCTGAATGGTTCGCACGGTCGAACGAGGTCGCTCGCGCTCAGGCGTGCCGGTCTTCGGAGTCGGTGCGGTCGCACCTTTGCGTCCGGGATAACGCTGTGTTGCGGTGCCACCACGAAAGGCTTGCTCCGCGAGGCCGGTTACGTCAGTTTCGGGTGCCGGACTCGTCGGCGACTGTAATTGCGCTACGGCGAGAACAGAAGGCAAGAAGGCGAATACGATTCCGTGCAGAATGGTGTTAAAAGATGGCTTCATATAGTTCCTTCTCGCTTGCAGCCACCATTATCCCGCGGCGACTACTCCCACTTATAACGTTTTGCGCTCTCCCAACGCTGACACGTCTTCCTCTAGAGCGCAAAGGCCGATCAAGGTCATCTGTTCCCTCGCGGAAGAACGCCAGTATACTCGGTACCATTCTGCGTTTTCGAGAACTTCACTTCACGCGGTAAGATTTCAACAATTGTCCATCCTTTGACGACAGCGCCCTTACCCATCCACTGACCCCGCGTGTCGTTACCCACCCGCACCCGTACCTGAACCTGGTCTCCCGTACCGATCTGGTCTCGCGTAATCACCACCCCCGCCATTTCGTTACCGAAATTCGGGGCTGTAGCCGCCTGTTTGGGTGGCGCTACGAGGCCGCGCCAAAGATTGGCTTTGCCGGTAATGGTCCGTTGAAGCGCGGTCGAGTCCACGTCCGGAGCCGTGTCGAAAGTGATAGCCGGTGGCGCCACGTTGGTCAGCTCGGTCTCAAGCCACACGCGCTGGTCTCTAACTGGATCCGTGAAAACGCCGAGGATCAGCAGCGCAACCGCCACTGCCAAAGCGCACCAACCGAACGTGAAAAGGATTCTTATCATTCCTAGTTCTTGCGTTCCATCAAGAGTACATTGTCTACGTATGCCACGGAGCCTTGTTGGGACATGATGATACATGGAACACGGAGACTTGCTTTGGTGCCGGGCGTTCCAGGGACACGAAGCTCACAGTAATACTGCCGCGGGAGACCGTCTCCGACTATGTCCTGAGTTTCCGGCAGAATCGCTTTCTCGCGGTCATTCATTACTGCCAGCCGCATAGGTGCGGATGCCGTAATATCCATCGTCAATTCATAGACGTTCCCGGCCACGAGTTCCTGTTGCTGGTAGAACGCCGCCCCGTCGCCGGCCGTCTCGACGCGCACGCAAGCCGACCCTTCAGTTGCATGTTCCGTGTCCTCGAGCAACCGGCAGCTTGCGGAATCCCATTGGGGGAACTTACCTTGGAGGCGGTCCCATTCTTCGAATCCCGGGTTTCGACTCAAATTGCCGGCGCCGGCTAGTATTGGGGATATCGTGGGGGTTTCGGACACTCCCTCGATGGCGCTATCCACCACGGTACGGGTTACTTCGATGGTCGCTATCACGCCCGGCGTTTCCGGAACCGGCCTAACGATCTCCAGATTGTCAATGCGCAACAATTGCGGACTCTGCTGCAATCGCGATAGATACAAGATAACCGATTGAATATCCGTAGGTAGAGTCTTGAAGCCAATCTTGTACTCGCGATAACCCCTCCCACTGTCCTCCAGCTTTCCTTCGCCGAGGGAGCGGATTTCCAGCAGCCACTGGGGATTGGTCGTCCCCGCCAGGGCCTCTTTACTGCCCGGATGCGGCGGGTTCTTTTGGGCAAGCCGGTAGATTTCCTGGCGCAACCGATCATGGATTTCCTCTTGCGTCCACTTACTGGAATGCTGCGCCGCAATTTCGACGTACGCAGTCTCGACGCTATATCGGAGGGCAGCCTCATATACCGAGTTCAGAACGTCTTGTTGTAATCGGTCAATGCGTGCGTCTAAATCCCGTACGGTATCCCATGCCCAGGAGACGGCAAAGTACAAAACGGAAGCTATGGCGACCACCAGCGTAGCGAACGCAAGGTTGCGCTCCCGGCTAGAGAGTTTTTTCCACCAATTATTCAACCGCGGCCTCGGCTTGTTCGGACTCCTCGATTTGCGGAAATGGAACGCTGATTTCGAATTGGGTGACGCCTTGATTCTGCTCGGTCTGGCCTTGGGTGCTGATCGTACGGGCCTGAGCGAATTGCGGCACCCGTTCACGACCGGACTGCCGCAGGTTCTCCGCGAATTGATCTACCGCGGACACGTCCAATGCGCGCCCTTCGACGGTCACGCCCTGCCCGCGCACAAACACGACGCGCGTGATGTTCAAACCGGAGGAGGGGGCCACTTCGCAGAGTCGTGCCAAGAGCTCGACGGCGGTCCCTTTACGGTCCACCTGACGCGAGATAGCCTGCAATTGCCGGTGCTTTTCGGCTACGCCTCGCGCGTCCTGCGCGATGCTGTGATGGCGGTCTTCCAATTCGTGTGCGTAGTGCGCTCGTTTGGCTACCGCCTGAAAGAACAGTCCAAACCACGCGACAAGCACCGCTCCGACCAGCAGAGCGCCGCGCCGCGCGATTCGCCGCAGGGCGAGCCGTTGGCGAGCGTGGAGCACCGATTCCGGCACGAGGCTGATCGGTACGGCCGCGCGGGCTTGAGCTACGCAGGCGGCCCCCAGCAGCGCCAACGGCTGAGCGTTGGCCAAGTGCTCCTGGCCGCGGGTTACGAGAGTACCCATGGCCGGAACGGACGAGCATAATAGCCCGGCCTCCGGCTCGAGGGCCTTGGCCCATTCAGTCGCGTCCGCGACGTCAGAACTCACCAGTAGCGACTCGATTGTGGTGCTTTCTTCTAATTCGCGGCGGAAAGACGCCAAGGCCCCACGCACTTCACTTGCGAGTTCGCCTATAGCTGCTGCGGACTGAATGCTGTCGCGCATCCAATCTTGAGCGTTCGCGACGCCTCGTACCGCCTCCAAATGGTTGCCGCGAAAGATCAGAATCTCGATACCCCCCGGTAAGAGATGTACCAGCGCGGCTCGTCTCGGTTCAGTTTCCCGGGCGGCAGGCACGACGAGAGAGACATCGGTCTGTTGCGGCGGAATAGCGTCCTTCCTGAGCACACCGGTCGCGGCCATGGCGGACGCAAGGCAGGCGGTGCTCACCAGGATTTCCTGGGGCTCCAACCCGGCTTGCCGCAGAAGCCGGACGTAACCCTCGACGACGTCGCGGTGCGCCAGCACCACAAGAACACGCGCCTCGCCGCCGTGCAGTTTCTCCAAGATGCATTCGTCTATAACCAACTCTTCCGCCGGATACGGCACGTACTCTTCCGCGCTGAGGCGGACCATTCCTTTGATTTCAGTCAGGTCATGGGAAGGAAACGTAACAATGCGGGCGGCTACTTCATGACGAGGGAGCACCACATATACCGCATCTTCGACGAGGCGATGCTGGTGGGCGAACGCCGTTAGCGCGGATTGTAGGGAGCCGTCCTGGAGCGCCCAGGTACCGCGTTCTTGCGCGAAGTCGAGTACCTCCACTCCACGCAGGCTGGGACGGACCCGCAGCCGGGAGATGAGATGCTCGCCAATCTGCAGGATGCTGATGTTTCCTGATTTACGAGCCAAAATCCCCCTCCCGCCATTGGAGCACCTCGAAGTTTTCCGCCTCGATCCGTACCAATGCTGAACAGATTGCGCGCACACGCTTCTGCCGTTGCGTGGCCGTGCCGGTGATTGTAAAGAACTGCGAATCCAGCTTGCAATAAGGTTCCAACTGCTTCATATCATCCGCGCTGGCATTGACCACGCCTGAGATTTCCCCAAGACTACTGAACACCTGATCGTCCGCCGTATCCGGTTTTCCATCCGGCCCGGCCCGGTACGCGACGATTTCGTCCACGAGATCACCGCGAACATTCGGGATGCATCGCAACACGTCCGCGGAGGCGGTATTAAGATTGATGCGGCCGTCGCCCCACGGCGTCAACAGGTCGCGCAGACCCGGACGCGACTCGTCGCCGTACCACGTAGACTCGCTTACGTCGTCCAAGTTGAGCAACTCTTCCACGGCTACGAAGAGGGACGGTCGCCCCGAGATCGTTCCCTCGCGACGCCGGTCTATGATTTCATTCACGACCGTGAAACTCAGGTCATCAATTTCATCCAGTACTTCTTTGGGACTCTTGTTGAGCGAAATGCGACGTTCCTCGTCACGAAGGCGGTACGTGCATTCTTCCCCCTCCAATTCTTGGCCGCCGCTCAACGAGTAGAATCGCCTTTCGGCGAGGAGGTCCACAGTGTCGAATCGCCACGGTTCCCGCGTCGAGCGTCGCGACGCTCTTGCCGCGGCATCCACAGATGCTTTGTGGCGCATGGCCACGATCCCTCGTTCGACCGCGCCCCGCGCCATCTGCATGGCCTGGAGATAGTCCAAGGAATAGGCTGCAGCCCGGCGATCGAGCATCGCGCGATGGCCGTAGCTGATGGTAATGACCGTCAAAATAGCCAAGACCCACAAGACACACACGAGCGCAAAGCCCTGAGATGAGTTTCTCATACGCCGCCGGCTCCCAGGGTTGGAGAAGTAGCCTCGGATTCTCCTTCGTCATACGGCGTCGTCGGGCCGCGGAACACGAGGTGGGTAGAATAACTGGTCACTCCGGCTTCGGCGCTCGGCTCGTAGAGGGCAAGTCTGATATTCAGCCCTTGGGGCAATCCTGACCTGATCGGATTCTCGGTCATGGTAATGACGGGCGGCTGGGCCAGAGAAAATGGTGACATGGTGGAAACTCCGGGTTCTGGCGACGGTGCCCAGAGATATTCCACGTCGAAGGCCTCGACGCCGGCGACCAATTCGAAGGACTGTTCTCGACCTTCTTCGATAATACTCGTATCCAATTCTTGACCCTTGACCGGCGGCGGGGGGAGAGGACTCTCGATGGGCGCTTCTTCACGAAGCAACACCGATCCACGGCCATTGGGATCGGGCTTGAGACGATACCGAATGCGTAGGATTCGCGGATCAGAACCATCTTCGAGGTTCATTGGGGCGGTCAGGGCGTAGAACTGGATTTCATCGTCTTCGCCTTCGAACAGGTGCGCCGTCTGCGGCAATACACATTGCAGTTCCCGGGCCACGATTCCCAAGGTTAGTCGGGCGTCTTGATACACGGCCAGGTCCGCTTCGCCGATGCGCCAAGTGCGCACGGACGCACTGAAGCCCGTGTAAACTCCGCCCATGACCAGCGCCAGAACGGCACTCGCTACGATAAGTTCAGCGAGCGTAAATCCACCGTTAGGATGTAGGGGAGAGTGTGATCTCATTTTCCGCCTGTGGAAGTTTCGCGGGAGCAACCAAGGTTTCGACCGTCTCTTGAAATTCCTGACCGCTGCGGGTCCAGAAAACCGTGGCAGTGATTTTTCCGACAAAAGCGTCCGGGGCCTGCACCATCATTCCCGGCAAGAGTTGTACTGGTGGCTCCATTCCCGGAAGGCTTACTCTGGATACCGTTCGAGACCAACGGAAGCGTGAGAAATCGCCTTCAAACACGCCCGAACTTGCCCCTTCCCGTAAGATTGGCAGTATTTCAAGTTCGGCTATGAGTCGTTCGAGAAGAAATCGGGCCTGCGTATAGTCCCGAGCCTGACCACGGGCCAGGGTTGTCTGCTGCTGCGCGCTGCGTAATGCCAAGATGCCGAGACTGAGCACGACCATGGCCACCATCGCCTCTACCAGGATATACCCTCGTATCGTGGTCGGCCGCCTCACAGCTCTTTCACCTCGAAGGGTCCGATCTTTCCCTTTGTTTGGACTCGCACCGTCTTGCCGTCCTCATAGTCCAATGCGACCGTTGCTACGTCGCACGCGCCGCTGGGATAGAAGCTAATGTAGTACGCTTCCTGGTCCCGATCCTTTCGCGCCTTGGGCTGGCTCATCTTGACGCCTTCCGGGAGTTTCACGGGCTCCGTGCCCGGCTCGCCCAAGGTCTCGAAGCTTATTTCCTCCTCTTTCGTGACGACTGGGCGAGCCGCCCAGTAATGACCTGTCTTGTGATTGAGGTAGACCCTATATTCTTGAGTGTCTGTGACCGCGCGTTGCTGGGCGTACTTCAAGGTGGCAAGCAGGTCCTGGAGGGCGGCGTTTCCGCGGGAGCGGATCAACGAATTCCGATATAGGGGCACTACCGCCGCGGACATGACCGCGAGTATCGTCAGTACCACGATTAGCTCAAGGAGGGAAAAGCCGTGTCGCTCGAAAGGCTGCATGATTTTTCTAACCGCCGGGGCCAGCGTCGGATGTATCCTACGAGGCCGCGTCGGGTGCTTGGTCGCTCCAACTGGTTATATCGTCGCCGTTGCCCGCGATCCCGTCCGGACCACGCGAGTACAAGTCATAACTGTTCTTTCGGTACTTGCCCGGAACCACGACCACGTAGTCATTGCCCCAGGGGTCCTTGGTCAGCTTGCGGACGTAATCTCTTTTCCCACCCATTAATTCGTTCAACGATTTTGGATATTTGTCATTGTGGTCCAGGGCGTAGAGATCAATGGCATTCTGATAGGTGGCGATATCGCCGTGCGCGCGTCGAACTCGAGCCTCTTCCGCGCGGCCGGCCACATTGATTACGACCATCCCGGCGAGAATCCCGATAATGATCGTCACCAGGATTAATTCGATGAGTGTAAAACCTGCGTTGTCTTTCATCGGTATCTCCTTCGTGAGGGCGATCCTCCATCTGTCGTTCTGAGCGCGGCGAAGAATCTCTCACGCCCAAGTCCACGGTATGCGAGATTCTTCGCTGCGCTCAGAATGACACCTAGATGGTGTTTTTGGTATGCAGACATGTCGTGTTGGTTGAGACACGCCGCTCGGGAGTTCCGAGTCCAGACGAGAATCTCGTCTTCACATTTATGAGACATTGGCACTTAAAGTTAACATCGGCAACAGCATCGCGATCACCAAAAAGCCGATGATCGCGCCCATGACTACAATCATGAGCGGCTCGAACAGGGCCGCCATGCCCTTCACAGCACGGTCCACTTCCGCATCGTAGGCTTCCGCAATCCGTTTCGTGATGGCGCCCAGGCGTCCGCTTTCCTCACCCACGGCAAACATGTTGACCACGAGCGGCGGAAAATGGACGGCTCCGTCCAGACTCTCGCTGATGCTGTCGCCTTCGGCCACGCGCCCCTGAACCGCGTTAAGTTCCGAGGCGATGGCGGTATTGTTCAGGGTATCTTCGGTGATCCGCAACGCGGACAGAATAGGCACACCGTTGTCCAGCAAAGTGCCGAGCGTCCGAGCGAACTTAGCCATCTCGTATTTCTGAATGACTTTGCCGATGACGGGCAGCCGCAACACCAGATGGTCGAGTTGCTTTCGGCCAGAATCGCTGCGCCGGTACGAAACGCCGGCGGCCGCTAGCAAGCTGATCGCCAGCAGCACCGCCCACCAGAAGCGGCCCATAAACGAGCACAGCCCCATCACAACTAAAGTAGGCCAAGGCAGCCGCGCGTTGAAATCGTTGAAGATCACGACAAACTTGGGAAACACGAAGGACACCAGTATGAACACTGAAATGCTGCCCATTATGAGAAGGAAAATCGGATAAACCAGCGCCGATACTGCTTTCCCGCGCAATTCTTCTTCTTGTTCTCCGAAAGCTACGAGCCGCCAGAAGACCTCGTCCAACATGCCGCCCGCTTCGCCCGCACGGACCAAATTACAGTGGATTGCCGAAAAAACCTTGGGATGGCGTTCAAACGCCTCGGCGAGCGTGCTCCCGCGCTGCACATCATCGCGGATTTCTTCGATGACCACGGTCAGCTTGGGATTCTCAGTCTGTTGGATCAGTGTGCCCAGCGCACGCGTGATGGGCATCCCGGACTCGAAGAGATTGGCTAACTGGCGCAAAAAGACGTTACGGTCTTTCAGGCGTATCCGGGACAGGGTGTGTTTGAGCGTTCTCGCCGGTTTGCCCGAATCCTCTTCGACCGCAACCGGTATATACCCCAAGTCGCGGAGGCGGGCCACTGCGGCTCGCTGGCTTTCGGCCTCGATGACTCCGCTGGCAGACTGACCGGGCGCGCGCTTTACTTCATACCGGAACTGCGGCATTGCCCGCCTCGGTTGGATCGGCGATGTCCACGTCTCCGGTGACTCGCAACACTTCTTCAAAAGTGGTCCTGCCTTCACACACGCGTTGCCAGCCGACTTGGCGCAGGGTCCTCAGACCCCCTTCCACGGCTTTGCGCTTGATCTCGGTGGAAGGGGCGCGGCGTACGGTCAAATCTTTGACGGCATGGGTGAAAGGTAGGAACTCATAGATTGCAAATCGTCCGCGATATCCGGTGTTTCTGCAGGCATCGCACCCGCGACCGCGCCGGAACCGCGCCGCCCGCACCTGCGCTGTCGTGGCATGAAACTCCCGCAGGAGTTCCGGTTCTGGCTGGAAATCCTCGGCGCATTCCTCGCAGATTGCGCGCACTAACCGTTGAGCAATGGCGGCGATCATCGTGCTCGCGATCAGATACGGCTCGACGCCCATGTCCGTCAGCCGTATAATGGAGCCCGCAGCGTCGTTCGTGTGCAGCGTGCTGAATACCAGGTGCCCGGTTAGACTAGAACGAATCGCCATCTCGGCCGTCTCATAATCCCGAACTTCTCCGACCAGCATGATATCCGGATCGTGGCGCAGCATGGACCGCAATGCATTCGAAAAGTCGAACCCGATCTGCGGAAGGACTTGCATCTGAGTGACCCCCTTGAGTTGATACTCGATCGGGTCTTCAATGGTGATAATTTTGTGTTCGAGCTTGTTTAGCTTGCTCAAGGCCGCGTAAAGGGTCGTGGTTTTGCCGCTGCCGGTGGGACCCGTGACCAGGATCATACCGTGCGGGCGGTGGATGAAGGTGTTGAATAGTTGGAGGTCGTCCGAAAGCATCCCGAGCTGTTCGAGGGTTAGAAACATGGAGGATCGGCTCAGGATACGAATATTGACCGTCTCGCCGTGGGGAGTGGGCAGGACCGATACGCGGAGGTCATACTGCCCGTCGGCAAGAGTAGCCAAAATCTTTCCATCCTGCGGTAGTCTACGCTCGGCGATATTGAGATTCGCCATGATCTTGATGCGGGAGACGATAGCAGCGTGCAGACCACGGATGTTCGGCGGCGTGGGCGCCTGGTGCAGAATCCCGTCTATTCGATAGCGCACCCGCAGTTGGTCCTCAAACGGTTCCAGGTGAACGTCGGTCGCTGCTGAACGAATGGCTTCCACCAAGAGCTCATTTACAAACTTGATGATAGATGCTTCAAGGCTGTCGTCGGCCAGGTTGGTGCCGGCGGTTAGGTCGAGATTGAGCGCGGCCGCGCTCGGCTCGGTCTCGCTCAGAATACGTTCTACCGTTTCCGCGCCGACGCCGTACAAGACCTTGGTGGCGCGCTCAATTTCATCCGGAGTCGCGACTACGACCTCGATACGTCGCTTTAGAACCAGTCGGATATCGTCGAGAAGTTGCGAGTTCAAAGGGTCGCCCACCGCGATCATCAGGGCGCCGTTGTTCTCGCCAATTGGGACGAACCGATAGTGGGTGGCAAATCGGGCTGGGACTTTGGCTACCACGTTGGCCGGAATGTCCATTTTCGACGGCACGACGAACCGCAGTTCACAGAATTTGGCCAGACAACGGTATACCTTGTCAGCCGAGGCATGTCCTAGCCGTACCAGGACTTCATGTAGAGGGGTGCCGTTGGGCCCTTCCGACCTCAATTGGGCCAACATGGCTTCATCTACGATGCCGTCGGCAACCAACAGTTTTTCGAAGGGGCTCTTCATTCAAGAAATTCCGTATTCATGCTCGAAGTCCTTATTTGATCGTATGTTAGCACACATGTGGGGTAACCGCAACGACTACTATCGTAGGGCGTTGTCAAAGTCTTTATAAGGTGGACGGCGTATCCGACCGATGTCTATTCGCGGGATGCCCCAGCTTCCAGGCTGGAAAGCGATTCCCGGGCAAGTCGGGCCAACACCTCGTTCGAATTGGCAGCGATTTCCCCGTAGTACTCGCGCGCCTTTTCCGGGTTATTAAGCTCATCGCGGTAGATATGCGCCATTTCAAGCTTCAGCCGTGTCGCTGCGATGGGGTCTTTACACCGCAGGCTGGCTTCTTGCATGGCCAGAAAATGTGTTTGTTCGCCCACCTGGACCGCCCCGGCGGCCACCATCAGCTTCGCCATTTCCTCAGCGGCCATCGCCCCCACGTATTTTTCGGGATATCGGGCTACGACTTGCTCGAGCTTTGCGAAGGTATCGGACCGATCGCGCGTCGCGGCGTCCAGCGCATAGAGCGAGGCGTATTCCACTTTTCGCGCCTCTGCGAGTGTTTCCCAGCGTTCCAGGATCGTATTTCGGTCCGGACTGGCCAGGATCGCGGAGGAGTAAAACTGCTGCGCCCGCTGGTAGGCGGAATAGGCCACTGGATATTGTTTCAAATGCGTGAATGCGATGTCCGCCAAGAGCAACTGGCCTTCGCCCGCGCGGGCATCGCGGTAGTGCACTCGTAGTCCGGCTTCGAGGACACGGTACGCATCGGCGTACTGACGTTGTTCCATGAGCGCTGCCGCCTGATCGAGCGTCGGCTGCAGTGCGGAATCTACTTGGACAGGGCGATTGTCAGCTAGGTTCTGCACCCCGGAACCGGAGAGTCCTGAATATAGAAGCCCATAGGAGACCGAGCCGAGCACGACCACCGTAGCCATGGCCGCGGCGGCGTACCGCCAGGCAAAAGGCACTGGGACCTCATTTTGGGCGAGGCGGGCCTTTATCGCCGGCATCAGACTGCGCGGCAATTCGGGAATCGGGGCTTCGGGTATTCGACGGGCGACCGAAATCATCGCCTGCGCCTCCGCCCGGCACGCCGGGCAACTGGCCAGATGTCTGTCCAGCCGCCGCCGGTCCCCGTCATCCAGCGCCTCGTAAATTGAAGCCGCGATTAGCCCTTGCGCTTTCCGACATCCCCACATGGTCTCAGTGCTCCTTCATGATTCAGCAGCTCTTATCGTTCATGCAGATCGGCCAATTCCTGCTGAAGTTTCTTCAGCGCCCGGAACAGGTGTACTTTCACGCTGCCTACGGTGCATCCGAGCGCTTTCGCGATATCTGCCAATTGCAGACCCTCGTAATGGCGCAACACAAACACCGTCCGCTGCATCGGCGACAAGGCCGTCAGGGCGCTTTCAACCCGAACCGCGATCTCCTGAGCGCCCGCTTGTCGGGCCGTGTCCGACATCAGGGACTGCGTTATCAGTGGCTCTCGTCCGGTACGGTCTTCGAGGGGCTCGACTTGACGCCGTCGCTGCTTGCGCAGCATGTCTATCGCCAGGTTCGTAGTCAGTCGCAGCAGCCAACTCAGGAAGTTTCCCGTCGGCCGCCAAGCGTTGATCTTTCGGTAAACGCGGATGAAGGCCTCCTGGGCCACGTCCAGCGCGTCTTCCCGGTTCGATGTGACGCGGTATGCTACGGCGTACACACGACCCTGGTGCCGGTGAACAAGTTCCGCAAACGCGAGATCGTCACCGGCCTGCAAAGCCAGCGCCAAGGTTTCGTCGTCAAGTTGACGCCGGTCTGCCTCATTTCCATTGACCATTGATGAAACGCGTATCCCCAGTAAAAGGTTTACAGTACCGACTGTTTTCTTGGCAATCACAGGGCCGGCTAGAAGGTCTGCCTTCTGCCCTACGTCTACGGCAGAGGTTTACGGCTTTGAACGTTTTTGCGGCGCCCGGGCCGGTCCCAGTATGCTTCAGGCCAAGAACAAATAGTCTCTCAATTCCTCGTACCCTTTAGGGTTCAGCCAGTTCCGGATGTCATTGCGGGCGCCGGGTGCGCCCACGGCTACCACGATAAACGCCGCGCCCGGCCCCGGCAACTCTTCCGGTGCGATGACGTGATACCCGTGAATGCGCCGACCGACTTTGCGTGGGTGGATGTCAACCACCGCTTCGGGACGGTCTTGGCCCCATTCTCTTAGCCAATATTTGCCTACCTCGCCCGCACCCCACTGAAAAAAGGATGTTCCAGCTTTCAGATAGGATTTGAAGAGATAGTGTCGCTTCAACCTTCGGAATTGGAGGAAACTGTACCGGTCGTCATTCATGGAGAGTCGTTCTGGCGAATCCCGCCAGAGCAGCAGGGGTTCCGGCACCTTTCCAAAACGCGCCCCTGCAAGGAAGAGCCGCATGCACAAATCATAGTCCTCGGCCCAGCCGTGGTCCTGATAACCGCCGACGGCTTCGAAGGTGTCGCGCCGCATCATGAATGTGGGATGGGAAAGAGGGCACTCGACAAACAGCTCACGCAGGATCTCCTCGTGGGAGCACAGGCTGTTTATCCACTTCTCATACCGCTGTCGTCCCAAACCTAGATCGGAACCAACCATTTCCACGCGAGTTCCGCACAGGGCGATTCGTGGGTCTTGTTCCACCAGGGTAAGTTGTTTGGCAAGCCGGTCCGGATGCGCGGTATCGTCGGCATCCATCCTTGCCAAGTATCGTCCCTCGGCGCGATCGGCTGCAGCGGTCAAGGCCGCCACGATACCCTCGTGACGTTTTCTGATGTTGTGAATCCGAGAATCGCGATTCGCAAAGTTGGCTCCGATTTGCCCCGAATCGTCCGTCGAACCGTCGTCCACCAAAATCAACTCCCAATCGGTCCAAGACTGCCCGCGGATACTTTCGATCGAATTTCCCAGAGTTTCCTGGGCGTTAAACACCGGCATCAGAATGGACACGTTCATAGGAGACGCCGTCCCTCACGTCGTACTGTTGGCGTCGCTGTCCCGATACGACTGAAAGACGGGTGGGGTCAGGACGTGTAACTGCTCGTGGTGCTCGTAATCTCCGATCTCGAATCTCAAATTTCAGATTCCCAATCGCGCATCATCAATCGAAACTCGCCCGCGTCTTCTTGGCGATCATAGTACCGATAACCCGTTGCCCTGAACCCTAGACTCTGTACCCTGGACCCTGGACCCTACACCGCATCCCCCGCACGGACATCGTACTGATTCAGGTAGGGGAAAATATGGTTGGTGATGAAGGATCGAACCGAGACAATGTTTCCGCGCAGCGCGTCGCAGGTGTCGCGACCGATCTGCAATCCCGTGAACATGCCGCGCACCTCGACGAAGACTTCAGTCCGGCTGTGTCGGTAGGGTTCGATGGTGATTTGTAAGTTTCCGGGATGGTCCGGAGTTTCGGGAAAGACCAACCGCAGACCGGCCGTGGCCAGCGGACGGCTGAAATACGGCCCAATGCGGCCTTCCTGGCAGCAGACATGTTCGAGGAGGAACACGCGCGCATCTTCGAAATGCGTTAGTGCCAAGGTGGCTCGCAAGGTGACGCTTTGGGCAACAAAGACCGGGATTTGAAGCACCTCGAGCACCCGGTGCGACACCTCCTGGCACTTCTCCAGGAACGTTGAAAGCGGGATGTCCGCCCATTCTTCGATTAGCGCCACTCGATCGGGCAAGAACACGGCAATGGACTGACTTCGCTGGCCGCGCCGCGAATGGAATTTAGGCTGACCCGGCAAACTGAAATCGCTGCTGTCATAAGCCGCCGTCCTGACCTGGGACAACTCATAATACAACTTCTGCAGCGCCGCGACCTTGTGCTGAACGGGCGGATGAAACCACTCCGTCGAGAAATGAATGAGCCGGTCTTCTGCCTGCACGGTTAACGTCCCCTGGGTCACAGACAGTATACGGCCCCGCGGCCTATGAGTGCAATACGCGCTGCCCGGCGCGAGCGGAAATTTACCTATCGAAGCACTTGAAGGTCGGACACGCCGGTTCAGGATTAGCCTTGAAAATTGATACCAATAAGTGCTAAATTTCAAGCATGATCTACATCGAACGACTTGTGTTGAAGAAACGGGTGCGGAGAGAAACCCGAGCATATCCGGTCGTTTTATTGTTGGGCCCGCGTCAGTGCGGGAAAACGACGTTGGCGCGCGCATTAGCCCGCGAGCGTTCAGCCCACTATTTCGATTTGGAAGACCCCGAAACGCCGCTCATTGCGGAGTCCGCCGCGCTAATCCTGCGAGGGTTAAGCGGTCTCGTGGTAATTGACGAAGTTCAGCGGCTGCCACAGTTGTTCAATCTGCTCCGGGTGTTGGCTGACCGCCATCCTCTGCCGGCGCATTTCCTCCTTCTTGGCAGTGCGTCACCCGAGTTGGTGAAGGGTGTGTCTGAATCGCTCGCGGGTCGGGTCGCGTACGTTCCGATGGGCGGATTTGATCTGGATGAAGTTGGCGCTGACCGTTGGCGCAAGCTTTGGAGTCGCGGCCGATTCCCAGTTTCGTTTCTGGCGTCCGACGATGAGCACAGTTATGCCTGGCGGCAGAATTTCATTCAGTCCTTCTTGGAACGAGACATACCTCAATTAGGCATTCGAGTTCCGGGACCAACCCTCCGACGGTTTTGGACCATGCTTGCGCACTGGCACGGCCAAACCTGGAACGCCTCTGAACTCGCGCGGGCGCTTGACACCCATCAACGCACCGCTCGCCATTATCTCGACATTCTTTGCAGTACATTTATGGTGCGTCAACTGCCGCCGTGGTTCGAAAACGTGGGAAAGCGGATTGTGAAGGCGCCGAAGGTCTATTTTCGGGATACGGGTCTCTTGCACGCTCTCCTTGGCTTGCGCAATTTGGAGCAGGTATTGGGGCACCCACGGCTTGGTTTTTCCTGGGAAGGTTTCGCGATGGAAGAGGTGCTTTGCCGTTTGCAGGCAGAACATGACGCCTATTTCTACAAGACGCACGCCGGCGCAGAGCTGGACCTCTTACTTATCAGGGGAGGGAAGCGATTGGGATTTGAGTTCAAGTTTCAGGATGCGCCTCGGACCTCCCAAGCCATGCGTGCAGTGATGAATGACCTGCGCCTTGATCGCCTTTCTGTGGTGTATCCCGGTACTCAACGTTATCCTCTCGATGATCGAATTGAGGTCCTACCATTGAACGCTATTGGAACGTCCCTATAGAGTCTTCTCAACCGCGGCCGAGGCGCTGGCCAATCGCTTGCCAAAGTTCTTTTGCGCCGGTGCTGGTGATGGCGGAAAACGGGATCACGGTTGCGTGATCAGGCAAGCCGAGTTCATGGCGGATGGTCGCGAGGGCCTGGACCAGAGAGTTCCGGGTAAGCTTGTCGGCCTTGGTGGCGACGTAGCAGGGGGGAAGATTGGCGAAACGGAGCACTTCTGTCAATCGAAAGTCATTCTTAGTTGGCGGATGGCGCGCATCGAGGAGGTGGACCACGAGGCGCAACGTCCGACGATGGGTCAGATAGGAAGTGATGGCCTGTCCCCATTCCTGTTGCAAGCTTTTCGGTACCTCGGCATACCCATAGCCAGGCAAATCTACAAAGTAGAATTGGCCGTTGATGTCGAAGAAGTTGATGGTTTGAGTCTTACCCGGACTCTTGCTGGTCTTGGCCAAACCCCGACGGTTGAGCAAGGCGTTAATCAGGCTTGACTTGCCGACGTTGGAGCGTCCGGCGAACGCGATTTCGGGGCGGCCATCGTTCGGGAAGTCTTGTGGACGCAGCGTGCTCTTTAGAAATTCGGCGGAGATGATTTTCACCCCACTCACATCCCCTTCTCAGCCCTCACAGAGGAGCACCTAGAGGTCCGACCCGTCCGACAGGTCTGACGGGTCTGAGAAGTACAAGAGGCCACGGAGGACATAACGGTCTTCATCGCGATTGTGCAGATTCAGATTTAGGGTGTTTGTCACTGAAGGTTTGACGAAGGACTTCTTCCATGGTGCTTACCGGGAGAAGCTTCAATTCTTCTCTAACCTCGGACGGCACTTCGGTCAGGTCTTTCTGGTTTTCTTTGGGCAATATAACTTCTTTAATACCGGCGCGGTGGGCGGCCAAGACTTTTTCTTTGACGCCGCCGACCGGCAGGATGCGGCCGCGCAACGTGATTTCACCGGTCATCGCCAAAAGCGCCTTCGGGGGCCGATTGCGCAAGGCGGAGAGCATGGACACGGCGATTCCTACCCCGGCCGACGGACCGTCTTTGGGGATCGCGCCTTCCGGCACGTGCACGTGTAAATCCATGTTCCGATAGAATGTTGGCGAAATGCGCAGTTCTTTCGCGTGGGCGCGCAGATAGGTGTACGCCGCATGGGCCGATTCCTTCATCACTTCGCCAAGCTGGCCCGTGAGGGTGAGAATGCCTTTCCCCTTGGTGGTGCTCGTCTCGATGTGCAAGATGTCGCCACCAGCCATGGTCCAGGCGAGTCCGACCGCGACGCCGACCTTGGGCTCCACTTCGGCCCGCATTTCGCTATATTCTTCGGGTCCCAGCAGTTCGAGCACCTGTCTTTCATCCAGGTTCACTTTGCGCACGCGCCCGCGCGTTACCAGGCGCTTGGCCACTTTCCGGCAGATGTTCGCGATTTGACGTTCCAATTCGCGCACGCCCGCTTCACGGGTGTAGCGTTGAATCATGGTGCGGATAGCTTCACCTGTGAAGTGAAGCTGGCGGAGTTTGAGCCCGCATTCCTTCATCTGCTTTGGAATCAAATATAGCTGGGCAATACGTTCCTTTTCATAGGTTGAATATCCCGACAGGCGCACCAACTCCATGCGATCGTGCAGCGCCGGGGGAATGTCATACTCGCTGTTGGCCGTCGTGATGAAGAAGACTTCGCGCAAGTCCAAGTCCACCTCGAGATAATGGTCGCTGAACATCTTGTTCTGTTCCGGGTCCAGTACTTCGAGCAAGGCCGAGGAAGGATCGCCGCGGAAGTCCATGCTCATCTTGTCTACCTCATCCAGCATGAACACCGGATTCTTCACACCCGCCTTCTTGATTCCTTGAACGATCCGGCCGGGCAAGGCCCCGATATAGGTCCTCCGATGACCGCGAATCTCGGCTTCATCGCGTACTCCGCCCAGCGAAATACGGACAAACTTGCGACCCATGGCGCGCGCCACGGACTGACCCAGCGACGTTTTGCCCACGCCCGGCGGGCCCACCAGACAGAGGATCGGACCGCGCGTGCTCTTACTCAGCTTGCGGACCGCCAGGAACTCCAGGATACGTTCTTTCACCTTGCTCAGGCCGTAGTGGTCTTCGTCCAGCACGCGCTTGGCGGTTCCGAGGTCAAGCGCGTCGCGCGTACGTTTGGCCCAAGGCATGTCAATTAGCCATTCGAGATAGGTGCGGATCACGGAGCCTTCGGGGCTCATCGCGGGCATGCGTTCATAACGACCAAACTCTCGAACCGCCTTCTCCCGCACTTCGTCCGGCATCTGCGCCTTTTCAATTTGCTTCTTGAGCTCGGCATATTCGTCGCTGCCTTCTTCCCGGTTGCCGAGTTCCTGGTGGATGGCCTTCAACTGTTCATGCAGATAGTACTCGCGTTGGCCGCGTTCCATTTGCTCCCGGACGCGCTCCCGGACCTTGCGTTCGATCTCGAGTAAATCCTGCTCCCGTATCAGGATCGAGGTGATACGTTCCAAGCGAGTTTGGACTGATTCTATCTCGAGGAGTTCCTGGCGCTCTTCAACGCGAAGCGGCAAGTGGGCGCAGATGAGGTCCGCCAACGGACCGGCCTCTTCAATATTCCGCAGCGAGACCACGACTTCCGGCGCGACTCGCTGGCTTAGACGGACATAACCTTCAAACTGGGTTAACACCAAGCGCATGGCCGCGATCGCGTCCGGCTCGGATGGCGGTAGTTCTTCAACCCGTGAAATGCCGGCTTCGACAAAGTTTCCGCGGTCCACCAAACGTCGCAGTTCCGCGCGCGCCATACCTTCGACAATAATTTTCAGGCTGCCGTCCGGCATCCGTAACGTTTGAAGGATGCTGGCCACGGTGCCGACATTGCGCAAATCGTCGCGGCCTGGAGACTCGATGGTGGCGTCGCGTTGGGCGCATAGAAACAAGGATCGGCCCGAAGTTAAGCTATCTTCGACGGCCATCAACGAGGCCGGTCGTCCCACCAGCAACGGGACCACCATGCGCGGAAACACCACCATGTCTTTCAATGGAAGAAGCGGCAAGTAGTCGCCTGTTGCCGAATTAGCGCTATTCCGATCCGTCATTCAACAGAACTCCCGGACGCTTGCATATGCGGTTTGAACGTCATCATATGCGCATAAGGGAGCGAAAGTCTAAGAGCAGGGCAATCGCACCAACTTGAGGGATATGACACGGCAAGGCGCTCTATGAACCCACTAGAAATTTCGCGTTTGTGATCTTGGACGGACGCGTCCGGCGGCGACCCCGGAAGTCGCTCGTCACCCACAAAGTTCCGTGTGCCCAATGAAGATAACAGGCAAGAAGTTCCTTGACATCGGGGGGGGGGAGGTATGCTACGATGTAATTCGGTTCTTGGGGTTCCTATCATATGAAGAAGTGGAAGCGTTGGCCGGCAACCAACGATATCAGAAGCCGTGGCGTGTTTCTTGCTGCAGCTTCGTTAGCTGGGGCAATCCTCGTCACGATAGTGCTCATCGGGCGCGACACTCCACGCGTAAAACGTTCCACCGTCGCAAGCCAAGTCACGAAACCAACTTCGTTACCCAAGGCGGTTCAATCTGCAAATACTCCTGTAACCAAGGTAAGTCCGGCGCCTCACAGTGCGGCTCAGAAAGTCGCGGCACCTACGTCCACTGTAGACCCCGCCCGTGAGAAATGGGAGCGCGCCAGATTGGACGCGGCCCTCCGCCTCGCGGCCGCTAAGCTCAGAAAACAAGCCATCGAGGTAGAGGTCAGAAACGAACCGGTTGAAGAGACGATTGCGAAACTCCTGGAAGACCCGTTAGCTGATAACTTTGCGAGCTCGCACAGCACCTACCTCCACCGGGTCTTGGACGAACCCCGCGTGAGAAAACTACTAGACATCGCTCGCAACGGTAGCGACGCCGAGCGACAATGGCTGGCTGAAGAAGTAAGAGAGAAACTCTCGTCTGCCTTGGACCAAATGCCACCCTTTATACCCGAGGGCGAACCCTTTCAGCCGACCTTAACATCGCCTGGTGGCGCCTTGGGTCTGTCCTTGGTTCTTGCCGAGACAGAGAGCTCGCCCAGCAGTCTTGATCTTATCGTGGAAATGCACCGTCGAGGACAGGCTGCCACGAAGGATCATATCCGAACACAAAGGGGCGAGGACTTCCAGAAGGTACTACTGGAACACCCGTACGTAATGAGCCGATACGGAATGGTGTTGGCGTATTCAAGCGACCAGATCCTAAGCCGATGGGCAGAAGGGAATGTACCGGGACTGGAGTTGACTCAGGACCAGGCGCAAATGCTGGTCGAGTACAGCGCAAACCGCATCAAGTGGACTGACAGTAGCCAAGGATATTACACGTACCAATCGGACATTCTAGAATTCGCTGAGCGCATTGCAGGGTCAACGATTTCGAACGGAGATATTCCCAAGTAAACCGCATACTCAAAGGAGGAGATACCATGGGCAGAATGTTGAAGGCACTGCCAAGCATCATGATAGTGGCGAGTTCTTGGGTCTATTGCACGGCATGCTGGGCCGTGAACGGGGCCCAGGGATTTCTGGACTTCGGAGCTAAAGCCCCCAACGGGACAGAATACTGGATTCGGAAGTACTATCTGGTCTACGATCAAATCCCTGTGCTGGGTAGTCCGGCGTGTGAAAGTTGGCCCGTCAAGACATGCCAAGGAAACCCCGTCGCGTATAGCGTGCTTGCCGATTCAGATTTTACTGCACAACAGCAAGAAGACATAAACAGACTCACCGAAACCGCCCCCTCGGGCCCGCCGGAGCAGTGGCGGATGAGCGCGCCAAGCGCGCGTTACGATTGCTATGCCTACATGGTGGGACGCACCGACGTCTGGTTATATGACCCGAAGCCTTTCATTGCAGCCTGTTACGACACGGCCCAACCCTATCCATGGGATCCGGATATCGCCGGCCATGGTCGCAAGAGAGTTTTCGAATTTGACTACCAACACGGATCGCGTATTGAATTTGAGTCGTATTTTGCCTGGTTCGTCGGGAAATGGGGTGGCGCGGGTGTCTACAAGTCGACCGAAACCGAGCTCGAGGCAATGTATGGCTACCCTGATACCGAATTCTACGACCGATGCCCGTGACATGGAAGTTCCGACGGGCTTCATTCGTCCCAGCGGACCCGTTAGCCCTCGGATCTTGGAGCTTCTAACAAAACCGGATAGCACCCCGTGACTTGTTAGGGGGCGCGCACACACCCCCAGCGAGTTTTGGGGTGCCACCCGTCGCCCTACCTTGTTGGATTCTCTCTGGATTTCGGGGAAGAAAGTCCCGTAGGGACGACAGAAACTCGTGGGAGCATTTTGTTAGTGGCTCTAAGCGTGCGCGCCCATCTGTTCGATGGCCTTCTTGACCCATCTTCTACAGTTGGTTTTGGATTTGGGGTAGGTGCATTGTTGTAAGTGGTTGATTGGCAAGGCTTGGGGGTATGGGGCCGGGGGTGAGGGCGAAAGTGTGGTGCCACAGGTATGGATT
>JACQVH010000293.1 GCA_016209895.1 Candidatus Hydrogenedentota bacterium | reverse complement strand
GATGGAGATGGCCTGCCCGATTGGTGGGAGATAAACCACGGCCTAAACCCAAACAGCGCGGGCGGCAACGATGGCGCGACTGGCAACCCCGACGGCGACTGCGAGGATAACGCGACGGAATACGCGGCCGCGACCTCACCACACGAAGCGGGCCTTGCTCTTAAACTTTATGTTGCCAAGGTGGGAGAAGGGACCGTTGCGAACAGTGTCCAGAAAGACACGTACGCCTACGGTGAATCGGTAAGCCTGACAGCAACTCCCGCCACGGGCTACGTCTTCTCCCGCTGGGAAGGCGATGAGACCCGTACCAGCGACACCCTGCCGCTCGTCTTCGATACGCATAAAGTCGCCCGCGCCGTCTTTCTGAAACAATGTACGGTGACCGTCGAGGTGCGAGGCGGCGGACAAGTGACATTAGACCACCCGACGGGGGCGTACCTACAAGGCGAAACTGCCGTGCTCACGGCTGCGCCAAACGCGAATTGGGTGTTTGATCACTGGGAAGGCGCGCTCCGCGGCACGGAGGCGGTGATGTCCGTTCCGGTAACCGATTCATTTCGGGCGGAGGCCGTGTTCCGGCCGGAACACCATACCCTCACCATCCACACCGCGCCCGGCGCACCGGGGGTAACGATTGATGGTCAGGGGCCTTACACCGATGGTGCCGCGATATCCGTTGATCCCGGACGCACCGTGACGCTTGCGGCTGCCTCTGGTGAAGGCTGGCAATTTGATCGCTGGACACTGCCGGTCGAGAGCAAGAACCCTTCCTTTCAGTGGGATGTGGAATCGGATGCGGAGGTCTCCGCCTCCTTTGTCGAGACTGCGACCGTAACTTTCACCGTTAAGGAACCGGTAACTTTGGCGGATTTTGACCGCACGGTGGCGGCGCGTGTGCCCGGCGATACGGCAGAAAAACTCCTGCAACCGACGCAAATCCACGCTATCAATGCGCGCTCCGAGTCTGTAACGGTTCCGAAGGACACGGCGATAACGTACGAATTGGAAGGAATCCCGCCGGGTTATCACCATGTTCAGTGGACATGGCCTGCGGGATGGGACCGCGAGACTCAGGCGGCGTGGCGCGTTGACACCTGGATAGCGTATCGCGCCTCCGAAGATGGCAATATCTGGACCAAGTTCTACCCGAATGACCCCAATCATCCAGACTATTGGAGTTACTGGGCAGCCTACGACGAGACGATTTACGTGGACGACGGATTTACGTCCGAAGTGCCTTCCGGGTCGAGGGACGTCCTGATCAATTTTGCGGCCCAGACTGAAGACTATGACTTCGGCCAGCCGTTCTATATGGTCCCCGACAGAAAGGGGGTATATGATTGGTACAACCAAGACGTTTTGGGCAACCCGCTTGGAGACGCTCCGGGAACCATCCGGTTTTTCTTCCGTGCGGAATACGACGCGGACGCACTCGAATTCCTGGGCTGGTATAAAGCGTATGCGCCTTATGACAACATTGCGTACTGGACGCACGTGGCGGGAACCGGGCCGGACGAGCGGAGCTTTATTGAAGACCGGCAGTTCCGTTCTGGCCGCCGATATTATCGGGCATGGTTTGGCGCCGTGAAAAGGCTCCTTTCGCGGAAGGTGATGTACAAAGAAAACGGAACACTGGACTACGTTAACCCGGGGCTCCTGTCGCAACTGCTTACCACTACCCCTGAGCCGCAGGGCGACTGGACAACCTCGGGCCAGGATGACCACGCCAGATTTCCGATATCAAGCAGCGTCACCATCTCGCTTAATGTTGATGCCTTGGCTAACTTTCTTCCCGATTACGTGGTGGATTACTGGTCCGTGGACCGCAACAACTGGGGCTCAGAAAACAGCGTGACCCTAAACATGAACCAGGACCACCGCGCATATCTCTCTCTCAAGTACGACACGAAAAAGGCCAAGATTAGAAAGGTCACGGTATCGGCCACGCGCGAAGATGGCTATCGCATCATGGACGGCCATGGTATTATTCCGGGTGGCACGAAAGACAACATCGAGGACAGCGATATCACCACTGCTGATTGGAAACGCTACGAGATTGACTTCGAAGGGGGCATTACAGACTGGGGTGACCCGACGCAGTCTCCTGCGCAAATTCAGCTACAACGTGCCGCAAACCCTGCGCTAAACGTATTTCCGAACTCATACCCGAGATCGTTTAATGTTTGTTACTACGACGTCACGGGTGGGGACACGACAGTCCAGAACTACACGGTCAGACTCAAAGCGGATCTCGATTTAGGCGACGCAACAGTGGAAGACTTTCCAAACGCGAAGTGGGAACTCTTCGAAGGGCCGTCAAGCCCTCGATGGTTACCCACGGATCCAAAGACCCTGGACGGCGAACTGTCGGGACCGACCGTTGGTGGTCTGTATAAAGTCAGGCTCGTCTTAAATCCCGATGAGACGGACGCGGACATCAGGCGTCAGCAGACGTCCGTGGCGTACGTATTCCTTCCAAATGCGGGCCGAGACATCGGGTACTGGCTCATCAAGGAGGCGAGGGATATTGTTGGGCCGGAAGGAATGGCGGCCCATTGGCGGGAGCACGTCGTCGCAGAAGCTGAGCTTCACGGTTGGTACACGGGCGTTCAGTACGTACCAACATACTACGGAAACCCACCTCAACTCCCTCCCGTCTACGTACCGGTGCCGGTCAACTCCGCAGATTTCCTCAAAAGGGCTTTCGTCAGTGTATCGATGTTCACCTTTGACTACAACGGCCGAACCATTTACCGTGGTGGCGTAAGTCCGGATTACGTGGACGGGACGCATCGCTACAGCTACCGGCCAGGGGAACAACGAAGTTCCGACCCGGTTCACACGGAATTCGGGCTTGCAGCCAAGTGGAGATACCCGGCGTATTCAACCCTGAACGGCGTGGTGGTCGCGCGAGGACGACTGAACACGGCCTTGTTCGGCTGCTGGGGAAGAGCCATGGGCTACACCGCGCCTGAATTGAAGGAAGGTGGCGACTTTTTCCGAATGTATGACTCCCTTCTCAAGTTGGACTTATCGTGGAGACTTCACGATACCCCAGCCTCCGCAGCCGCCGTTGATTTGGGCAGCGATCTCTACGATGCCGTAACCACTACCGAGCCGACAACGGATCAGCAAATCATGGAACAGATTCTCACGCCTGAACAAGCTCGAGGAATTCAGGAAGGCATTCCGATAGACATCAAGGCTGACGAGATGAAATACCGGCTCAAATTCGAGAAACTCCTGTGGCCGTCTCCCCGCCCCGGATTTGTCACGCCTTCTCCATTTGTTTGGTGTGACGGTAATTGGCAGAACTTGGACACGTCTCTAGCGCCGGGCGAGGGGTATATACGGCCTGACATCTTCCTGAATTATGTGGACATAGATCTCAACCCATTTACCTACGGGGGCTTCTAGTGCGGTGCCACAATCAATTGTGCCCTGACCCGGCAAACGAGTAGGTCAAGCGGTTCTTAAGGTCGACAGGGAACGACAGGGAGGATAAATAGATGCAAATGGGGAAGTTGGGATTAGGTTTGATCTTGTTGTTGGGGATCGTCGGACACGTGGCGTGCGAATTAGGGCAGGCTTCCGAAATGGCTACGCCCAGTGCGCCGGCGGTCTACGAGGAAATCTGCAGTGTGTTGAGTGCCAACGACTGGGACAAGTTCCTCGGATACGTCGACAGGCTTGAACAGGATTATCCCGGATACGTACCTACTCGGTTGGCCCGGATCGTCGCGGAGTATGTTGATGGCGACCAGTCAGAAGTGGTGATCGAGCGATTAACCCAACTGCAGCAGGAGCTGAAACCTCTTCTTCCTTTGGTTTCTCCACGCTTTGAGGAACAGTTACAGGCGACTATACAGCGTCATGAGGGGTTACTTCAGGCGTTCGAAGCTGCCGGCGTAACGCGCGATCAGAGGAAGGCGCGATTTTCTGTTCACCGCATTTCCATAGTTGATGCGGGCCAGGATTTTAAGTTTCTATTCTTGCTCGCACCTGAAATCTTCTTGCCGGTGAGCGAGGGCCAGGTCGACACGTGGCTAGCGAAGCCTGGAAAACACGCAAGTACCGATGGTGCAAGTTGGCAAAAGGCGACCGAAGTCCTCAAGAAACCTGCAAATGCTCTCTCTCGAGGAGAACAGCGCGACGCTATTGCTCAGTTGGGGTATGCTGGTACAGAACAAGCCCTAGCCGCACTCTGTGATCTGCTCGTGGGACCGGACGACCTCGCAGCCAGCCGAGCCGCCGAGGCCATTAGCGGATACGGTGAAACTGGCGTGCCAAAACTACTGGACCTGCTCAAACGGCGCGACCTCCTGGATAGCAAAAAAAGACCGATTATCTGGGCGTTGGTTCGAACCGGATCGACGGACACGGCGGTGCTCCAGGCCATACGAAACCAGGGCGCGTCGCGCTTTCTGCTGCGCGAATATGCGGAACGTGCGCTCTCCTTCCTTGAACCACCGGCTGCGAAGTAGGGTTGGAGGTATAGGAACCACCGTTCCCAACTATATAATCAAACTCGACGTGGACCTCGATTTAGGCGACGCAACAGTGGAAGACTTTCCAAACGCGAAGTGGGAACTCTTCGAAGGGCCGTCAAGCCCTCGATGGTTACCCACGGATCCAAAG
>JACQVH010000292.1 GCA_016209895.1 Candidatus Hydrogenedentota bacterium | reverse complement strand
GAACGTCCCGGCTTGCCGTGGGCCGTAAGGGAGCGGTGGCTGACTTTGTTCGGAATTCGGAATTTGGAATTCGGAATTTCAAACAGATGAGACAAGAATAGTGGTATGTATCAACCCTACAAACTTCCACTAACCACTAATCACTACCACTGTCTTTCAAAACTGGTACTTCTAGTCGCCCCAGGACCACGGTACTAACATTATTTCCTTGACACTCAATCACTTGGAAGACATACTTCCCTTCGGTTCTCGTGATCGTGAAGGGCACAGGCCGGATCAGCCCCAAGAGAACGAGCGACCCAGCACCGGGCACTAATTGATCTTCCCCCAAGAAGCGACAATCGCTCTCCCCAGAAAATTTGCAAAGGAGGCAGTGGTGAAACAGTTTCTCTTGGTAGCAGCTTTGATGTTTGGATTCGCCGGCGCGCGCCTGGCGTTCGCTCAATCGAATGGGAACGGGAACCCCACTCCCGGTTATCCCCATGACACCATTATCATCCACGTCATGAAAGCCGATACGGCCGAACGGCAGTGTGATGGCGGGCACTCCTTGTTCTTGCGCCATATTGACGGCGTGGTTCCGACCACCTTCATCTACATCACCATGATTGATTGGGTCCAGTTAGATAACGATGGCGATGGCCTCAAGGACGAAGACCCGACCAAAGATGGCATCGACCAAGATGGGGATGGCCAAGATGGGGAAGACCCGGTGGAACCCGGCGCAGTTACCGCGGCGATAGACTGCGATTCCAAGGGCGACTCCAAGGTCTCCCTCCAGATTCGCGATACCAATCCGGAGCGGAACTGGGTATCCACGCAGCAGTGGTTTATGCGAATGATCGGCAAGCCAGAGCAGAATTTTGCGTTCACTTCCTACGCCAACCAGACTTACACGTGCACGGTTTTGCCCGGCGAGGATGGTTTGCTAGACACCGAGGACGACATTGCCCAATGCACGACCGGCACCACCAATAACGTGGACGATTGGATCAATCTCGCCTCCTTTAACCTGGCGAGCGAGGCCGACGGAGAGTGCGTCAAGCAAGTCAAGCTCACGGGTGGCGGTGTCAAGGCAGGGGGCAAGACGCCCTTCTGTAACGTGACCAAAGGCTTCCTCGTGGACGTGGATACGACCGGCGATGATATTCCAGAGGAGACCGACGCTTTTATCTTCGGCGTCCGCGTCGGTTGTGTGGATGACCCCGCCACCGAATCCGTTGATGAATCGGAGGCCTGCCCCCTGAGCGGCATCGTTTGGGGAACCGACGAGGACACCACCAGTCAGGCAAAGGTGCAGATCTTTGTCGGCCATACCGGTGCGGCAAATGTCAAAACCGGGAAGATTGTCGGCGGTGGTGGCCAGTAGGCTGAATATTTCCTTCGCCCGGGCCGCACGGGACTTCCCAATCAGGAACAAGGAGGGACGCTCAGTCCCTCCTGTTTTCCCTCTAAGGAACCAAGTCCGAACCCGAGCCGCGCCTGCTCCGCCTTCGGTTCTTCTCTAACCACTAATCACTAGAACTGGTTTCAATACTCGCAGCCAGTGGATGCAGGGTTGAGTGTTTCGTAGGACCAAAGCGCGCGCGGCGCTGGAGGTCCGCCGACGGCTACTTCCGCACTTCGCTCACTTCGATGCCCAGTCGGGCCTTCAATGCTTCCACTTCGGATTGCAGGTCGCGGATTTGGGCTTCCTGCTCCTTGACCGCCTCGATCAAGAGCGCCGTCAGGCGCGCGTAGTCCACGCCTTTGGCGTCCACGCCGTTCTCTTCCATGGCCACCACTTCCGGGACCACTTCGCGAACCTCTTCCGCGATCACTCCGAGGTCGTGCTTGCCGCTTTCCTTCCAGTCAAACGAGACCCCGCGCAGTCGCTCGATCTTGGTCAAGGCCCCGTGCAACGGCTGGATGTTGGTCTTGAGTCTGCGCGCGCTCGGCGTGATCGTCCCGCTGGCCAGGATATTGCCGATGACGTGGAGCCGTTCGGATGGGATATCTGTCCCGATGCCGACGTTCACGGAGGTGCCGCTGATCCCGGTGATGGCGCCCAGCACCAGCGAATTATCCGCCGAAACCACGGCGTTGGCCCCGATGGCTGTCGCGTTATTTAGTTGGGTCCTGGTTCCCGGCCCGGAATTCAAGCCAATGAAGGTGTTCCTGGAGCCGGAGATGTTTGCATTCGCCGGATTTGCCGTGAGCCCGGCGTTGGTCCCGATGGCGGTGTTTTGGTTGCCGGTGGTGTTGTCCGGAAGGGAAAGCAGGCCGATGGCGGTGTTTTGGCTGCCGGTGGTGTTGTCAACGAGGGCACCATTGCCGTTGGCGGTGTTCCCACCGCCGGTAGTGTTTTCACGAAGGGCAGCATTGCCGTTGGCGGTGTTCCTGTTGCCGGCGGTGTTGAATCGAAGGGCAGCATTGCCGGTGGCGGTGTTGTTGATGCCGGTGTTGCCGGTGATGCGGACAGGCGCACTGCCGCTTAAGTCGTAGTCGCCGGCGAGGGCATTAAAGCCGATGGCGGTGTTGCCATTGCCGGTGTTGTCATTGCCGGTGATGATGTGGTTGCCGAAAAGGGCAAAGAAGCCGACGGCGGTGTTGTTGTTGCCGTCGTCGTTGGACCCCAGCGCGGACACGCCCATGGCGGTGTTGAAAACGCCGATGGTGTTGTTGAACATGGCGTCGCTCCCCACAGCCGTATTGCTGCCGCCATTGGTGTTGGAGAAGAGTGCCTGCCGGCCGACGGCGGTGTTCGCACCGCCACTAATGAGGGAGGAGAGGGCCTGGTACTCCACGGCAGTGTTGCGGCCAAAGCCGCCGCTGAGATTGAAGTTGCCGGCAGACTTGCCCAGGAACGTGTTGCCCGTGCCAGTAGGAGGGGCAGAATTGTGGAGGAACGGAGTACCGCCGAAAGAGATGACGCCCGTCGTACCCGCGCCATTGGTGTTGTCGAGAGCCAGGTTGCCGCTGGTGATGGCCTGCGTGCCGAGGTAGATGTTCGATCCCAGTGTGGCCGCCCCGGAGATTTTGGAGACGGCAATGGCCGCCGCGACATTGATGTCAGCGTCGGTGATCGTCCCGTCCGCAATCTTGTCCGAGGTTACGGCATTTGGCGCAAGTTTGGCGGGGCCAATGCCGCCATCAGCTACGCTAATAGTTCCAGTTGTGGTAACCGGATTCGGGGAAGCGGTAAGGCCATCGGTCGCCGTAACACTGGTCACGCCCGAGGGCCAAGCCGTTCGGCAATCCGTTCCGATGCAGACGGCTCCGCTCGCGGTTACAGTGAAACTATCTACGTCTGTATTACTCCGAGCCACGAGGCTTTTGCCTGTCACATTCAGATTCTGAAACACGCCCCCGATACCTCCGGGACTGTTGCTTCTTCCAACGACCCCTGCCGTCTCTCCCGTGGTGGCGGTGGCATTGCCGAACACGCCAATGTCATTCGGTTTATCACCCAGCCCCAAAACGCCAATAGTGTCCGAGCTGAGCAGACCGGCCTCACCCGTAAAGGCAGCCGTACCGGCGGCGTTGAACTCGGCTTGCGGCAAGTTGTCGTCGCTCACGGCTGCCGTCGTGATGCGGGCGAGAGTAGCGGATTCATTCGAAGCTGGTTCCGCTCCGCCGGTGATGACGCTCTGGGGAGAAGTAAAGGTATTCGGCGCGCTCAACTGCGGGATGACGAGATTGTTGATTTTGATCTCAACACCGCCGAGGGTTCCGCCACCGCTCAGCCCAGGGCCTACTGTGATCCCTGTGATGGTGCCGATATTCACTTCATCG
>JACQVH010000023.1 GCA_016209895.1 Candidatus Hydrogenedentota bacterium | reverse complement strand
GCCGCGTCGCCGCCCGCGCGGGCGGCGTGGATTGAAACTTCTACAGCCGGGTCTCGGAAAAATCGAAAGATGAGGTCGCCGCCCGCGCGGGCAGCCAGCCGCCGGTACTCCCCACGCGGGTGGGGATGAACCGTTTCACTTAAGCTTCATGGTTCAGTTGGTTTTGCGGCTGCTTCAAGGCGATCCAGTAACCCTTCGACGCCCAATTGCTGCGCCCAATGATGCAAATACTCTTGGTCGAGCTTTTCCCACTGGGCCAACGCCACACTGACCGCGTCTTTGAACTGGCGTTCAGATTCGCCCAGCCTGGCCCATTCCAACTTTGAGAGAGTGGGCGACGAGTCTGGTTAGGAAAACCTGCTGGCTCATTACGGCATCACGTCCACGCCTGGATACGCTTTCTTGAATAGTTCGTCGCCAATGGAAAGGCGTACGGCGGCCAACCAGACCTGGTGTTCATCGTAGTCCGGATGGCGCATGCGGACGCCGGACTGAAGTATGCTGCGGAGATTATCGCTTAATTCGAAGGCCATCCTTGCTCGACCTTCCATTCCAATCTTTCGGAGCACGTCGAAGTAGACACGCGCGGCTTCGGGCGTCGTATCCGGGGAAAGCCACTTGAAATCGGGCATCGGACCAGTCCTCCAGCCTTCTCACACGGGTTTTTCGTATATGTGCTGCGCCCCGGCGAATGGGTCGAAAATGACGATACCATCGTTCCCGAAGCCGGCGGTTACGGGGGCGCCGCGGCCGGCTTGTGTATATTCGAAATTACGGCGGCATACCTCCCTGGCCGCATGCACAATCAATACGGACAGCCGGGCTTCTTCGGCGTCGGGATAGGTCCCTTGGATATCCTCGAGGGACTTGCCCAGGAACTTCATCTCGGCGACTTTCTCGACGCAGACGACGAGGCTGTCCACGCCGTATCCTACGTAGACGTGGGAGCCGTCTTCGCGGAGGACGTCGCGGGTGAAATGCGTGTTGCGCGTCTGGGTGCCGACTCCGCCTTCGGTGTAGCGCAGGCCGCGATATTGGGAATCGGACTCGACGACGCCGCGCGTGCCGAGAATCTGGCTTTCCTGGTTTACCGGGCCTTCGAATTCATTCGGGATAATCCAACTATTGATGAAATCTATGCTCATCCCGTTGTCGAACAGGACCTTGACCTGCACCGAGTCAAAGGCGTCCAGGCCGAATTCTTGTCGCAGTTTCACCTTTTGCCCGACCGCGTACAGCGAGACGGGTTTCACCTTGAAATAGGCGATGAACAGATCGGTCCAATGGCAGCCGACGTAACTGAACGGGTCGCTTTGTTCGGCCCATTTGCGGAAGACTTTGGTCGGAATATCCAGCGGCTCTTCGAGCACGGCGCGACCGTAGAGCGGCGTGCCGATGCGTTTGGAAATGTCGTCGCGGATGCGAAGATGGTCGGGGTCATAGCGCTTGTGCATGTCCACTCCGACCAGACGATTGGCCTGTTTCGAAGCGGCGATGATTTGGTCCGCTTCCGAGGCGTCTAACGCCATCGGCTTCTCGGTGATGACATGCACGCCGCGTTCGAGCGCGGCCAGGATGGGGGCGGTGTGCAAGTGGTCCGGCGTGGCGATGGCGAGGATGTCCAGGTCGGGAGAATCACGGAGAATATCTACCCACGGGGTATCGCCGTAGTAGGTGGCGAAGTCCATGTCGTGAGCGCGACACGCTTGAAGTTTGGCGTCGCACGAAGCCTTGGTATGGGTGGCCAGGGCGACGAACCGGACGTTGATGTCTCCCAGGTCGCGCACAATTGTGTCGAGGCCGAGCCGACCCAGCCAGGGGAGCAGGCCGCTTTGCTGAAGCTGGCCATAGGTTCGAAGGTGAACATCCCCCCCGAACATGCCCGCGCCCACGAGGGCAATCTGGAGCGTTCGGTCCATGTCCCGCTGGTCAGCGCATTCGCGGCGTCACGCGGGTCTCAAACGGACCCCTCGACACCTGGGGCGGGAGCAACCGGCGCGGGGGCTTCGTCTTTCTTCTGCGGGACTGACGGGGCAGGCTGGGGCGCTTGGCCTGCCTCGGGCGCCGGCGTCGCGGCTTTGGACGCTTCGCCTTCGCCGGCGGCCGGCGCTTCGGGCAGGAATATCTCGACTTTCATGTTTTTGCGGGCCTCTTTGGCCATCTGCATGAGCGCGTCCCGACGCTGCATCATCAGGACTCTTTCTTTAATCAGCTCTTCCGGGGCGTGTCGAGCGGATACGGTCACAATATGCCAGCCGAACTGGGTGCGAAACGGTTCGCTCACTTTGCCGATCGGGGTTTCATTCATCGCCTTCTCGAATTCGGCCACCATGCGTCCCTTCGGCGTGTTCGGATAGGCCCCGCCGGTGGCGGCGGAACCGGGGTCTTCGGAGACCTCATTGGCGACTTTTGCAAAGGGCTCTCCGCCCAGAATTCGGGCACGGGCGGCGTCAATCTTCTTCTTCCCTTCCTCCCATTGCGCCTCGTCCGTGCCGGATACCTTGATCAGGATATGAGCGACATCGGTGGTGGTTAGGTTGTCGTACTGGTTGGCCTTCTTCAGTTCTTCCGCCTGCGCGTTAACCTGCTCCTCGCTGGCCTGAACGTCCTTGGTCGCGTCCATCATGAATTTCTGCGCGACCAGACCTTCGCGTACGTTATTGGCGTATTGTTCGGGAGTTTGGCCGCGGGCCTTCAGGAATTCCTCGTATCGCTCCGGCGACCCCAGGCGACTCTTGACAACATCTATTTGAGAATTGACCTCTTCGTCGGGGACTTTGGTTCCGGACTGTTTGACCAGAATATTGAGCACCGTGGCGTCTATGGCCTTATCCAGGACATCCCGCTGCGCTTGCGGCGAGAGGGTCGGAGCGGCGACAGGGTCGCCACCCTGTCTCGGGGACATCATCCGGCGACTGGCCGCCAACACGTCCTCGAATTCCTCCCGTGAGATCACTTCGTCGCCGACCTTGGCCACCGGATCGGGCAGGTTGGACTCGGCGGGCGCCGAGGCCGCCGGGGACTCGGGTGTGCTCTCTTTTTCTGCTGCCAAGGCCGGATAGGAAATCGCCAATAGCAGGGGCAGAAATACCCTTAAGAGATTTCGTAAGGTGAACATCGTCAGTCTCCTTGTGGGGTTATGCCAGAAATCGCCGGAGACTAGGGGCGTCCGGCGGTGTTCGTCTGTGCAGTTTAAGTATAGACTAGCGTGGAGCCGCCGGATTTGCAACCGAGCAGGACTCGCACGGCAGGGTGGCATGGTCGAGGCCAAGGAAATCCCGCCGTAGCGGGACGCCGCACTCGAAGGAGGTGGCTGATCGAAGGGAAAGTCGGATATTATTGAGGAAACGCACAAGACAGCGTTCGATTCGGCGAGAGCATATGGTTCACGGCGAGATATACCAACTAAAGAACCCGGTTCGGATGGTTACAGCCACGTCGTTATTTGATGGTCATGACGCGGCGATCAATATCGTGCGGCGGCTGCTCCAGGATACGGGCGCGGAAGTGATTCACCTGGGTCACAACCGGTCGGCGGACGAGGTCGTCCAGGCGGCCATCCAGGAGGACGCCCACGCCATCGCGGCGAGCTGTTATCAAGGCGGCCACGTCGAATTCTTCAAGTACATCATGGAGTTGCTGGAGAAGAACGGCGCGGCTCATATCCAGGTGTTCGGCGGCGGGGGCGGCGTGATCGTTCCGAAGGAAATCCGCCTGATCGAGTCCTTCGGCGTGGACAAGATTTACTCGCCGGAAGACGGGCGCACGATGGGGCTCCAGGGGATGATCAATCATCTTTTGGCGTCCGTGGATAAGCCGTATCCACTCGACGGCTTGTGGGAGCAGGCGGCGCACTTGCGCAGGGACAATCCGCTGCTGGTCGCTCGATACCTCACGGCGGTCGAGATGGCCAAGGCCAAGCCGGACGGTCTGCTCGAACGACTCTTGAAGCCGCTGGCCGGTCGGGAATCGCGCGCGCCGGTCCTGGGGGTCACGGGACCCGGAGGCGCGGGCAAATCGTCGCTGGTGGATGAACTCATCAACCGGTATCTCAACGATTTCCCGGACAAGAGCGTCGGCATACTCTCGATTGACCCTTCGCGGCGGAAGAGCGGCGGCGCGCTTCTCGGAGACCGGATTCGCATGAATTCGCTGAACCGGGGCCGGGTATACCTGCGCTCGATCGCCACGCGCACGGCCCGGAGCGAAGTGCCAGCGGCGCTGGGCGAATGTATCGCCGTCCTCAAGGCCGCGGCGTTCGATCTGGTTATCGTGGAAACGGCGGGTATCGGCCAGGGTGACGCGGCCGTCACGCGATTCGTGGACGCGGCCCTGTATGTGATGACTTGCGAATTCGGTGCGCAGACGCAACTCGAGAAGATTGACATGCTGGATTTCGCCGATCTGGTGGCGATTAACAAATTTGAGCGGAAGGGCGCGGAGGACGCTCTGCGCGACGTGCGCAAGCAATACCAGCGCAATCACAAGCGGTTTGACGCGGGGCCGGACGAGATGCCGGTGTACGGCACGATGGCGTCGCGGTTCAACGACGACGGGGTCACGGCGCTGTACCATGCCATCCTGGCGAAGCTTCGAGAGAAGACCGGCGCCGATTGGAAGTCGGCGTTACCTGCGCCGGCAGGCAGAGTTTCGACGAAAACCACGGCAATTATCCCGGGGCAACGTGTTCGATATCTGGCGGAGATCGCGGACACAGTTCGTGAATACCATACCCACTCGCAAGCTCAGGGCCGAATCGCAGAGCAGTTGTGGCAATTGGACGAGGCGATCGCGGCGCTGGGCGCAGACGGCCGGGAGCCGCTGGTGAAGAAACGCGCGGAACTTGGGACGAAACTTGATCCGAAGTGCGCGGAAATGCTGGCGGAATTCCCGCAACTTGCGGCAAAGTACGCGGAAGCCGAGTATGTATATCGGGTCCGCAACCGTGAAGTCCGGGCGCCACTCTACCACGCGAGTCTGGCCGGCACGCGAGTTCCCCGCGTAGCCTTGCCGACGTATCGGAATCCGGGCGAACTGCTGGAATGGCTCCTCCGCGAAAACGTGCCGGGTCGTTTTCCGTACACGGCCGGGGTGTTCCCGTTCAAGCGCGCTGACGAAGACCCGACGCGCATGTTCGCGGGCGAAGGCGACCCGGCGAGGACCAATCAGCGCTTCAAGTATCTTACGCAAAACGCCAAGGCGAAGCGACTCTCGACGGCCTTCGATTCGGTGACGTTGTACGGTTGTGATCCGGACACGCGCCCGGACATCTACGGCAAGATTGGGACCTCGGGTGTGTCCATCTGCACCTTAGACGATATGAAGACGCTGTACGACGGCTTCGATCTGTGCGCGCCGGATACGAGTGTTTCGATGACGATAAATGGTCCCGCGCCGATGATATTGGCGATGTTTTTGAATACGGCGATTGACCAGCAATTGGCGAAATTCGAAGAGCAAAATCATCGGCCGCCGACCTTGGATGAAGCCCAACGTATTCGGGAGACAGCGCTAGAATCCGTCCGAGGCACGGTGCAGGCGGATATATTGAAAGAGGATCAGGCCCAGAATACGTGCATTTTCGCCGTGGACTTCGCGCTGAAGATGATGGGGGACGTACAGCACTATTTCATCGAGCGCGGCGTCCGCAATTTCTACTCGGTCTCGATTTCGGGCTACCACATCGCGGAGGCGGGGGCGAATCCCATCACCCAGCTCGCGTTCACGCTCGCGAATGCGTTCACGTATGTCGAGTACTACCTTTCGCGCGGGATGAAGGTGGACGACTTCGCGCCGAATCTGTCGTTCTTTTTCTCGAATGGCATGGACCCGGAGTATGCGGTCATCAACCGGGTGGCGCGGCGCATTTGGGCGATTGCGATGCGCGAGCGGTATCACGCCAACGAGCGCTCACAGATGCTCAAGGCGCATATCCAGACCAGCGGGCGTTCGTTGCACGCTCAGGAAGTCCAGTTCAACGATATTCGGACTACGCTGCAGGCGCTGACGGCGTTGCTCGACAACTGCAATTCGCTGCATACCAATTCATACGATGAGGCGGTCACGACACCGACCGAGGAATCGGTGCGGCGGGCGCTGGCCATACAACTCATCATCGCCAACGAATATGGGCTGTATAAGAACGAGAACGTCACGCAGGGGTCGTTCATCATCGAGCAACTGACGCAGCTGGTGGAAGAGGCAGTGTTGGAGGAATTCGAGCGCCTGTCCCAACGCGGGGGCGTGCTGGGGGCGATGGAAACCGGCTATCAACGCGCGAAGATTCAGGACGAATCGCATCGGTACGAGGCGCGGAAGGCGAGCGGCCAGTTGCCGATCATCGGTGTGAACACGTTTCTCAGTCCGGGCAAGGATCACGCCGCCGAGATGGACCGATTGGAACTGAGCCGCGCCACGGAAGAAGAGAAGGAGTCACAGTGCCGGCGGCTTCGCGAGTTTCATCAGCGCCACGCCGACGAGTCGCCTGCGGCGTTACGGCATCTGAAGGAAGTCGCCCTGTCCGGCGGCAACATCTTCGCGGAACTTATGGATACGGTGCGCTGCTGTTCTCTCGGTCAGATCACGAACTCGCTGTTCGAGGTGGGCGGACAATATCGCAGGAGCACGTAGGTCAGGAGATAGCGCGCATCTCGGCGAGGGTTTTCTCGAGTTTCCGGCGCCCGCAAACGCTCCACCCATCTCACCGCGTTTCTCCACTGCCTCGCCCACGATAGTGTGCCCTTTCGTCCCAACCGGGTGGAACCCCGCGCACTCAAACGAAGACAAAAACAATACGCACTCCTCACCCCGCCGAGGCGGCAGTTCCAGCAGGTACCACACCCAAACCGATACCGAAGACCCTTAACTTAGCGCCATTCGGGACTGTCACCCATTATTGGAAGCAAATAATAGGTGACTGTCCCTATTTAATTCTAACATATTGGTCAACCCCGGCATTTTGACGGATGGGATGTATTTCTTGTTCAGCAGAGGCCGAGCGCGGAAGAGGCTGTTCGCTTTGCTTCCCTTGTTGAAAACGTCTTTGCCGAGCACTTGTATCGCCCCTTCAGGGCGCCCGTTGGTGGGGGTTCTGAGGACCCAGGGCGTCGCTTCGCTTTGCCCTGGGCTGGCCTGTGCAGCGCTTTCAGCGCACAACTCCGCGTTGACTCAACGGTTTGTAGTTGAGGACGTTGCGGTTAGACCGACAGAGGGGCCATGTCTTTGTCCCTAAAGCTCGCCCCACTTGTCATGCTGAGCGAAAGCGGAGCATCTCTCGGCCCGAAGACGCTGGTGTGCGAGATTCTTCGCTGCGCTCAGAATGACAGAGGGGTCGGGTCTTGGGTGTGTGAGATTCTTTCCCCGCCAGGACGGGTCAGAACGACAGAGGGGCTATGTCTTCGTCTCTAAAGCTCGCCCCACTTGTCATGCTGAGTCCCGCGCCACGCGGGAAAGCATCTCTTGTACCGAAGACGGCTCTGAAGCGAGAGCGCTTCCGTTCGCCATGGGGTACTCAGGCTGGCAGTCGGGAAATGAGCGCGACGCGCGGGGACGCGCGCCCTCCTACCGGCGTCAGATGTGTAACCGCAGAGAACGTAGAGGCAGGTGGGCTGTTTTCGGGCTGGGTTGCTCGCACCGCGTGGTGGCTGTTGGCGGAGCGGCTTTGGAGTGCGGGCGCTTGCTCCCGCTTTAATAGAGCGAGCTTGCTCGCGACTTATTAGGAATGGCGTGACGATGGAGAGAAAGGCCGTGGAGTTCGGGAACGGGGAGCAAGCTCCCCTAAGTACCTCGTTCCATAAATTCGGTAACGGATCGAATCGTCTGTAGCGCCCGGTCTCCGCGCCGGGCGTAACGCGGGCTAAACGCTAAGGTCGTACGCCCGCCGCAGAGGGCGGGCGCTACCTCGAAT
>JACQVH010000286.1 GCA_016209895.1 Candidatus Hydrogenedentota bacterium | reverse complement strand
GCTGACGCAGCGCCTGGCGGGACAGGGTGCGGCGTTGTTAGTGCGCGCGCTCGCCCTGATCGAATCGGGCCACGCCGTGTTCACGCCGCAGGACGAATCGCTGGCCACCTATACGAAGCGTTTTGAGAAAGAAGATGGGCGGATTGATTGGCGCAAGTCCGCCGTTCGGATTCACAACCTCGTGCGGGCCGCCATTCCCTGGCCGGTGGCCCACTGCCGGTTCCAAGGCGAGGTGTACCGAATTCTGGAAACGGAACCCGGTAGGGAATCCTCGAGTGCCGGGCCGGGGACAGTCTTCGCCGCGCATCGGGATTCCTTGCTCGTGGCCACAGGTGAGGGTACGCTCGGCGTTCGCCGGATTCAGCCTCCCGGCAAGCGAGCCATGTCCGTGGAAGAATACCTACGCGGGCACGCGGTGAAGCCTGGGGAGAGGTTCGAGAACCTGTGATTTTTTCGGACCTGTCTGACGGGTCCGACCAGTCCGACGGGTCCGACCGATCGAGGATGTCGAGGAGAATTTCTCAATGCCGGTAGACGCAGTTCGTGATGCGGCGGTTCGCGTGCTGCTCGAGGTCTTCGAGAAAGGAACCTTTCTTGACGTCGCCCTGGACAAAATCCTTCGCCGGGCTCAAGTGACGCCGCGCGGCCGTCGTTTCCTCACGCAACTCGTGTACGGTACGGTTCGCTATAGGCAGCTCTGCGACCACGCGCTGACGAAATTGGTGCATCAGCCGCTCGAGGACCTTCCGCGACCAATCCAGACCATCCTTCGTATGGGCGTGTTCCAATCGCTGTTCTGCAACCAAGTGACGTTCCCGGCCATGGTTCACACGTCCGTAGACCTCGCGCGAAAATATGGTCACGCGGGCACGGCCCGTCTGGTCAACGCCGTTCTCAGAAGAGCCCCGCATTCGTTGGATGACGTGAAACTTCCGGAGCCGTCCACAGACTTCGAGAAGTACTTGAGTATCCGGCACTCGATGCCCTCTTGGCTGGTGCGCAAGTGGCTAAGCGAGCATGGGAGCGAATGGGCGGAGCAGCTGTGCGTCGCTTCCAACACCCAGAGTCCGGTGACCCTGCGCGTGAATTTGGCCACGACCAGCGTCGAGCAAGTTTCGACGCAGTTGGCAAGAAAGAGTTGCAAAACCACGAAGCAAACACCGATTCCGGAAGAGTTGACGGTAATCGAGGGCGAGTTTCCGAGCCGGTCGAAATTGTTTCAGGAGGGGCATTTCATTTTTCAGGACCCGGCCTCGATGCTGCCGCCGCATCTGCTGGAACCGCAGCCGGGGGAAAAGATATTAGATCTCTGCGCGGCGCCGGGCGGAAAGACGACCCACTTGGCGCAATTGGTGCACGGAGAATCGCCGATCGTCGCTTTGGACCTACGGCCGGACAAGTTCCGCTTAATTCGCGACAACATCGGCCGCCTCGGCGTCCCCGGTATCATGTGCATCTGCGGCGACGGAACGCGACCGCCGTTCGCCCCCGGATTCGATCGCATACTCGTGGATGCGCCGTGTTCCGGCCTGGGCACGCTCCGGCGGCACCCGGACCTGAAATGGCGGTTGCGTCCGGAAGACCCGGCGGAACTCGCGGAGTTGCAGCGGGCGTTATTGCGCACCGCTATCCGGCTCTGCAAGAATGGTGGCCGAATTGTTTACTCGGTCTGCACATTCACGCGCGAGGAAACGGAGGAAGTGGTCGGACATGTGCTCGAACACGAAGAGGTTGACCTGGAAGATGGTCCGGAATGGCTAAATCAGTGGAGAATGGAACGGGGCCAGTATCAAACCCTGCCGCAAAGAGATGGACTGGACGGTTTTTTCTTGACGCGATTGCGGAAGCGATCCTGAACTTCTCCGTCTTCGTCTTCCGCTTCTTCTGGTGGTCGTTTCGCTGGACGTTTGCCACCCTTTTCTTCCTGGCCATGATGGCCGCGGCCGGATACTACGTATTCAATCAGGCGGTGGCATCCGGCGAGTACATGAAAGTGCCAAACATCGTCGGGATGCCGGTGGCCCAGGCCTATTTGGCGTTGGGCGAACAGAAGCTCCAGATGGGGCGTCAGGAAACCATGTCCAGTGAGCAGTTCCCCAAGAACCATGTGATTGCGCAACGTCCCGCGGCCGGCGCCGTGGTTCGGGCGGGGCGACGAATCACGCCCACCGTGAGTTCGGGGAAGGGCGCGCTTCAGGTGGCCAGCTTTGTGGGCAAAACGCTCGACGAGGCCCGGGTCTCGCTCGCCCAGCTCCGTCTGCGCGAGGGAACCGTGGCTCGGTTGTCGAATACGGCTCCGGTAAATACCGTCCTCGGTCAGGACCCCGCGCCGAACCAGGAAATCGAGCCGGACGGCGAAGTCCATTTTCTGGTGAGTGACGGTCCGCCGGAACGTGAGTTCCTCTTTATGCCCGAAATCGTGGGCTTGTCGCCGAATGAAGCGCTCGAGCGTTTGTCGCCTTATCGGTTGACGATCGTTCCGTACGTAGTGGAAAAAGAAGACGCACCCCTCGACGTGATTTTGTCCCAAAACCCACAGCCGAACGCCTCGGTGCGAAGCGGCGACCGGGTATCATTCAATGTTCGAACCACGCGCACGCTGCCTAATGCGCGGCGTAAAGTGGACGTGGCCTACACGGTCCCCGGCCTGCTCCTCGAACGCGAAGTGCGTGTCGAAGTAGTAGACGCGCGTGGCGAGCGTAAGACGGTTTATCCGGGGCCGGACGACCTCGTCGGCGGACTGCCTCCGCGACTGAGACCCGGCTCGGTTATAACGATCCCGGAGCTGGCGTTTGAACGCGAAGTCACCGTCGAGTTTTTCGTGGATGGGCAGAAGGCTCGCACCTGTTACTATCACGGACTCTCAGAACCCACCATTACCGACCACGAATCGGCTACCGAAGGAGGGAACCTTGGCGGATATCAAAATAGCGCCGTCCATACTGGCCAGTGACTTCAGTCGGCTGGGCCAGGAAATCCGCGCGGTCGTGGACGGCGGCGCAGACTTGATTCACATTGACGTGATGGACGGACACTTCACGCCCAACATCACCATCGGCCCGCCCGTGGTCGCCGCATTGCGCCAACATTGCAGCGTGCCGATGGATGTCCATTTGATGATCACGAACCCCGACGACTACGTCGAGGCCTTCGCGAACGCCGGCGCGGATATCATTTCGTTCCACGTCGAGGCCGCGCAGCATCCGCACCGGACGATTTCCAAGATCAAAGAACTGGGTTGCCGGGCCGGTATCGTTCTGAATCCCGGCACTTCCCAGGACGATATCGAATTTCTGGTGGACGCCGCGGACATGGTGCTCGTAATGACCGTGAATCCGGGATTCGGCGGGCAGACTTTCGTCCCGGAGATGTTGCGCAAGATAAAGCTGGTCCGAGCTATGCTCGGTGACCGCGACCTCGAAGTGGACGGCGGCATAGACGACCAGACGGCCCGCGAAGTAATCGCTGCGGGCGCCAATGTGTTGGTGGCGGGTTCGTATGTTTTTCGTAGCGAGTCCTACGCGGACGCCATCGAACGGCTGCGAGGATAAATTCAGTCTTGGCGAAGATAATTTTGCTCACGTACACGTTCACCTCGGGCGCGGCGGTGATGCTATACGAATTCCTCGCCGTCCGCTTCCTGCAGCGCTATTTCGGAAGCGTGCTCGAAGTGTGGGCCTCCGTAATCGCAGTATGCTTGGCCGGTCTGGCCCTCGGCTATGCCAAGGGCGGACGCCTCGCCGACCAGTACCGCTCGTGGCGAGTCATGGGCGCGCTGATTGCGGCCGGAGGCTTCACCGCCCTGTTTATGGAGCCACTCGCCGAGGGCGCCGGCAACACGCTCGTCGAATTTGAATTCGGACGGATGTGGCATCCCTTGGCCGCCGCGACGATCTCTTCCTTCCTTCCCATCCTGTTTCTGGGAACCATCATGCCCCAGGCGGTACGACTCTACGTGGACCGATTGGACGCCGTCGGCGTCGGCACGGGACGAATCGCCGCCATTTCCACCGTCGGCAGCATCGCCGGCACGCTACTGACCGTGCACGCGCTGCTCCCCTATTTCGGCGTCCGCGAAATACTGATCGGCGCTTCGATTCTCCTGATCCTGATGGGAAGCGCATTGGTCCTCTGGGGCAAGCGCCCGGCGCTGGCTCTTGTCCTGTTCGCGCTTTGCTATGCCCCGTCGGCGCGAGCCGAGATCGTCTTCGAGAAGTACAGCGCATACCACCACATCCTGGTCGAAGACGGCGCGACCCAGCGACGGCTGCGGTTCGACAATGCCGTGCAAAGCACCGTGTCCTTGCGAGACCCGTACCGCGGGGGGTTCGAGTACACGGACTTCTTCCACGTCCCGGTGCTCTTCCATCCGACCATGACCTCGGCGCTGTTTCTCGGTCTCGGCGGCGGCACGGGTCCCAAGGCCTTCCTTCAGCATTATCCGAACATGCGGGTGGAAGTAGCCGAGATTGATCCCATGGTGGTAACGGTGGCGCGCAAATATTTCGCGGTGCCGGAACATCAGAGATTGAAAATCGCCATCGAGGATGCCCGCACCTACGTGCAGCGGTCACCGGGACGCTACGGGACGATTATTATGGACGCGTATGCTTCGAGCGCCTACGGCCCGTATGTGCCGTATCATCTCGCGACACAAGAATTCTTCCAATTGGTCCGGCAGAAGCTGGACAACGGCGGGTCCTTCGTGTTCAACGTGGTCGGGGTGCACCGCGGCCACAATGACGCTGTCCTGCGCGCTATTCACGCCACGCTACAGACCGTGTTCCAGTACACCTACGCATTCCAGGCACGGACCAGTTGGAACACCGTGCTGGTCGCGGTGAAACTGGACCCCGCAACGTCCCTGCCAGACGCGCCCGGCGCATCCGCCTGGCCTAATGGCCCCTTCCTCGAACATCCGCTCGCCCCCGCCCAACTGCAGACCATGGCCCAGACCCTGATGGCCGAACGCCGACTCCTCCTCCCCGGATTCGAACGCCGCGTCACCCAAGCTTCCGCCGTTCAAGCCCTCAGCAGTGCCGGCAAAATCCTCACCGACAACTACGCCCCCGTAGACCTCGCGCCGAAGAATTGGTAATTAAATAGGGGCGGTCCCGAATGGCGCTAAGTTAAGGGTTTTGTTTTGTCCCGTCTGGGGGATCTTTTCTGCACGCCGTGGGTGGTTAGTTCGAGTATTTTCCAGGAGATAGCGCGCATCTCGGCGAGGGTTTTCTCGAGTTTCCGGTTTTCGCGGACGGCCCGCTCGTAGACGTTGGCCTGGGAGGCGCTGCGGTTTTGGAGCGCCGTGCGTCCATCCATCTTGCGGGTCCACTGGTAGTAGGGGCCGTAGTCTTTGGTCCGACCCGGGTGTTCGGGGTCGGGCCGTGGGATGACGCGCCGCACAATGCTTCCTTGGAGGGTGGCACCCCACGTTCATGGTCCTGCGCTCCGCCCGCAAACGCTCCACCCATCTCACCGCGTTTCTCCACTGCCTCGCCCACGATAGTGTGCCCTTCCGTCCCAACCGGGTGGAACCCCGCGCACTCAAACGAAGACAAAAACAATACGCACTCCTCACCCCGCCGAGGCGGCAGTTCCAGCAGATACCACACGCAAACCGATACCGAAAACCCCTTAACTTAGCGCCATTCGGGACTGTCACCCTATTATTTTCCAATCTGCGGAGTTCCTCAATGAACGCTTCCCCAAGAAAATAATGGTTGAGTGTCCCTATTTAAGCCCTACGATTTGTTCCATACGTTTGTAGACTTCTCGAAGGTAGGCTTCGTCGCCGCCGGGGAGTTCGGCGGTGATAAAACCCGTATAGCCTATTTCCGCAAAGGCGCTACGCACTTCCGGCCAGTTCACGTCGCCCTCGAAGAGGGGCGTCCATTGCCGACCTTCGCGTTTGAAGTCCTTGATGTGGACTTTCACGATTCGTGTACCCAGGGTGCGAATCCAGTCTTGTGGCCATGCGAAGGCGACGACATTGGCTACATCGAAGTACGCGCGGAGCCAGGGGTTGTGGAATTCGTCCACGTAGCGCGCGAATTCGAGAGGGCTCAGCAGGAAATTGTTCCAGACGTTTTCGACCGCGATGATGATTCGTAGTTCTTTCGCCAACGGCAACAGCTTTCGAATACGTTTTTGGGAACGCTCGTAGGCTTCCACGTACCGCACCTGTTCGTTCACGACGGCGGGCACCAATAGCACGGTGTCCGCCCCCATGGCTTTCGCGGTGCGCAGAGCGGTCTCGACGCCATGCGATCCTTTCTCCGCAACCGCGGGGTCCGGGTGGGAGAGCGGCGCATCCCAACCGCCGTAGGTGATCGAGTGAATGGGAACGCCGGCGGCGCGGGCGGATTCACCCTGATGTTTTGCGGCTTCAAGGTCGTCCATCGGATAGGCTTCGATTCCATGGAAACCGCAGGCTTTGGCCAATCCAAGTTTGTCCTCGAGGGACAATTTCTCGGGCAGCATTCCGAGCTGGATGGCTCGCGGTAACACCGGAAACGCGGATTCCGGGGCTGCCGAGGAGCTTTTGGTTGAAGCCATGACCCCTACAGCTAGGCCGGAAGAGGTGGTACGAATCAGGAACTCACGTCGGTCATGTTTTCGCTCGGTCATCTCTTCTCTCCGCAGCAAACTTCTGAGGGTCCGCAATCAGGAACTCGTTCGTGTCTATAGCGTGTATCGGGTTCTATTCGGTCCCGGTTCTTGAATGCCGTTTGCGAATCCTGCGGATTATTGTCCACACAATCAGGAGCAGAGGCAACCAAACCGCGGACCAGACGCCAACCCAGATGAGCCTGGTCCAGAGAACGCGTGCGAACGCGACCAGCGAGCGGGTCGCTTCGGAGGCGACTTGGCCGGTGCTGTACGATTCGGGCGGGAGCATCGCCTTGGGCTTGGCCTTCTCCTGGAGCGTGACAGCAATTGTGGAGAAGCTGACGCGATTTCCGAGGAACCGGAGGCGGCCTTCGAGGCGCTCGATCTCTTCGCGGACCCGGCTAAGCTCGCGTTCGACGGCGAGGATATCTTCGAGCCGGGCGGTGCGGTTAAGATGGTCAATCAGCCGTTCTTCGGTGTGCTTGAGGTTTCGTGTTCGCGCATCCGTATCCACGTACTCTTCCGTTACGTCCTGCGAAGTCACCTGCTTATCGAGGACTTTGCCGGTGGTCTCGAACTGTTGAAGTGACTTGTCGAACTGGTCGGAAGGCACGCGCGCCTGCAGGTTCACCCAACGGTTGCCGAGCCCGTCCGCGCGTTCGTTCATTTCGCCGACATAGCCGTTGAGGCCCTGCACCATTTGAACGATTTGGTCGGCGGCCTTGCGCGCATCTTCGACCTCGAGGCTGACTCGGGCGTTCTTGATTAGATAGCGGTCCGGCTGGCTGGTCGCCAGGCTCGCCAAGGTCGTGCCCGCCGCGGCCACGGCGTCCGAAGGGCTACTGGCTTCAGGGGCCTGGGCCAATAATTGTCGTCCCTTGATGACGGGTTCACCAGCCACCATCACTTGGTCTGCCATCTTGGGGGATGACGCTGACTCGCGCGCGCTGCAGCCGAGAATCCCGGCCAGCAGCGTCAGGCTGTATATGAATCGTTTTGTGAATCGTTTCGCGTTCATGGCTCAGGTTCCCTCCAGTAACGTTAAGCATGCCTCAGCCCTATTAGACACCGCAAGCCGCCCCCGGGTTCGCGCCATGCCTTAAATAGGGACAGTCACCTATTATTTTAAACAAATAATAGGTGACTGTCCCTATTTAATGGGATCATAACGCATGATGATAATCGTCGAGGCCAGGACGATGGCGGTGCCCGCGATGGCCGGGGCACTGAGCCGTTCGTGGAGTATCGTGACGGCCATCAGGACCCCGAAAACGGGCACCAGGTAGAGCGAGGCTGAGGCTACCGTCACGGGAAGATACTGAAGCACGTAGAAGAACAGGAGCATCGAGACGCCGTACATGAAAATGGCCAGGAACGCGAAGGCGGCCCAGGACTGCCAGTCCATCTGCGCCAGGGCGGCGATGGCGCCCGGTTCTCGCCACCAAAGCAGAGGCAGACTCGCCAGCGACGCGGTTACGTAACTGAAGATGAGTATTTCGACTTCCTGAAAGCGGCGGAGCAGTCCTTTACAATAGACATTATAAAATGCCGAGCCGGTGCAGCCACCGAAAATCAGTAGGTTTCCGACCAGATAGGTGCCGGCCAGGAAGGAGCTCTGTTTCAGGTCTTGTACGGACATGAGGAGGACGCCCAACAGCCCGATGCCGAGACACGACATCCGGAGGAGCGTAAGCCGTTCGCGCAACATGATTGAAGCGAGCACGGCGGTGATGACTGGAATCAGCAGATTGAGGATGGCCCCGTTTGATGCCAGTGAGAGGGCGATTCCCCACGTCATGCCCAACTGGGCTAGGACTTGCCCGGCGACGCCCGCCGCGACGAACTGCTTCCAGTCCGCCCACGTTGGCCGTACCGCGCCGGGATTGCTCCGCCGTTTCCAGATCAGCAGCGGAACGAGCAACAAGGTCGCGACATAGAAAGGAAGAAAAGTAATGGCAATCGGTCCCAAGTGGCGCGAGAGGAATTTTACGGCCGTACCTTGCGCGGCCCACATCAGATTAGTCAGCGCCAGAAGGAAGAAGAACCATAGCATACGGCTACCGACTGCAGAGCCTGCGGCGCGGTCCGTTTCATTACTCATTATTTACGTCTCCAACACGACTACACCCGAGCGATCCGCGCCCGGCGAACTGCCCTCAAACACGTACGGGGTAGAACTCTTCAACGCGGCGTAGCGCGCCACGATTCGGTCGAATGCCGGCCGGGCCTTTTTCAAACCGAGTATCGCCACCGTACCGCCGGCACCGCCTCCGGTGATCTTAGCGCCCCAAATCCCGTTGGGAGCTCCCACTTCGCGGGCTAGAGAGACGAGCAAATCCGTCGCTTCGCAGCCCAATCCACATTCGGTGTAGGCAAGGTGCGATTGATACATGAGATCGCCCATAAGTTCGAACGCTCGAAGGGAGTGATTGGTCGCGGTGCCGCGCGCCAACTCGGAGAAGAGGCGGACCCGATGGTTTTCTTCCACGGCGTAACGGGTATTCGCACGAATCCGATATTGAATTTCAGGTCGCACGGTCGTGAACGGGTCTACATGCGTTTCCCATTCGCGAAGGAAGTCCGCGCCACTCAGGAATTCGGGCAGGCGCGATTCGTATTGCGCTCGAAAAATGGACAGCGGAACGTTGGCCAGGTAACCGTTCCACCGGCAGTCGGTCCAGCGAGGGATTTCGCTGCTTGGGTCGCGTTGCACGGTTAGACCTTCATACCCGCAAATGAGTCGGTAGCCCATGAACGCCGCGGCGCGCGCCGCTTCGTACTCGACGCCGGTGACGGCGTGACTGACTCCCGAATCTACGGCCCAACAAACGAGTCCTTCGGGCAGGCGGATCAGGGGTTCGGGGTGACACGGCTGACACACCAGCGGCAAAACAAAGCCTTCGTCGCCCAGTATCACCGTGATTTGGTCCATGATCCCGCAGGCAGATTCGGCGATGACGTTTTCGACCCATTGACAGGCGGTGGCGAGCGGGACCCCGGACAACTCGAGGCCGTACGCGTGCGCGGCGGCCTTCATTACCGCCACTTCGAGGGCCGCCGAGGAACTTACGCCTTTGTTGAGCGGTACGGTAGATTCGAGGTAGACATTGGCGCCCACTTTCACACATTCCGGGTAGCGGGACTTCAACCAATAGAAGTTACCGAGGGCATAGGCGGTCCATCTCTCGGCGGCGTGGCGATTCACCACGTTGCGCGCGCGAGACTCGTCGGAGAGGTCGTCGAAGGTGAAACCGATGTGATCGCGCCAACCTCGTTCGCGCATATTCGGATTGAGGAAGATGATCTGTTGATCGTCGCGCAACTGCACGGCGGCGAAGGTTGCTTCCCGGATCGTCGCCTCGAATACGAGGCCGCCGGTGTAGTCGTCGTTGCCGCCCATGAGGTCGAGGCGACCGGGCGCCCGGGCGACGTGGAGCGGTGTTCCGACGGAAAAGAACTCGCCGCGTTGGCGCATTTGTGCCACGGTTGCGGTGAATTCAGCCATCGTGATTGAAGCCCCTTGTTTCCTCGACGCGAGGACGCCGCGAGACTAACACAGGCGGGCACGGGCCGCAACCGTGAGGAGAATTTGACGGCGGGGCGGGATTGGCCTATCGTAGCGGCTCTTGGCGCGGCTGTGGGCCGCTGGGGATTCAATGAGAGGAGAGCCTGGGAAATGGCAAGAGATTTGAATTTCGGGGTCGTTGGATTGGGGATGGGCGTGCATCATTGCAAGGCCATCGTGAACGCGAAAGGCGCGGCGTTGGCCGCGGTCTGCGACATTGATGAAGAACGTTTGAAGAGCACGGTCGAGAAGTTCGGCTGCAAGGGTTACCACCGTTATTCGGACCTATTGAAAGACAAGGAGATTGATTGTGTGGCCGTGGTGGTGGAGAGTGGCCGCCACGCGGATTTCGGCATTGCGGCAGCGAAGGCCGGCAAGCACTTGATCATGGAGAAGCCGGTGGACATCACGCCCGCGCGCATCAAGAAACTGCAGGGAGTCGTCAAGAAGTCGGGCATCAAGGCGGGCTGCATCTTCCAGTATCGGATGGACCCGTGCAATATTCTGCTCAAGAAGGCGATTACGCAGAAGAAGATTGGGCGTCTCATCGGCCTCCATGCGGCGCTGCCCTGGTTCCGCGCGGACAGCTACTACGCGGGCGAGCACGGCACGTGGCGCGGGACGTGGAAACTGGATGGCGGCGGCAGCCTGATGAACCAGGGTATCCATACCGTGGACTTGATGCAGTGGTTGGGCGGTCCGGTGCGGAGCGTCTGCGGCTTCTTTGGGGTGTTCAACCATAAGATTCAGGCGGAGGACCAGACGGTGGCCATCCTCAAGTTCGAGAACGGCGCCCTGGGCACCTTGATGACGACCACGTGTTGCATTCCCGGCAAGGACCAGCGGGTGTATGCCTACGGAACGAAGGGATCGTTCTCGCGCTACGGCGGCGAACTCGAATCTTACGAGGCCGGGTCCGAGGATGAGCGCAAGAAAATGCTCGGGTGGTTCGGCGCCCGCAAGACCGGCGAACAGACCAGCAGCGACCCGATGGCCGTGGCGGCGGACGGACACCAATTGATTATCGAGGATCTGGTGAAGGCGGTCCGCGGAAATCGGGAACCAGTCATCCCCATCGAGAGCGCCAAGCACGCGGTCGAGATCGCGTGTGCCATCTTCAAGTCCGGGAGGATGGGACGGGAGGTGAAGGTCCGGGAGATGCGGGCGTAGGAGTTAGGAAGTGTGAAGTGTGAAGGCAGAAGGCTGAAGACCGTAGGCTGTAGGCTGAAGGGATGCGGGGCGCCGGGGGTTAAATGGGGTATACTAGTGCGCTTTGAAAACTGTAAGCTATCCGATGGCGAGGACGGGCGGGTGAGCAGTGAACGGCAAAAGAGACCGCCGGAAGTTGCGGTGGAATATGCGCGGGAAGTTCGTCGGCGCGGCGGTACAGAAGCGCAATGGCAATCGAGACTGTTAATCTTCAACTAATACCCTTCTCGCCCGAGCAATTGCTCGCATTGATCGAGGGGTATGAGCGTTTTGAGCAATGCTTCGGCCGACCGGCTGCGGACGGCCTTCGAGCGCACGTCGTGTCGGATGAAATTTCGTCCGCTTGGCTCGCGCGACTCCGCGAGTCGTTGGCGGCCGATCCATGGGTTCATGGCTTCGCCGTCGTCCATCGGGAGAGTGGTTCGGTCATCGGGAGCGTCGGGTTCAAAGGGCCGCCGGACGAGGACGGGATGGTCGAAATCTCCTATGGCATCGTGGACGATTTCCAGGGGCGGGGGTATGCCACAGAAGCCGTTGAGGCGGGCGTCGCGTTTGCATTTGGCAGCGGTCGGGTACGCTTCGTTCGGGCGCACACGCTTCCGACACCCGACGCTTCGACGCGGGTCCTCGCGAAGTGTGGGTTCGAACACGTTGGCGGGGTCGAGGACCCCGATGACGGTTTTGTGTGGCGGTGGGAGCGAAGCAGCGAACCGAAGTAACAAGGAGGAACATCCAACTGCCGGAAGATAGGTAGGGAAACAGGGAAAGCTACTCAAATTTCGCTTAGTTCACAGTCTCATTTTGCACTTCAGAAATGCACGTGCCTGCGGCCGTTTCCAGTCGCAGCCAGGCTACGAAGATGACGTTACGATCCCGACGTGTGCGCTTTGGTAATGTGCTGCTGCATCGCGAGGATGGATCAGCTTTGGCACGAGGTTCGTCGGCGTCGGAGAGGACTTGAGGCAATTGCGAGGCTGCGGTCGCGGAGTTTCTCCAGAATTTTGATCTTCTCGGAAAAGGGGAGGGTGGCGAGCCGCTTTCGCATCTGCCGTTTACTTTCCAGTTGAAGGTAGAAATCGGCGCTACCGTTTTGCGGTTTCCAACTGGTGACTGG
>JACQVH010000283.1 GCA_016209895.1 Candidatus Hydrogenedentota bacterium | reverse complement strand
CGGGGAGTGGACCGACTGCTGGGTGGGGGAACGGGGTTTCCGATCATTGTTGGTAATCCTTCATTACGTTTAATCTGGTCGCTCGGCTCTCTCGTCGCGGATTCCGCTGGGGGCGGATAGGTCCGAATTCGGCGTTGCAAATGTCCTTCCATATATATCGCCCCCGGTGTGGTCCCGCCTCGGGCGGGATTCGGGTGTCTCGCGCATTGGGGCGATTTATGCGCAGGGCCGGGGAGCAAGCTCCCCTCAGAAAAGCGGGAGCAAGCTCCCGCAGTCCAAAGAACCCTCTATATATATAGCCGCGGGCGTTGCACTCGACCTATGTAAAAAGTGAAAAGTGCAAAATATTGGGTGAGGAGTGCGAAACACGGGAAGGCTCGGTTTGACCGAGTTCAGCGCAAGCGCACGTGGGATCGTGACGACTGGATTTCCCACTTATGGGAAACGTTGAAGGACAATGCGTGACAGACACTAGAGAACCTTTGGCGGACGGAGTAATCCAATGTGACCTTTTGAAACCCTTGACTTATTAAGTTTGATAACTTATCATTTATGATAATGTGGCACATTCAAGAGCATCGGAACATTGAGAAAACGTGTCGCAGGCTGCCGAAGGCTATTGTGAAGAAATATGAACTTTGGAAGGATATTGTCTTTCGTCACGGCCCGGAGAAGCTCCGAGAGTTTCCAGGATTCCATGACGAAAAGTTGGTCGGGAAGCGTAAAGGGGAACGATCTTCACGGCTCGGCTTACAGTATCGGGTAATTTACAGAGTTGAACTCCAAGCGACGACCATCCTGGTGTTGGACGTAACGCCGCACAACTATTAGGAGGCAAAATGACACGACCGCATCGCAGCGAATTTGTACCGGCCCGGCCCCACGCCCAACTCAGCACGGGTGAGGTCATTCGAATGCTTCGGGAGTTGAAAGGCTGGACACAGACGGAACTCGCCAGGCGTTCGCGAATCAGCGCCACAAACCTCAGCCGCTTAGAAAATGACCGGATTGAAATTGGCAAGAGACGCGTGGAACAGTTGGCCAAAGCCTTTGCCGTTCATCCCGCTATTATCATGTTCCCGGAGTACGAGGCGATGGAAATCAAGAGGACAGCGTAGACGATTCTCCGGGATTAAATAGGGACAGTCACCGTTTATATTGACAAGGTGTTGGGTGTTGGGGTAGGATGGCATCATGGCGAGAGTGGCGCGCATCGTGGTGCCGGGTGTCTATCATCACGTCACCCAACGGGGAAACAATGGGCAGGACGTCTTTTTTGTGGACGACGACCGGCGGGTGTATCCGGAGTTGCTACGCGAGCAGGCGCGTCGGTTCGTGGCAGAATCGGTTTTTCTCTTGTCCCCTGGACGAGGACTACGCGTGGAATGGTCTGGCCTACGTGGAATTGAATCCGGTGCACGCGGGGCGGGTGCGGAAGGCGTGGGAATGGGGTTGGTCGAGCGCGGGGGCGCATTGCGGCGAGACGGACGGGGACGCGATTCTGGACGTGGCGGCGTGGCGGGCGCGGGCGCCGGCCAAGGAGTGGAAAGCCAGATTGAAAGCGGTTGCGGGTGACAAGGTCGTCGAGAAGGAGATTCGCGGGGGGACCCACCGCGGTCGCCCGCTCGGCAGCGATTCGTTCTTAAGCAAGCTCGAGCATCGGCTCGGCCACCGCGTGCGTGCGCTACCGATGGGGCGGCAGAAAGGCTGGCGGAAGAGCGCGAAGAAGGAAGTCAAAATAAACGGTGACTGTCCCTATTTATCCCACTTTATCGGCCAATATTTGAATCAAACAGCATAGATACCAGCGGTTTTGAGCCGACATCCCTACACATAAAAATTGTACGTTGGCCCGGATGGCTTGGAATAGCGGGGATAAGTTTAAAGCAGAAGGGACTAATCAGAGTTAGTCTCAAGGCATGTAGACGATATACTGAGTGGGAAATGCGATGCACTATTTTGCACGAGTACGGGCACGAGCTCGATCGATTTAATCGTCTCTATTATGCCCTGACGTACATTTTTCCTGGCAGGTACGATAAGCGGCAAGAGCAAGACGCGGACTTCTCGCGACCTTCATTGATCCGTCCTGCACGGGGCCAGAAGGATAAAGCGTATCCGTGAGAGAAGATTGATGTTTAAGAAAAAGAATTCCAGTCGGATTACCGAGCCCCCTGATATCCACATCCGGATTTTTGGCGATGGTCTGCGATTTATATCAATATTAATTGCAGTCATTATTTATGGGTGCACACAAGAGATGTACTATGAGATTACTAACTTCATCGAAAGCGACAAGCAAATATACGACAAGTCCGCGCAGATAAAGATGATTCCGGAAAACAATCTTAGTGTCGTACATCACACGACATTTCCGGAATTTCATGGATTTCGGGCAGTTAGGACGATCCAGGTTCAGCACAGAGGTATACTTGTTGAAGCGAGAAGCTTTGCGACGCTGCCGTTCAGACATCCCGAGCCTCGGCTTCAACCGGAGATCATGGTTTCTAATGACACCGATCTCGCTCTTAGGATTCGGGACGCTACTATCGAAGCGATGGCACGGGGCGTAAAGAACTCTTATATGATAGAACATGTTGATGTCCGTCGCGATGTAGGCAACCTAGAAGGGCAGCTTGAAACTGATGTAGCCTTGGAGAAACTTTTGCTTCCTGCTCATTCGCGCACAATTCTTGGTTTCAAAAGCGCTGATTTTCCAGAATACAAAGAAAGGCAATTCCCAATCGTCTTTGCTCTGACATTTTCATCGGAGAGTGATGACGGCGGCCTTTATCGCTATTGCTTTAAGTACAAAAAGATTTAGACAGCTTGGCTTGCTCGGAACTTGAGATTGGAGACGCTGTTCAAAGGTGCTAGGGGGCGGTAGGTGTATCTGTTTGCACATTCGATGATCTTCGCGTGCTGTGAAGCTTAAGTGACGCTGCTGTGGTGTTTTTGTTTTCGTCCTAGCTCGCAGGCCGATGTGGTTCGGACAAGAGGGTACGTTATATCGGGAGAGTCAGCGCAGGAGTTTGGTAAAGGGCGTGGCGCATCAATGGCTGGATTTCGGGACAATTAACGGGCGCGCGTACCACGGCCGATACCAACAATGCAGCTTTCGCCGCGGGGGCGGAAATTATTTTTTGTTGCCCAGCACTAGTGTCCCAGCACTTGTGGCGCGGTTGGCGTAGGAACGTTGGGTAATTCTGGCCTAGTGACTGGTCCGCCCGTGGCAGTTTGTGGAATGTCTGGCTGCGGAAGCTTTGGCTGCGGAAATGTGGGAGCACCTGACGGCAACTCCGGTAGTGTCGGCATCCCCGGAATCTCCGGCACGCCCGGCGCTTGTGTGACCATCGCCGACAGTTCCGGCTGGGTGGGATTGAGCATTATGGAGCGGTCAAACATTCGGCGGGCAGTCTGCGGGTTGCCTTTGTGGATGAGATAGACCATGCCCAGTTCGCGGAACACCTTGTCATCCTGCGGTGGAAGCTGGGCCAACAGATGTAACCGTTCCAACGCGTCATCCGCAACGCCAAATCATACTCCGGGGCGAGATTCAGGAGTGCGGGTTGGTGCGGGTTCAGAACAAACGGCAGGAGTTTCTGTGGGTGCATCCACAGTTCGAGGGCGAGTATTGATCGCGAGCGGGAAGTTTTAACCACGAAGGGCACGAATCCCGCGCCGCGCGGGACACGAAGAAATGAAAAAGATGTTAACCACAAAGAACGCAAAGATCGCAGAGAATGAACTGGCCGGAACGGAGGAAGAACCGCTCGATCCCGACCCCGAAAAAGTATGGCGGGACGGATGCTTGGTAGGAAATCTTCGCAAAAAAACAAGGTCTTGATGGATAGTAGTGCAGAGCATTCTATGATCGGGTGCTATTTCTCCGTGTCGAGGAGAAAAGCCCCGCTGAAGCGTGCTTCGACATGAGCGGTTTCCGGTCCACCCCGGCTAAAGCCGGGTGCAAAGAGGAGCCGGCTAAAGCCCGGCTGATTCGTCCGGTAAGCGCTATGCGGCAAAGAGGCAAGACTTGGTTCATAGGCTTGTTTCTCGGTTCAGCCCCCTTTACGTGACCTTCCCAATAGTACCCGTTCTTTGGGTGGTCTTGATCGTTTTTGCGATTGCGGCCCTGGCCGCGCCGCGCGGGATTCGCGCTCTTCGTGGTGGACACTCTTTGGTTGTGGCCCTGACCGCACCGGTTGGTTCGTGTGCTTCGTGTGATTCGTGGTAAAGTATTTTCATTGCGGGGCGCAGGAGGGAGTGGGCAATGAATCGGCGAGAGTTCATGGGGAGGACGGCCGGCGCGTTGTCGGTAGCGGCGTGGGGTGGGACGAATCCGGCATTTGGTAAATCGTCGGCGGGTGCACCAGGCCGGCCGAACATTGTGATCATCCTGGCCGATGATATGGGGTTCTCGGATATTGGTTGCTACGGGTCGGAGATTGCGACGCCGAATCTGGATGGCCTGGCGGCGGAGGGAATTCGATTCACGCAAGCTTACAGCGTCGCGCGGTGCTGTCCGTCCCGCGCCGCGCTGCTGACCGGGCTCTATCCGCACCAGGCGGGCATGGGCCACATGGTCAGCACGCCGGCGAAGCCTCGTCCCGCGGGGCCGTATCAGGGGTATCTGAACCGTCAGTGCGTGACCATTGCCGAAGTGCTGCGGACGGCCGGCTACCGAACGTATATGTGCGGCAAGTGGCACGTGGGCGAAGCGCCGGAGCACTGGCCGCGCCGGCGCGGATTCGACCGCTATTTCGGCTTGATCAGCGGGGGCAGCAGCTACTTCGAGATCTTGCCGGAGGAACGGAACACGCGCACGATGGTCCTGGACGACGAACGCCGTATGCCCGAAGGCGACCGTTTTTACATGACCGACGCGTTCACCGATTACGCGGTCCGGTTCCTGGAAGAGCACGGGTCGCGCGATGAGCCATTCCTGCTATATTTGGCGTATACGGCGCCGCATTGGCCACTGCATGCCTGGCCGGAGGACATCGAGAAGTACAAGGACCGATACCTCGGCGGTTGGGACCGGTTGCGCGAGGAACGTTACCGGCGTCTCATTGAACTGGGTATCATCAATCCGAAGTGGCCGCTTTCTCCGCGCGACTCGGAAGTGCCGGCTTGGGAAGGCGTCGCCGACAAAGCGCACTGGGCCAGACTGATGGCCGTGTACGCGGCCATGATTGATTGCATGGACCAAAACATCGGCCGCGTGTTGCAGACGCTCCGGAAAATCGGGGCCGACGAGAACACGTTGGTCTTGTTCCTGTCGGACAACGGCGGTTGCAACGAGAGCGTGGAGGCCAGGAAGTTGAACAAGCCGGGAACGCTTCCCGGCGAACGCGGCTCGTTCGTGGCCTACGAGCGGCCCTGGGGCAACGCCAGCAATACGCCGTTTCGATTTTTCAAACATTGGGTGCACGAGGGCGGTATCGCGACGCCGTTCATCGCGCGCTGGCCGGCTCGAATCACGCAACGCGGCGTCCTGACACCACAAGTTGCGCACATCACGGACATCATGGCCACGTGTCTCGAACTGGCGGACGCCGAGTATCCGAGAACCTTCGATGGCAACGCGATCACGCCGCTCGTCGGGAAAAGCCTCGGACCCATTTTCGATGGCAAGACGCGCAAACCTCACGCCCGGCTTTATTGGGAACACGAAGGAAACCGCGCGATACGCGAGGGTGATTGGAAACTTGTCGCGACGGATCGGGGAGAATGGGAACTGTATGATCTGGAAGCTGACCGCACCGAACTGAATAATCTGGCTGAGCAATTGCCCAAGAAGGCCGCGAGAATGCACCGTGCGTGGTTGGAGTGGGCGGGTCGCTGGGGAGTCAACACGGGAGAATGACAACTTGGACAGGCGAGGATTCATTATGCACATGGGAGCCGGTGCAGGATTGTTGGCCATGACGCAGGCTGCGGGCGCGGGGAAGGATCGATCCCAGCGGCGCAACGTGCTGCTCTACATTGCCGACGACCAGGGCATGGACGACGCGGGTTGCTACGGCAACAAGATCGTGCGCACGCCGGGTCAGGATGCGCTGGCGCGAGAAGGAGTTCGTTTCACGCAGGCGTTCTGCACCACGCCGAGTTGCAGTCCCAGCCGTTCCGTTCTTCTCAGCGGTCTGCACAATCACGCGACGGGCCAATATGGCCTCGCCCACCGTTACCACCACTTCGTGTCATTCCCGGACGTTCGCAGCCTGCCGGCGCTGCTGCGCGATGCGGGTTACCGAACGGTGTGCGCGGGTAAGTATCACCTCGAACCCGAACCCGCATATCACTTTGACGAATACATCAAGGGCGAGGCGCCTAGCCTCATGGCCGAGCAATGTGAGGCGGTCATTGGCGATCCGGGCGAGCGTCCGTTCTTCCTGTATTTCTGCCCGACCGAACCGCATCGGCCTTTTCATCGGGAAGGCTCTGCTCCCATAGACCCTAAGGACGTAATCGTCCCGCCGTATCTGCCGGACATTCCGGAGTGCCGAGAGGAACTGGCGGAGTACTACGGTTCCATCGAGCGCTGTGATTCCGGTCTGTTGCGGCTAATCGAGATTCTCAAGAAAACCGGACGCTGGGAGGATACGCTGATCGTGTACGTCTCGGACAATGGCGCGCCGTTCCCCGGCGCGAAGACCAACTTGTACGATCCCGGAATCCGCTTGCCGTGCATCATCCGAAACCCCTTCGAGAAACGCCAGGGCCATACCTGCGATGCCATGGTCTCTTGGACGGATATCGCGCCCAGCATCTTGGATTACGCGGGAGCGCTGACCGATCCGGCGTCCTTCCACGGTCGTTCGGTCCTCAGCGTGGTTCGAGAAAAGCGTGTCGAAGGTTGGGACGAGGTATATTGCTCGCACACGTTTCATGAAGTGACGATGTATTACCCGATGCGCGCGGTCCGCACGCGCCGCCATAAACTCATCTGGAACGCGGCGCACCCTCTCGAATTCCCGTCCGCGCGCGACCTATGGGACTCGAAGACGTGGCAAGCCGTACTCGAACGCGGCATAAAGACCTACGGCAAACGGACGGTGGCGGCGTATCACCAGCGGCCTAAGTTTGAACTGTACGATCTCGAAAATGACCCGGATGAGATTCAGAATCTCGCAGATGATCCCGAATGTAAAGACGTTTTTGACGGTCTTCTGAAGAGACTGAAGGGATTTCAGGAGCGCACCCAAGACCCTTGGATTTTGAAGTGGGAGCATGAGTGAGTCCAACAGAAGGAGACAGGAGTCAGAAGTCAGGAGGCGGAGCCCGACGAAGACGCTAAAGCAGGTTGAAGCACGCTCAAGCGGGCGAGTGATGTTAGTCATCGGATTCACCCTCGCTAAAGCGAGGTGCAAAGAGGAGCCTGCTGAAGCGGGCTAAGCTTTGACCTGGGCGCTAGGCAGACGGAAAGAAGAATGTCGAAAGTCCGGACTCGCGTGCCAACGTCTCGCGATCATACGCGAAAACTTATGACGCGCGAGGAAGAATGCAGAAACTCCAGACGGCAAACGACAATCCGCCGCAGTCACGCGAAGAGTTCCATGACGGGTTTGCCGAGGCCGTCTTTGGTGACGTAGAAGGGGCGTTTCTCGACTTCGTAGGCGAGAGTGGGGGGGATGCCCAGGGCGCGATAGAGGGTCGCGTGGAGGTCGGTGGTGGTGATGGGTTTTTCGACGGCGCCGCAGGGGCGTTCGTCGGCGGTAACGCCGTGCAAATAACCGCGTTTCATGCCGCCGCCGAACATGAGCACGCTGCCGGCGTCGGTGAAATGGCGATGCATGCCGTAGTGCTTCATCTCGTTGATGATCGGCGGGACTTCGACTTGGTTCTTCACGGGCGCGCCGGGCTTGCCTTCGGTAAGCATGTCGCGGCTGAACTCGCTGGCCAGGACGATGAGCGTGCGGTCGAGCAGGCCGCGTTCTTCGAGGTCGAGGACGAGTTGGGCGACCGGCGCATCAATCGAGCGTTTGAGGTCAATGGTCCGCGTGTGGCCGTCTTCGTGCGTGTCCCAGTACTTGAACGGAATGTATTCGGTGGTCACTTCGATGAAGCGCGCGCCGGCCTCGACGAGTCTTCGCGCCAGCAGGCAGCCGAGTCCGAAACGTCCGGTGTTGTACGCGTCGTAGACTTCTTTCGGCTCGAGCGACAAGTCGAACGCCTGGGCGGCAGGGGACGTGAGGAGACGATGCGCGTTTTCCAGCGAGCGTAGCAGCGAATCCTTTTGATATCCGCTCATCGCGTCGCCAACGGGACTGGCATTCACCAATTCCTTGTAGGCCCGGTAGCGCTCTTTGAAACGGTCCTGCGTCATCCCTTTCGGAGGCTGAACGGTGGCCTGCGCCTCTTCGGGATTGGGGACGAAGAACGGGCCGTATTCGCTGCCCAGGAAGCCGGCAGTGTGGAACGCCTTGAGTTCTTCGCCTTCGCCGTTGTCAAACCCTTGGCCGATGTCAATGAACGCCGGCACGTCCGGGTTGAGCGGACCCAGCGTGCGCGCAAGCACGGCGCCGATATGGGGCGCTGCGACCGAAAGCGGCGGTTCGTAGCCGGTGTGCCAATGATACTGATGACGCGAATGAAGGATGAAGCCGAGGTCCGCCGCCCGATACGTGCGAATGAGGGTGGCGCGGTCCATGACGCGGGCGATCTTCTCCAACCCTTCGGAAATCTTGATGTTGTCCACGACGGTATCTATCGCGGGGAAGGTGCTGAGCACGCGGTCGGGGTTCATTCCCGCTTCGAACGCCGTGTAGCGTTTGGGGTCGAAAGTCTCGGTATGCGCCATGCCTCCGGCCATCCAAAGCACGATGAGCGTGTCCGCAGTCGGGTAAATGGTTTCGGCCGCTTCGGCTCCCACGCGCCTCGGCATCCCCGCCGCGAGCGCGGACAAAGTGGCCGCCCCGGCTGTCCTAAGAAAATCCCTACGACTCCATTTCGTTTTCATAGCGCGATCCTGGGTATGTGTGTCTTGCGTCATCAGAATATCAACTGAAACTCCGGCAGCATGGACAATGCCCAGAGCACGTCGGCCACGCCCTCAGCCGTCGGCGGCGCGCCCATGAGCTCGGCTGCCGTCATGCGTTCCGCTTCGGTAGCGTCCCGCTGCAACGCCCGCTTGTACAAGTCTGCCGCCAATGACTCTGTAGATTGGTCGGGCTTGCCCGCGATGTTTGCCGCGCCCCGTTCGAGCAGCGCGGCCAGCGTCTGGCCATTGCTCATCTCGACCGCTTCGAGGGCCGTAGCCACGGACTGCCGTCGCGTGGTGACCTGTTCGCGGTTGGGGCGGCCCAGCGCCCGCGTCAACGGGTCCGACTTCACACGCCACGCGCGCACCACGGGCGGTGGCGGCGTTTCGTCCTTCTTGACCGGCTTGGGCGGCACGGCGAACTGCGGGTTCTCCTGCCAGGCGCCGGTCAAACTCGCGACGGCGTCCAAAAACTGTTCCGCGTTCATGCGCCGCACTTCCGGACCTCGAAACAGATACGCTTCCTTCGTTTCGGGCGGCGTACTTACCGACGGTAGGCGATAGATCCGCGAAGATAAGACCAGATGCATGGTGCGTTTAAGGTCGTATCCGTGACTGATGAGATCGCCCGCGAGCCAGTCCAGCAACTCCGGATACCACGGCTCGTTCTCGATCACGTCCAGCGGTTCGATGAAGCCGCGCCCCATGAACTTCGCCCACAGCCGGTTAACGATGGCGCGGGTGAAGAAACCGTTCTCTTCGCTTGTGACGATGCGTGCCAACTGAGCTTGGCGGCCCGTTTTCGTGCGTGTGGCGTCAATCGCGCCCAAGTCGTCCCAGAGGAACTTGATGGGGACGGTCTTGCCTTGCGCCACGTCGCAGCGGACCAATTCGAGGGGATTCTCGGCAAACACGCCCGCCATGCCATAGGAATCCGCCAGCTTCCAATGATCAATGAAGCTGTCGTGGCACGAGGCGCACTTGAGGTTGACGCCGAGGAAGACCTGCGAGACGGTCTGCGCGGCCTGCATCGGCGGGACCATCGCGGCCGCGGTGACGCCGCGCCACACGATGCCGTTGACGAATCCTTCGCTACCGGACGACGGATGAATGAGTTGGGCGACGAACTGGTCGTAGGGCATGTTTTGGTACAGCGCGTCGAACAGCCATTGCGTGATCGGCTTGCGCCCGCCGTCAATGTAGCCAGTACCCGCGAAATCATTGCGCAGGTGGTCGTTCCAGAAAGTCATCCAATGTTCGGCATAGGCGAGGTTGTCGTGGAGCAACCGCGACGCCGCTTGGCCGTGTTTCTCGGGATTCGTATCGGTCCCGAACGCGGCGAGTTCCTCGGGCGTGGGCAGCAGACCGACCGCATCCAAAGACACCCGACGCAGAAACACGTTGTCTGCGATCGGTTCAGGCCAAACCAAACCGCGTTGCTCGAAGTATGCGTCAATGAAGCGATCAATGGGATTGGAAAGTCCCGGTTTTTCGGCCGGAACTTCGGGACGCAGCAGATGGATCGGGGCTTGATACTTTGGGGCTGGTGGCGTAACGTCGTGCCACTTGACGCCTTGGTCAATCCAGGCGCGTAGCAGCCCAATCTGCTCCGCCGAGAGAGGTTCGCCCTTGGCGGGCATCACGGTGTCGGGCTCGAGTCCCGCCACTAACCGGATGAGGCGGCTCTCGGCGCTATTGCCGGGTTGTACAACCGGCCCGGACTCCCCGCCCTTCAGGAGCGCCTCCCGCGAATCCATGGATAGCCCGCCCTTGGTCTTGCCTCCGAGATGGCACTCCGCGCACCGCTCGGCAAGGATCGGGTGGATATCCTTCGCAAAGTCTACGTCATGCGTCGCTGGCGGGGGTAACTGTGGTCCCGCTTCCTGGGCCGCCGCGATGGCTACCACGAAGCACGGTACCAGTGCGCAGACCAAGTAGCGCAACGACTTAGGGATGATGACCGGCATATCAGCCTTGTCAACCCATCAGAGGACATGAAAATTCCGAGTTGCGGCACCATAGAAGGTTGACGAGTCCCCTAGGCCGCTTGCTCCCATGACGGGAACACAGTAAAATACGGGCATGCGGATCATTTCGCGGAAAGCCTTGCGCGTCTTCTGGGAAGAACATCCCGAAGCTCGACAAGCGCTCCAAACGTGGTATGCAGACGTTAAACATGCCGTCTGGAAATCGCCTGCCGACATTAAGAAGACCTATCGCAACGCGAGCTTGGTCGCGAATAACCGAGTGGTGTTCAACATCAAGGGCAACCAGTATCGCCTGGTCGTCGCCGTGCAATACAAGTTTCAGATAGTATTCATTCGGTTCGTTGGTACGCATCGCGAATATGATCGCGTAGACGCAGCCACCGTGTGAAAGGGAAAGTGCACCATGAACATTCGACCCATTAAGACCGACGCCGACTATCGGGCGGCGCTCCAAGAGATTGAAAAACTGTTCGACGCAGCGCCGAACACACCGCAGGGTGATCGGTTAGAAGTATTAACCGCACTCGTGGAGGCGTACGAAGAACAGCACTACTCGATCCCGGCCCCCGACCCAATCGAAGCTTTGGTCTATCACATGGAAAGCCGCGGCCTGACGCGTAAGGATATAGAACCTTACATTGGCCATCGGGCGCGCGTGTCAGAGATTCTCACCCGTAAGCGTCCGCTCACGCTCGGGATGATCCAGCGGCTCCACGGCGAACTGGGCATTCCAGCCGAGGCGCTAGTTAAGCCATACCCGCTTCGTAAGGCCAAGGGACGCAAGACCTTGCCGCATAGCCCACGCATTCATTCTACCCGCGCTTCTTGAGTTGGGTGCCCTTTCGTAGCGCCCATTTGTAATGGGCGTAAGACTCCCAGTGCAACTGGGAGCTACATAGGGCTCATTTGTAGTGGGCAGGGGGAGTTTCTACATCTTCTTCCTCTTGACAACTGAATAAATTTTCAGTATACTCACTCTATGGTGTGTTTGTCCCGCCCCGCCCTTTACCGGCGTGCGGGACAGGCCATTTTACCTGAACAGGAAGGTCGTGAGTTATGAGCGCGTGTCTGCAGCCGAACGGCATGATGATGGCCAGTGCGCTACCGGAGCGGTCCGTAGAATCTGTCCGCCCCGGATGGAGCCTGGACACGCTGGCCGGGCGATTGGTCGAGGTTTCGGGAGGGGCAGCTACCGCCGCGCTGAGCGCAAGCGCGGCATTGATTCTCCAGGCGCAGCAGCGGGGAGAATTGGCGGCGTGGATCGGGGGAGGCGGCGCTACGTTCTTTCCGCCGGATTTTGCGGCTTCCGGCATAGATTTGGAGGCGCTTCCCGTAGTTCGAGTGGCCGATGCCGCCCAAGCCTCGAAGGTGGCGGATACCTTGCTCCGTTCGGGCGGGTTTGCCTTGGTGGTGCTCGACCTCGGCGGCAAGGCGAAACTGCCGCTGGCCGTTCAGACCCGTCTTGTAGGTCTTGCCAAGAAACACCGGACGGCGCTGCTCGTCATTACACGCAAAAACTACCGGGAATCGTCGGGCGGATCGTTGGCGTCGCTTCGCGGCGAGACGGAAAAGAGGCGCGCCGGTCACGACTGCTTCCTCTGCGAACTGCGCGTGGTCAAGGATAAGCGGCGGGTTCCCGGTTGGCGTTATACGGAGATGTGCCGTGGACCGGATGGCCTGTGTTGATATTCGGGGGCTGCCGTTGCAGCTTTTGTTGCGCCGTCATCCCGACTGGGAGGCACGGCCGGTGGCCGTCGTGGACCACGATACGCCCCTTGGCATCGTTCAGTGGGCCAACGAACCGGCCGCGGCCCGGCGCATTCTCCCCGGTATGCGCTACGCGGCCGGACTCTCACTCTCCCGCGAACTTCGGGGTGGCGTGGTAACGGATTCAGAGATCGGCGAGGCCGTCACGCGCACCCTGCACCGGTTGTGGTGTTTCAGTCCCCGTATCGAGCCTTCTTCCCGCGAACGCGGGGTCTTCTGGCTGGACGCGACGGGTCTGCGCCATTTGTATCCCTCGCTCGACGTTTGGGCGTCAGGCATTCGTGAGGACTTGCGGCAGGCGGGATTCCGAGCGGTGGTCGCGGTGGGCTTTTCGCGATTCGGGAGCTACGCCGCCGCCCGAACGAGTAGGCGGAACCTCGTGTTCCAGAGTCCGGAGCAGGAACGCGCTTATTTGCGCGGGGTTCCCATTGTGCGTCTCGGACTCGACCCCAATTTGCGGGATACGCTCTTCAAGCTCGGCATCGAGACGTTGGGCGGCTTTCTCGATCTGCCGTCGGCGGGGATTCGCAAGCGGTTCAGCATCGAGGCGGAAGAATTGCATCGGCTCGCGAAAGGCGACGGTTGGGCGCCGCTCGTGCCGCAATTGCTCTTCGAGCCGGTCGAACGCAATGAATGCTTCGACTACCCCGAAGAGAGTCTTGATCGCTTGCTGGTTAGATTTGCCGGTTTGTTGCAATCGCTTCTTCCCGAACTGTCGGCGCGGCACGAAATGCTTCGGTCGGTTCGGTTTTCGCTTGAATTGGACGATGGTAGCGAACGGCGCGAAGAAGTGGCGCCGGCCGTTCCCACGCTCGATGTGAACGAACTCCTCTCGCTGCTTCGGCTCCGACTCGAGGCGCTTTCGCTGTCTTCGGCGGCAGTCGCGTTGAAGGTACACGCGGTGGGTGTGGCGGCATCTCAGCGGCAACTCGTCCTTTTTCATGACGCGTCGCGACCGGACCGCGAGGCCGTGCATCGCGCCTTTGCGAAAGTCCGGGCGGAGCTTGGCAACGACGCGGTGGTGTATGCGCGGCTGCACGACGGCCATCTGCCCGAAGCCCAATACGGTTGGGAGCCTTTGCATCAGCTTCCCGCGCCTAAGCCGAACGCCGTCGCCGCTCGCCCCCTGGTGCGGCGGGTGTATACGCCGCCCGTCGAGTTGCCGCCCCGCGACCGCCGTGAGCCGGATGGCTGGCTGATCGCGGGCATCGCAGACGGTCCCGTGGAAGAGGTGATCGGGCCACAGCTTGTGTCGGGCGGGTGGTGGCTGCGGGAAGTGGCGCGGGCCTATCACTACGTGCGTACCCGGAGCGGGCGGTGGCTATGGATTTATCACGACCAGAAGCGCCGCCGCTGGTTCCTCCAAGGAGAAGTGCAGTGAAATTTATCTCGTCATTGCGAACCCTCTCAGTTCGCCGAAGCGAACCCACTTGCGAAAGAAACCCCGTCCCCCGCACTCACAGTGCAATGCCCGGGGCTATATATATGGAGGAACTTTTGATCATGCACTACCACCGTTCTTACCCCCACCCCGGTTTTCCCAGGCCAACTGTCCGTGTCGGACCGTGTCAGTCCATCTTCATCCACATGCCATTTTGGCAAAACCCTACAAAAATGTTGCACCGTTTTTTACCGATCTTGCACCGTTTTTCACCCAAATGTCCCGATTTTTACCCAAAATGTCCCAATTTTTACCCAAAATGTACCGTTTTTCACCTCGAATCGCTACCCTGTCCCGGCTTCTCCCGTTGCACGCCAAGCACTTACACACACTGGCAGATATTCCACCCCGCTTACAGAGGTCGTTACCTACCGCCTACAGCCTACCGCCTCTATTTCCCGCGCAAGCGGGAACCGCTGGATATTCCGGCATGTGAATGTGAATAGGTAGTGCCATGGAAAGCACGTATGTGCCGCTGTGGTGCAAGAGCGCCTATTCGTTTCTCGAAGGCGCCAGCCACCCCGACGAGTTGGTGGAAGAGGCGTACCGGTTGGGCATTCGTTCGTTGGCCCTGACTGACCGCGACGGGGTTTACGGCATCGTGCGGGCCCATAAACGGGCGCAGGAACTGGGCGTGCATCTCATCGTCGGTTCCGAAGTGACGCTTTTCGACGATTCGCGCCTCATTTTGTTGGCTGCCGATCGCGGCGGTTATGCCAACCTCTGTCGTCTTCTTTCGAAGGGGCGTCTCCGCTCTCCGAAGGGGATGAGTCAAGTGAGCGTGGAAGAAGTAGGCGAGCATGCGGAAGGGCTTCTTGCGTTGTGGGGCGGCGCGCGGAGTCTTATTGCCGGCGAGACCGAACCCAAGGCGATGGCCGATACCTTGCGCGATGCGTTCGGGGACAGGCTGTATGCGCTGCTGCCCCGCCATCGGGAAAGCAATGAAACCCGCCGGGAGCACCGTGTGCGCGAACGCGCGGAACGCTATGACTTGCCGCTGCTGGCGGGTATGGAGGTGCTTTACCACACGCCGGCCCGGCGCGAGCTTCAGGACGTGCTCACCTGCATCCGCCATGGAGTCACCCTGTCTACGGCGGGACGGCTCATTTATCCCAATGCCGAACATGCGCTCCGTTCGCCGCGCGGTTTTGCGATGCTTTACGAGGATGACTCGCGCGCTGTGCTGCGCACCGAGGAAGTGGCGGAACGCTGCTGCTTCTCGCTCCAGGAAATCCGCTACCGGTATCCCTCGGAACGCCTTCCCAGCGGCAAGACCTCCGCCCAGTGGTTGCGGGAATTGACTTTTGCCGGGGCGCGGGAACGTTATCGCGGCCCTGTGCCGGACGACGTCCGGCGCCAAATTGAGAAAGAACTGGCGCTCATTCACGACCTCGAATACGAAGGCTATTTCCTCACGATGCGGGAGATCGTGCAATATTGCCGACACAAAAACATCCTTTGCCAGGGGCGCGGCTCGGCGGCCAACTCGGCGGTGTGTTATTGCCTCGGTATCACGGCCATCGATCCGGTGCGCATGGGCCTTCTGTTCGAGCGGTTCCTTTCGAAGGAGCGCGCGGAGCCGCCCGATATTGACCTGGATATCGAGCATGATCGCCGGGAAGAGGTCATCCAACACGTCTATGAGAAATATGGGCGAAGCCATGCGGCCATGGTCGCAAACTTCATTCGATACCGGGCGCGGTCGGCGGTGCGCGAAATCGGAAAAGCGCTGGGCCTTCCCGAAACGGACGTGGAACGGGTCGCGCGCCTGTTGTCGCATCATGAGTTTCCTTCGCCGGAGACGTTCCGCGAAGCAGGACTCGATCCGGAGAGCCGGCTATATGCGAACCTCTTGCGGCTGATGCAGGAGATCGAGGATGTCCCGCGCCATCTCTCCATCCATCCCGGCGGTTTTCTGCTGGGACACGAGCCGGTAAGCGACCTGGTGCCCATCGAGAATGCCACCATGCCGGACCGCACCGTGATTCAATGGGACAAAGAGGATATCGAGGAACTGGGTCTGTTCAAGGTGGACCTTCTCGGCCTCGGGGCGCTCAACGCGGTGCACCGCGCCTTCGATTTGATCAAGCAGCATTCCGAAAAAACGTATACGCTGGCCACCGTCCCGCCGGAAGACGGACCGACCTTCGAAATGATCCAACGGGGCGATACGGCGGGCGTCTTTCAGATTGAAAGCCGGGCCCAGATGGCGATGCTGCCGCGTCTCAAACCGAAGAATTATTACGACCTCGTGATCGAAGTGAGCATCGTGCGTCCGGGTCCGATCACCGGCGGCATGGTGCATCCTTACCTGCGGCGGCGTAACGGCGAGGAAACGGTGACGTACCCGCACCCGTGCCTGGAACCCATTCTGCAAAAGACCCTGGGCATTCCGCTTTTCCAGGAGCAGGTGATGCAACTCGCCATCGTCGCCGCCGATTACACGCCGGGCGAGGCCGATCAACTCCGGCGCGACATGGCCGCCTGGAGAAAGGCGGGCCGTATCGAGCGGCATCGGGAGCGGTTAATCGCGCGAATGGCCCGCAAGGGCATTCAAAAGGAATTTGCGGAACGCGTCTTCGAGCAGATTCGGGGCTTCGGCGAATACGGGTTTCCGGAGAGCCATGCCGCGAGTTTTGCGCTTGTGGCCTATGCCACCGCGTGGCTGAAGCGGCACTATCCCGCCGCCTTTCTCTGCGCCCTGTTGAACGCGCAGCCGATGGGGTTTTACAGCCCGGCCACGTTGGTCGAGGACGCCAAACGGCACGGGGTGAGTATCCGGGCCGTGGACGTTCGTTGCAGCGACTGGGACTGCACCCTCGAACCCGCCCCGGCAAGCGGAGAAGGATTCGCCGTGCGTATGGGCCTGCGGTACGTCAAGGGTCTGAGCGAGGCCGACGGCGCGCACATCGTCGCATGCCGGCAAGCTGCTCCCTTCCACTCGCTCGAGGATTTTGCCTCGCGGACCCGACTCGATGACGGTATGCTCACCCGGCTTGCGGAGAGCGGCGCGTTCGAAGGGTTCAAACCGGAGCGGCGCGATGCGCTGTGGGACGCGCTGGGAATCGGGCGGGAACCCAAGGGCGGGTTAGGCCTCGAATACGCTGAACCGGCGGCTTCGTTCGTCCCCTTGAGCGCTTTTGAAGCGATCCATTGGGACTACGCATTTACCGATCACAGCCCGCGCGGTCATCCGCTGGCAGAACTGCGCGACGAGTTGTCTCTGAAGGGCTTGCCCGATGCCGCCACCGTGCGCGGTCTGAAGAACGGAAGTCGCGTCCGCTACGCCGGACTGGTCATCTGCCGCCAACGTCCCGGAACCGCAAAAGGCGTAGTCTTTATGACGCTTGAAGACGAAACCGGCTTCGTGAACCTCGTCATCTGGGAGGGCGTGTTTCAGAAATACGAACTTCTTGCCAAGACCCAATGTTTTCTGGGGGTCACCGGAAAATTACAGGTCCAATCTGACGTCGCCCACATCGTGGTGCAGAATCTTTGGATTCCCGAAGTCGAGACCTGCCCAAGCGAGACGAAGAGCCGCGACTTTCATTAACGGCCTCTGGTCGAAACGCCCTGAATGGGCGAAACATGTCAGCCCAGGGCAAGTCCGCCTTCGCGGACGCCGCCCTGGGATCAAGTCCAACAATTGACGACAGCCCCGAAGGGGCGAAAGAGCCTGTGGGGTAAGACGTGTCTGTTACGAAGACCATCCCTCAGTTCGGGGGCAAGCGACGAGGTATTCTGGACCTACCCCAGAGACCTGTATCCAGTCTGACTGTTTCGGCAAGTGCACCAAAATTTTTGATAAGATGGATCTTTCCCTGAAAGTGTGGGTTGCTGCACTTCGTTTATGGAGCTTCTCTCAAAACGCTATGTTCGAACGACTTGCACGCGGCGGTATCCATTAGAGCCGCAGTCAGGTGAATCACGCAGGGGACGCTCCAACGATCGG
>JACQVH010000291.1 GCA_016209895.1 Candidatus Hydrogenedentota bacterium | reverse complement strand
GGTGAGAATCCCGATGTTTAGCGGAAGCTCATAGCGCGCTTGTGGGGCCTGGTGATACAGGAAGACCTGAGCGTCGGCGCCATCCTCCGGACACTGGAGGAGGAGGGTTTGGCTGATAATACGATCGTGGCATACACGAGCGATCACGGCGATATGATGGGCGCCCACGGCCTCGTCGAGAAAACTCTGATGTATGAGGAATCAGTCCGAATACCCTGGCTGCTTCGGATTCCACAGATGCGCGGACGGGGAACTGTTGTCGGCGGATACGTCAGTCACATCAGTCTTGTTCCAACTCTTTTGGAACTGATGGACAGCAAAGCTGCCCGGAGCCTTCCGGGCCGCAGTCTCGTTCCAGTAATAAGCGGCGGCAAGAGTCCGCGGGAACCGGTGTTCATCCAATGGAATCCGCCACCCAACGTTGAGAGCTTCACCAAAGCCGCAGAAAGTCGGATCGCTACTCCGGCCGAAATTGACCGTGTGGCTCGCGAGCGTACCCGGACGGTCATTGCTCCTGACGGATGGAAGCTTTGTGTGAGCGACGTGGACAAAAGCCAGTTGTTCGACCTCAAGAACGATCCCGGCGAAACGACCAATCTCTTCCGATCAGCCGCGCATCAGGACGTGGAGCGAAGACTCCAGGCGGAAATTGGTCGCTGGCAGCGCGATGCCCGAGACGTCATAGAAGCCTCTCTCGGTCTACGCAGCGTATTTGGTCCAAAGCGATCTGACCGGTCTTCCGGCGAAACTTACATGTGACGCGGCACGGATAATCCCTGAACCGTGTGGTGATCGGAGCAATCAACGCCGTCGCCAGGACTTGGTTCAGTTCATCGGGGGAGACTACTAAGCAGGGTCTGGTCTTCGATATCTCGGTACCGACGGTTGGGTCCAGTCCCACCAGAAAAACGTCGAAGCGGCCCGCTACCAACGCCACTCCGCCTCGTCCCATTTGTTGGGAAATGACATCTCCTGGCTCAATCGGCGGTCTTCGTCCGAGTCCAGTGCACGGCGGAATGCTTCGACCCACCCTTGGCGTGGCCGCTTCACCGCACGAATTATCAAGCCGCCTTCTCTCGGCTGAATTAGAACTTCTTCGCTCAATTCCGCTTGCTCCAAGAGCGCCTTGGGTATGCGAAGACCCTTCGAATTGCCAATTTTGATAATGCGTGCTTTCATTGCCATTTTGCGTTTAATGTTCATTGGCATAATCACATTGTAATTACAGAAGGGCCCGGTGTCAACTTGATCTCACGAAATGACGATATTTGCGAACGACACCATCCCGCCGGCCGGGTCGGGTGCGTAGTCATAGTCGAGCAATTCGGCGCGGGTGGCGGCGCCTTCGAGGGTCTTGAGAGCGGCGTAAATACAGTTGATGCCGCAAACGCGACGCTGGTTCCGGTCTTTCATCACGGAACGGTAGAAGGCGGTGGGATTCAATTCGAGGACGTGGGCCAGGTCCTCGCGATCGCGCGACTCGACGGACTGGACGATTCCATCGGTTATCTCAAAGTCGTCGCCAAAGCGTATCCCCACGTGCGCCAAATCTGCGCCCGCAATGACGAAGCAGGAATCTCCCAACGATTTCACCAGGTCTCGGCAGGCTCTCAAGAAGGCGGCCAACGGTTCCACGGCGTCGGGACTGGTGGGGCTGCGTTCTTCGACGAATGGCCCGCATAGCATCGGCACGATTCGGAAGTCTGTGCCGAATAGATGGGCCAGCATCAGCACCTGGAACTCGATCGAATGTTCGGTGCGGTGGATGCTCTCGAACTCGAAGGGGTCCCAGGCACAGGTCTTGGCCAGGCACTCGACAATCTCTTGGTCCGTGCGCACGACTCCCAGGGGCGTCTCGAAATGTTTCCGGGTGAGGATGATGGGTACCGGTGGGGCGACGTGCGCTACGCCGAAAATGAATACGCTCTTGACCTGATTCTGCTTGCAGAGGCGCAAGTACCCGTGCGCATAGCAATGTCCGCCGCGTTCAAGGTCAATGTGGGGTGTGATTAACCCTCGAAGCGGCGGCAGGCCATCCGTGATTCCGGGTTGAGGCCGCTCGCCGGGACCGCCGTCGCGCACGAAGAGTTCGTCCAGGTATTTGCGTAGAGCGTCTGGCTCGGTGGGATAGGATTTTCCGGCCAAATACGGCTTTCGAATCTCCGACTTTCGAAACTCGTCTTCGATACGTTGACGAATAGCAAGAAAGCGGTCTGACGAGAGAAATCCGTGTTCGTCGAGATAGGCCGTTACCTGTTCGATCTGGTCGGTGGTGAGCATCTGTCCGTCGAAATGCGTCGCGAATAGATATTGAATATCGGTGACAGTGTTCAGGCCATCCAACTGGGAGGCAATGAAAAACGCCAACGGACTGAGGAGAATTTGCTGTTCGACGTAGCCCTCCATGTCTCGAACCAGAATCATGGTCTCGCCCTCATGCTCGATGGGCATAGCGTCTAAGGCTCGTAGTGCGGGCAGCGCCATAACGCGTATGAATATACAACGCAGCCGCAGGTGGCCACAAGTGGAAATATTCGATTTTGGTTCCACGAAACGCGGGATTCGATTTGCGATTTTGAAACGTCCACGAACGGAAGCGGTCCAAATCGAATATCGCAAATCCAAGATCGAGAATTCCCTGCTCACTTCTCACCTTGAATCAGTGCTACAATATCCCTGTGAGTAGGCCGGGCGGTCGCGGCGTGGCCTTGGTTGCGCCGAGGAAAGTCCGAGCTCCACAGGGCAGGGTGCTTCGTAACGCGAAGGCGGGGTAACCCGACGGAAAGTGGCACAGAAACCACACAGCCTAAGTCACGTCCCCCCGTTGTGACCGGCAAAGGTGAAAAGGTGCGGTAAGAGCGCACCAGCGGCCGGGCGACCGGCCGGCTGGCTAAACCCCACTTGGAGCAATTCCTAATAGGGGAGCAATGGAGTGGCCCGCTCTGCTCCCGGGTTGGAAGCTCGAGGCGCGCGGTGACGCGCGTCCCAGAGGAATGACCGCCTCCGGTGGCAACACCGCAGACAGAACTCGGCTTACAGGCCTACTCACGCTGATTTTCGATTTTTGATTTTCAATATTCGATTGGGAAATTTCAGTCGGGACCCGTGGCAAGGCGAGAATGGAAACTGATTTTGCACACACTGTTCTGGGTAACACCGGGGTTCCGGTTCATCGGCTGGGAATGTCGGCGACGTATCGTCCCGGCAAAAAGACAGTTCATCGGGCCATTGACGAGGGTATCAATTATTTCTTTGCGTATGGTTTCGATACCCATATGACGAGGACGTTACGCGAGGCCATGCGGGGACGTCGCGAGAAGTTCGTGGTGGCGACCGGCGCCTACAATCTCATCCTGGGCCATCCCAATCTCAGGAGGACGCTGGAGAAACGTCTCCGACAATTCAACACCGATTACATTGACCTCTTCCTTTTCCTCGGAGTAATGAAGGAAAAGCAGTTTCCCGAAGAACTGTGCGAGGAAATCCGCCGGCTCAAGAACGACGGCAAAGTTCGCTTCGTAGGGATGTCCTGTCATGACCGCAAGTTTGCCGGCAAGCTTGCCGCGGATGGCGCACTCGATGTGCTGATGATTCGGTATAACGCGGCGCATCGAGGCGCGGAACAGGAAATCTTCCCCTTCGTCAGCGCACACGACATTGGCGTGGTGAGCTACACCGCCACACGGTGGACCTATCTGCTCCGCAGACCGAAGACCTGGCCGAAAGACGGTCCCGTGCCGACCGCCGGTCAATGCTATCGTTTTGTACTCTCAAATCCGCACGTTCACGTCTGCATGACTGCACCATCCAACGTGAAGCACCTCGAGGAGAACCTGGCGGCGCTGCGACAAGGCCCACTCGACGAGGCAGAAATGGCCTTCATGCGAAAATTTGGCGACGCAGTGCACGATCTCAAGAAATGGTTTATGTAGCCAGAGTAGCTACTTCACCGCCTTCATTTCCGCGTGGAAGGCTTCGCGATGGGGTTCGCCGGACTCGGCGTAGTGGGTGATGTCTTCGCGCTCCGTGATCGCGGTGAATCGGGTATAGGTCTGGTCTCGCTTGGCCTCCGCGGGCATCCGTTTGCACTTGAGATACATGATCGGCAGGCGCGCGACCTCGACTCGTCGGCGAATCTCATCGTTGTCCGCAACAATTTCCGCCCGGTCGAAGATGGCTTCGGCCTCGCGCACGAACTCGTCGGAGAACAACTTGTCGTCCGGGCGCAGTCCCAGGTGAATGTGGGTGTCCGGCGTGATACGTGAATGAAGTAAATCGAAGTACTTCTTCACGTATTGTCCGCTTCGCCCATAGTAGCCGTACATGAAATCATCTATGACGTGCGGCACGTCGCATTCGGGGTTCCAAAGCAGCTTTGAGATAACATACATGCGCAATTCCGCAAACTCTCCCCCGCGGCTTTGATAGGCCGCCTGTTCCATGACCCCGATCGCGTTGTGGTCGCGGAAGAATTGCAGGTTCGGCTGCAACACTCGGAAATTCGGGTAAGGCATGATGTAATGGCTGAAATTGACGACGTAGTCCCAAATGTACAGGTGCGGTGCAATCTTGGCCCAGCCTTCCATGTCGCGGACGAAGGACTCGTTCTCCGGACAATGTAAGAAGTCGTGGGAGAAGCAGCATTCGATGCTACACAGGCGCACGACGACGTTGTGGCGTGGCTTCAGGGTTTTGCAGGGCTTGCGCGTGTATTGATAGGCCAGCGTGCCGATAAATTTGTCCGGGAATTCCTTCTCGACGGCTTCGGCGATTTGGTTTACCAAATTAATCACTGGGCCGGACTCGCTCTCTTCGCGCTGGGCGATGGCTTGGCATTTGTCGCATTGACAAGGATTTGCCCAGTCATTTTGCGAGACGTCGTAAATAAGATACTCCGGCTTTTCGCGCATTACTTTCGTGATCCGTTCGGTGAGGATGCGCACCACGTCCGGGTTCGTCACACAAAGTTGCGCATTTTCGGCAATGCGCTTGCCGTCAATGAGGCTGTAGTACTCCGGATGGCTCTCGAAGAATTCGGCGGGCGGCATCAACGGGAAGAAGGTGTGGACGGCCCAATAACATTCGAGGCCGCCGGGCTGCTCACGGTGATTCATCGCGCCGTTAATGTGGTTGCGCGCGGCCCAGATAGGCTCGAACGCCTCGAAGTAGAAATCGTTGCGTACGCGAATACCCGGGGCGTCGTGATGGAAAAGCCGGGTGAAGATGAATTGAGGTTTCTTGGGTATGACCGACACCCGCGGCGTATACCAGCGGCAGCCGAGTTCGCGGTCGAGAAACGCAAAGACCCCGTTCATGGTGCCGCGCTGATTGCCGCCCCAGATCACGATATGCGGGCCGACGTTCTGGTACGTATAGGATTCATCTGCGTCCTTCGGCGCCTTGGCGGATTTACCGAGCAGCTTCTGCGCACGAGTGTTCCATCCGACCACGATCTCCTGTGCGCAGGCCGGCTCGACATCCGTGCACAACCGGAAGTCAGCGCCGCTGGCCTCCTTCAGCCAGTGCTGAAGTTCCTTGGCCGCCCATTGCTCGGATTCCGAGGCATTCTCTCCAACGACGATGCAGTAGTCGGTATTGGCGTCGGCGAAGAGGACGTGTTCAACTCGTTTCCCGGCGGTGAAGGGAATTTCCATGGTACGTTTCGCTCCTCCTTTGAAATCCACAGTCAGTCGCAAGAGGTATTTATCGAATTCGGCGGAACTGACCCGAATCGGCAATTCCCGTTTGCCGGTCCAGCGTGTTTTCCACAAGACCTGGTTGGGATTGGACAGCGCGACGGCTTCGATTTCGGTGCGTTGGATGGCGTAGCGTTGCACGTCATCGGAACCCAGGCAGCGAAGTCGCGCCACTCCCGCCTCATCGGTGACGACCTCGAACAGCCGCAGGCGTTCGTTAAGTGCCGCATCCGAGAAAGGTAGGAGACGACAGCAGAAGCCCCACTTGTTGCCGTGTTCGGTCACTTTCACCAGCAGGGTGTTTCGGCCCGGGTCGAGCACCACGGGAATCAAGTCATCATCGGGCCGCAACCCGCGAGCCGTCGGCGCATCCAGTACCTCGTCGCCATTCAACCATACGCGAATCCCGTCGTTGCTGCCGACGGCCAGCACACACGCGACCTTGGCGGCGGACTGGATTTCGCAGTAGCCGTAGGCGAGCACGTCTCCGCGCTTGGACACCGCCTCGTCGAGATTCACATCGAATGTTGTCGAGTGGTGAAGCGTCCACGTCGTCGAGCCGCCCTCGAAGGTCTCGACTTGGCCGGCTAGAACGCGGGGAGCGCGCTCTCCGCCATGCGCCTGTAGATAGTCCGTTTCATAGCCCGGCCGACGCGGGACGGCGGCGTTGACGCCCGGCGCGGGAACGAAGGGAAACGGCCCGCAGAGAAGCCATTGCTGCAAGTACTGGCCCGACGGCTCGTTGTGGTAGACGGGCGTTTCCGCAGTCGCATACCCACTCGCCATCAGGGCCATTGCCGCAGACACGACGCTTACTCCGAAGATCACCGAACGGAGTTCGTTCCCTCGCTTGTGTAAGTACATGGCAGTCCCCTCCCTCGACACCGCTTACCAACCCTCTCTAGAGGCTCCGAAAACGTGAAGCACATGGTACGTGATTTCCCCTTCGAAAACCAACACGGCCAAAACCACGAGGCGATATTCACACGGAGAAAGAACGACCCATCCAGGAGCCCTTTGAGTTCTCCGCGTTGCTTGTGGTTGGAACTCCATCGTTGTAACCGCAAGGAACCCGGCTTCGCTGGAGCTTTGGCGGGCAAGCGCAAGGAACACAGAGAAGGCCGCGTCGCGCGAATTTGATTGCGGGATGCGATTCATGTACGCTATTGCGTTTTTGTCGAGTGAAACTGAGTTTTGGAACAGAATAGGTACTATGACGCCACGTGACACCATCCGCAATGTCGCCATCATTGCGCATATTGACCATGGGAAAACCACACTTATTGATGCGGTTTTCCGCGCCACTCATACTTTTCGCGAGAATGCGCGTATCGAAGAGCGGGTCATGGATAACTACGAGTTGGAGCGGGAACGGGGCATAACCATCCGCGCCAAGCACTGCTCGGTCAAATGGAATGGCTACCTCATCAATATCGTAGACACGCCGGGGCATGCCGATTTCTCCGGCGAGGTCGAGCGTGTGTTGTCCATGGTGGACTCGGTATTGCTGCTGGTGGACGCGAACGAAGGGCCGATGCCGCAGACGCGCTACGTGCTCATGCGGGCGCTGCGTTTGGGGCTTCGGCCGATCGTTGTCATCAATAAGGTGGACCGGCCCAACGCCGACCCGACCGAGACGTTGCACAAAACGTTCGACCTCTTTATTGAGTTGGGCGCGAGCGACGCGCAGGCGGACTTTCCCGTATTGTACGGCAGCGGGCTGGACGGCTGGCTGGTGCGGAATCTGGAGACGGACGCTCGTACCGGGATCGAGGCGTTATTTCAAGCAATCGTGGAGCACGTGCCGGCGCCGCGTGCCGAAGAGGACGCCCCCTTCCTGATGCAAGTCAGCATGCTTGGTTGGCGGGACCATATCGGCCGGGTTGCGTGTGGGCGAATTCTCCAAGGCCGCCATCGTCGGGGGGAACCGTTTGTGCGGACCACGACCCGCTGGAAAAACTATGACGTCAAGCGCGGCGAATGGGAAGTGATCAGCGCCCAGGAGGAACGCTCGACGTATCTCTGGGTGACACGCGGGCTGGAGTCGGCGGAAGCGGAGGAAGTATCGGCCGGCGAAATTGTATGGATTGCCGGACCGAAGGACATCCACATCGGCGATACCTTCTCGGCCCTTGAACTGGAGTCGCCGGCGCGGCCGCCGCTCGACATCGAAGAGCCGACGGTGTCCATGTTCTTCCTGGTCAACAGCGGTCCGTTCTCCGGGCGAGAAGGCCGTGCGATCACGTCTCGTCAGCTTAAGGAGCGGCTGGAACGCGAGTTGCGCGTCAATGTCGCGTTGCGGATGGAAGACGTGGGCCGCGCCGATGGGGTCAAGGTGAGCGGACGCGGCGAGTTGCATCTGGCGATCCTCATCGAGGAGATGCGGCGGGAGGGTATGGAGTTGTGCGTGTCGCCGCCGGAAATCATCACGCGCCGCGACAAACAAGGGAATCTACTCGAACCCATCGAGGAACTTATTATTGATGTTCCGGTGGATTTTCAGGGCGTAGTGATTGAGAAGGTTTCGCAGCGCAAGGGCGAGTTGTCGAATCTCCTGAACGCGCGCACAGGCATGGTACGGCTCGAATTTCGCATCCCGACGCGTGGATTGATCGGGTATCGGAGCGAGTTCCTGACGGACACGCGCGGGCTGGGGATTATGGCTTCGCGGTTTATCGGCTACGCGCCATGGTGCGGTCCGGTGTTGTCGCGGGTCCGCGGCTCGATGATCAGTATGGACGCGGGCGAAGCCAGCAGCTACAGCCTGGAAAACTTGCAGCAGCGGGGTACGCTATTTGTCTCGCCAGGCGATCCGATATACGCCGGCATGATCGTCGGCGAGAACTCGCGGCCCGGCGACCTGCCGTGCAATCCGACGAAGCGGAAAGTGCTAACGAACCACCGCGCGGCGGGCAAGGACCATTTTGTGGGGCTTGATGTTCCGCGCATGTTAACGTTGGACGCCGCATTGGAATGGATCGCGCCCGATGAACTTGTCGAGGCGACGCCGAAATCGGTGCGGGTCCGGAAAGCCGTTCTCGATGTGGAAGAACGCAAACGGGTTGAGAAACGGACGGCGGCGTTGGCGGGTTAGAAATGAGTTCCGAGTTCCGAGCAACGAGTTCCGAGTGACCAGGAATTAGCCACTAGCAACTGACTACGCATGAGCACACTCGCATTGAGCATGGTCACACTAATCGGAGTCGGCGCTATGTCGGCGCAAGATGCACAGCATTTCGTCGTGTATTTTGAGCCGGGGCGTTTCGGTGGGTGGCCGGCGAATCATGGGATTTGGTCCTGGGGCAATGAAATTTTGGTGGGATTCAGCCGGGGCTACTACCAGGACCTGGGTCCTACGCGGCACGCGATTGACCGCGAGAAGCCGGAAGAGAATCTGCTCGGGCGGAGTCTGGATGGCGGAAATACCTGGACGCTCGAATTCCCCATGAAACAAGGGGTTTTGGTCACGCAGCGCGGCGCCGCTCACGGCGTTCCGCCCGAAGGCGTGAGGGAAAGAGAGCCGGTGGATTGTCTGGGCGGGATTGATTTCACGCATCCCGATTTCGCGATGACGTTGCGCATGACCGGCCTGGACGAGGGCGCGTCGCGATTCTACTACTCGATGGATCGGGGGCACACTTGGCAGGGGCCGTTCCGGCTGCCTCTGTTTGGCCAACCGGGCGTAGCCGCGCGCACGGACTATCTCGTGTATGGTAAACATGACTGCATGGTTTTTCTGACGTCATCGAAGGCCAATAGCCAGGAAGGTCGCGTGTTTTGCGCCCGCACGCAAGACGGTGGCAAGACGTGGGAATTCGTCTCATGGATTGGACCTGAACCGGAAGGGTACGCGATCATGCCCTCGACGGTGCGTCTCGCCGAGAACACACTTCTCTCCGCCATCCGTCGCCGCGAAGGCGATCCCAGTTGGATCAACGCTTACCGGTCTGAGGACGGCGGTAAATCCTGGACGTTTCTCGGGACGCCGGCGCCGAGCACCGGGGAAGGCAACCCGCCCAGCATGATCCGCCTTCGCGACGGCCGTGTATGCCTCACGTATGGCTACCGCGCTGCTCCGTTCGAGATTCGCGCGCGGCTCAGTCCCGACGGTGGGAACAGTTGGGACGAGGAGATTGTTCTTCGATCCAATGGTGGAGGCCGCGACATCGGCTACCCGCGCTCGGTGCAGCGCCCGGATGGAAAGGTCGTTACCGTCTACTACTTCTGCGATGCGCCGGACAAGGAGCGCTACATTGCCGCCACTATCTGGGACCCGGACAAAGTAAGTCAGCCCTAGCAACCCACGTGAGCGGCCGGCGTCCCTCCGGGTGAAGGAGCAGGAAATGTTTACCACCGTCACCGCTGAAGCGATACCTTGCGGACAAGGTATCTCCCGTCGAGTCGTAACCGATCTCATGACGTTTAAAGTGACCGGGAAGGAGACGAACGGCCAGTATGCCCTCATCGAGATGATGGTTCCACCCGAAGGCGGTCCTCCTCTCCACATCCACACACGCGAGGACGAAGGTTTCTGGATTTTGGAAGGCGCACTCGAATTTCAGGCCGGCGAACAGAAATTCAAGGCCGGCCCGGGGACCTACATTCACTCACCGCGCGACCTCGCCCACACCTACAAGAACATCGGTTCTCAGCCGGCCCGGGCGTTGGTTTTCATCATGCCCGCCGGGTTCGAAGAATTCTTCCTCGAAATCGGCGAACCGGCGACCGCGGCGGAAGTACCCGCCGCACCACCTTCACCAGAGTATATCGAGCACCTGGTCAAAACCGCCGCCAAGTATGGCTGCAGAATCCTCTTGCCGACGGTTTCGGCCAGCGTTTAATCGCAAATAGCCGAGCGTACACTGATGCTCTCAGTTGTGCACGGCGGACAAGAATTGGTTCCATACGCGACGTCCTGGGTGCAAGAGATGCTTTCCCGCGCGGCGCGGGACTGACCATGACAGAAGGGGCCGGGCCTTTGGTATGTTCGGTTATTCGCCGGGCCTGCGTCAGGAATTGGGGTTTTCAGCCGGTTCCCGCGAGGCGTTGCTCCCAGAAGTCCTCGAAGCGGTTGGATAGGATGGCGCATCGAAGTGCAATGATGGCATTGGCGCCGCGGACCGTCCATTCCATGCCGGATTGTTTGAGGCGGGGTCCGATGAGGTGCTTGCATCCGGCTTCGATGACGCCGGAGCCGATGAACAGGTGTTGCGCGCGGTACTGGTCGTATTTCATGCGGTCTTGGTTCTTTTTGGAGATAGGCGATTTCTTGGCGGGCGTCTTTCATGGCCTTGGGGTCCCTGGGTAAGAG